>PKCI01000051.1 GCA_002862135.1 Verrucomicrobiota bacterium | reverse complement strand
GTTGAAGGTGCGTCGTAAACTTCGCGCTGAAATTCAAATTCAGAAAAGGACGATTTTCCTGCCGTTTTTTTGTTCCTGCTTTTTTTCGGCCGCTACAGCGCCGCGATTCTCCCGATGTCAGACTCCCGACTTATCCTTATTACCGGCGCGTCCCGGGGACTGGGGCGCGCGCTCGTTCAGGGTTTCGCGGCTCGTGGCCATCGCATTACCGGTTGTGCCCGCAGTGAGGTCTTGATGACTGAATTGCAGGAGCAACTCGGCAAACCACATCATTTCTCAGCAGTCGATGTCAGCGATGACCGGGCGGTGGCCAGCTATGCCGAAAAGATGCTGTCCGAAGTCGGAACTCCTGACCTGCTCATAAATGGGGCCGCAATCATCAACCGCAATGCTCCGCTCTGGGAAATTTCCGCAGCAGAAATCGATGAGATGCTCTCCATCAACATTGCTGGAACGGCGAATGTCATCCGCCACTTCACCCCTGCCATGATCGAGAGAGGAAGCGGTGTCATCGTGAACTTCTCCAGCGGCTGGGGCCGGTCCACGTCTCCCGATGTCGCGCCCTACTGCGCCACCAAATGGGCGATCGAGGGGCTTACCGAAGCACTGGCCCAGGAACTACCCCAAGGGCTGGCCACCGTTGCTTTTAATCCGGGCATCGTTGATACCGATATGCTGCGCAGCTGTTTCGGCGAAGGTGCTGGCCAGCATGAATCTCCTGAAGATTGGTCCAAATCGGCCGTGCCGTTTCTTGAAGCGCTGGGACCATCAGACAATGGCAGAGCCCTCACCTGCCCCGGACACTAAGTGGCACTGGTTTTAGAAAGGCGTGCTGCCTACCAATTCAGCAACTAAGCTCCGAGGAAACCATGCGGTTGGTCTCCGCCGAGCCGAAAAAGAGACGATCAAAGAATTCTGGTGTTTGAGAAAGGTTGATGACAAACTCGTCCCCGCTTTACCAGATTACAGCTCTGCGGTTTCAGCCTTCAATTGAGCCCGTGATCACCTCCCGTCAAACATTGAACTCTCTCGAAAAAAGAATGAAGCGATGGCAGGTCCGCGAGGAGGATCTTCAGGAACGCTTTGTGCTCGGTTCCGGCAGTGGCGGCCAAAAGATTAATAAGACATCCTCACGAGTCTACCTGAAGCACCTTCCCTCGGGCATCGAAGTCACTTGTCAGGAATCGCGCTCTCGCGAGAAAAATCGCGAGACGGCCCGTCATCGGCTTTGTGAGGTGTTCGAACGCCGCTCCGTGGAAGCCCAACAAGAATCACGACGCCAGCGTGCCCTTCGTCGCTACCAAAAACGTCGGCCTTCCAAAGCGAGCAAAGCAGAAACCCGGCGCAAGAAGCAGCAACGCTCCGACAAGAAGTCTCTGCGCAGACGCATCAGTGAATAAGTCGTCACCGCCTCAAAGACCGAAACGAAAGCAAAATGGGCTTGGCGAATAGCCTGACGGGTCGATAGTGACGCCGAACTTGACCAGAGACAACTCTATATGGCTTCCCTCAAGAATCGTCCTGTTTCCGTAGTCATTTCCAATCTCGCGCCTCTCGTCGAAGACGGTCGCTATCCCACCAAGCGGGTCGTCGATGAAGTAATCCACGTTTCTGCTGACATCTTCAAAGATGGTCACGATGTCCTCTGTGCCAATCTGCTCTGGAGAACAGCTGAAAAGATAAAATGGCAAGAAGTTCCAATGACCCACTGCGACAACGATCGTTGGGAAGCCACGTTGAATTTTGACAAAACCGGGCCCTACGAAATCAAGGTCAAGGCATGGGCGGACGATTTTTTGAGTTGGATTCACGACTTCGAGCGTCGCCTCACCGGTGACCAGAAAGACTTTTCAACGGAGGTCGAAGAAGGGCGCGTCATTCTGGGGGGCGCAGCCATTCGTGCAGCTTCTGGAAAGTCGGTTGAAGACGCCCAAGCCATCGAGGCGCTTACCACGCAGCTGATGAAGGCCGACCCGGCTGACGTGCCCGGATTGCTTCATTCCCCGGAAGTAGCAGAGATGCTGGCTCGCTGGCCAAATCTTGAATTGGCAGCCACCTCATCAGATGCGATCCACTTGATCGTCGAAACAAAACTTTCCTCGTTCTCTGCCTGGTATGAGTTCTTCCCCAGATCAGCTGAGGGTATCAAAGGAAAACACTCTACCTTTCGAGACTGTCTACCCCGCATTGAAGATGCTAAAGCGATGGGCTTCGACGTCATTTACTTTCCCCCGATTCATCCGATCGGTGTCAATCATCGCAAAGGTAAAAACAATTCAGTGAACTGCCTACCGGGTGACGTCGGCTCTCCCTGGGCAATTGGCGCCAAGGAAGGTGGACACCGCTCCGTCGAACCTCAGCTCGGCACCCTCGACGATTTCACCTGGCTTCTTAAAAAAGCGCGCAAAATCGGCATGGAGATCGCCCTCGACTTTGCGATCAACTGCTCCCCCGATCATCCCTACGTCGCTGAGCATCCGGAGTGGTTTTACCGCCGCCCTGACGGTTCCATCAAGTATGCCGAGAACCCGCCAAAAAAATACCAGGACATCTACCCGCTCAACTTCCACTGCGATGACTGGAAAGACCTCTGGAGAGAACTCCGTGACGTGGTGCGCTTCTGGGTCAAACAGGGCGTTCGTATCTTCCGTGTCGACAATCCGCACACCAAGCCGGTCACTTTCTGGGAATGGCTCATTTCCGAAATTCACGATGAGAATCCGGACGTCATCTTCCTGAGCGAGGCTTTCACCAAGCCGAAGATGATGCAGGCACTGGCCAAGGTCGGCTTCACCCAGAGCTACACTTATTTTACGTGGCGTGAAACGCGCGAGGAGCTGATGGACTACGTCACCGAGCTGACCAAGGGGCAGATGCGGGAATATTACCGAGCCAATTTCTGGCCCAACACGCCTGACATCCTTCCCTACCACCTTCAGAACGCCGGTCCTGCCGCTTTTAAGATCCGAGCCGCACTCGCCTCTCTTCTTTCTTCCTCTTGGGGAATATATTCCGGCTACGAGCTTTGTGAAAATGCCCCCCTTCCCGGACGCGAGGAATATCTCGACTCGGAAAAATACCAGCTCAAAACCCGCGATTGGGACGGCCCCGGCAACATCAAGGCCTTCATTTCCCGTCTCAACAAGGCCCGTCGTGAAATCCCCGCACTGCAGAGCTACGCAAATATCGACTTCATACCGGCCGATAATGAGCAGATGATCGCCTTTCACAAGTGGTCGGACGATGGTTCCAGTCGGGTCATCGTGGTGATCAATCTCGATCCCAAAAATCGCCAGGAAACCAATATCCACCTGCCTTTGGAACAACTCAGCATCAATTACGACACCGACTTCGCGGTAGAAGATGTGATCTATGAGGAAGTCTACACATGGCGTGATTCCACCAATTTCGTGGCCCTTGACCCACGCACCAAGCCAGTCCACGTATTGAAGGTCAGGAAATCGTAACTCCCAGCCTCGATTTCGTGGTCTTACAGGAACCCGTTCCCCCCATCTATGCGTCAGCGCTTTATCACGTTTGCCGTTTTCGGTCTTATTCTCGTTATCATTGGCGAGTGGAATCTGAAGACACGAAAAATCGCCCCTATTGCTTCCCTAGACAAAACCTGGCTGGAATTCTGCATCGGCAATGCTGGAGGCAGTATCACCAATCCCGCTGTCACCGTCATTCGCATCACCGACGACTACGAACCTCTCAGCATCGGGGAAGACCAGCCAGCCGCTGCCGACGGCAAGCTCTCACGCCTCGACTTCGCCACCATCCTCGGATTTATCGGCAAGCTGAATCCCAAGTCAGTCGCGTTTCTCCCCACCCCAGCCTTTGACGAGAGCCTCGTTCTCAACCAGACCGATATCGTCCCGCTCAAGGACGCAGCGATGCAGCTCCCCCGCTTTCTCGGTGCTACCAACGTGACAGATGAATCGATCAACAAGGCGCAGCAGAAGCCGTTGAACTTTCAACCCATCAAGGTTGAGGGAGAACCGGCGAACCTGCTCACGTTCACCCACACTATTCGTTTCCCTGACCCGCAAATTATCGCAAACGCTGACCCGGCCTTCAAAACCATTGAGTCGGCCTCCGGCCTGACCAGCGAGAGCGAAATCCGCGTGCCTCTCGTCGCCAGCCACAATGGACAGGTTGTCCCTTCTATCACTCTCGCAGCGATTGCCAATCACGCCGGGATCGCTCTTGATCAAGTGACTCTCGATCTCTCGGGAGCTTCCCCCATTATCCAACTTGGTGAACTGCAGACCATTCCGGTCGAAGCAGACGGCACTTTTATTCTGCCTCCCGCCTCCGGCCTTGGACGCGAACTGACCGGTCTCCAGAAGAACGAGGCGGGCGAGATGGAGGAAGTCTATCACCTCACCAGCCTCACCGTCGACGAACTGGCCTACACCGGTGGAGCCGACGACGAGGTGGCCAAGCGAATCCTCGCTGACTTCCAGGGCAAATTTGAATCCGTCAGCAACAACCTGATTGTCATCGGATTTGATCGAAACAACGATCGCCGGTTCACCACCGCTTACGGCGAGGTGCTTTCCGAAACGATGCTGCTGGCACGCACCATCGCAACGATCCAGAGCGGTCGCTTCATCGACCAATGGTCCATGGTCGGCCGAATATTCGGCGTCCTCGTCATTGCCGCGATCGCATTCTTCCTCTTCCGCTTCCCCAAGCGAAAGTTCCTTCCTTTCAGCTTTGTAGCAGCACTGATCTACTTCGCAATGAACGTGATCATCTTCCGTAGCAGCCTAAGTTGGACCTCACCCTTTTCGGCTTTCGCCCTCTTCGGCCTGATGTTCCTGGTCGGACTGGTCCTCTCGGGTGAAAACAAGCCCAGATCCACTGAGAACTAATATTCCTCGTCGATCAGGAAGTCCTCATCCTCTTCACCGAACGGCTCCTCGTTCGCAAGCTCGAGGACTGCCTGCACCAAGGCCGGAACGTTGTGAGGATTCGCTTCGGCATCCACTTCGTAGCCGTTCTCTGCGAGCGTGCTCGAAGTCACCGGCCCGATGCTTGCGATCATGGTCTCGTCGGGAATCGATAAGCCAAGATCGAAGAAGCCTTCCACCGTCGATGAGCTGGTGAAGGTGATGATATCGGCACCATCGTCCTTAAACTTCTGCACCGCCCCGGTTGGGTCGGCCGTCTCGGACTCCGCCTGGTAGGCGATCGCCTCGTCGAGAATCACACCGGCCTCATTCAAACGGTTGGAAAGCACATCCCGGGCACCCTTGGCGCGCACCCAGAGCATGGTCGTATTTTCAATGGATCCGACTTCTTCCTGGAATGCTTTCAACAGCCCCTCGGCAACATGCTCTTCAGGCATCAAGTCGGTGGCCATGCG
>PKCI01000197.1 GCA_002862135.1 Verrucomicrobiota bacterium | reverse complement strand
ACGAGAACTTTCATTCTGTTCGATTGTCCACGGAACCGAATTCCGGGCAATCTTATATTCCCGTATTACACCATCAAAAAAGGCAGCCGTTTCCGGCTGCCTTTCGAGTGGGAGTTTTTAATTCAGGTAAGGCGGATGGTTACACCTCCATAATTGCAGTCGCTCCACGGTAGGTCACCTTTTGCTTGCGGGGGCGGTGTGAAGCGAGAGACACTTCGCCTTTTGCTCCCCGGTATTGCATCTGGCCGGTAGTTTTTTCGGCAGGCTTTACCAAGTCGGCATTTACTTCAGCAAGAGTAGTTTTGGCTCCGCGGTAGGTCACTTTGTTGTAAGTCATGATGTTTTTCTTTCTGATTTTTGTTGGTTGATCAAGATGTTGTTCTCTTTCGAGTCTCAGTTACTGCATAACCCGTGCCAACCCTGATAAATAAAATCTTAACTTACTTACCCTTAACGACTTACAACTAACACAATTCTTTCCAAGTCCCGCAATCCATCAAAAGTACGGAACACCATTTACCACCAGTTGGTAACTTTTTTACCAGCCCGGAGAACCCAGACCCAATCACACTTCTCTCGAGGCCTTCCAATCGCCAATGATCGGCCCGAACAACGGCTTCGTCTTTTCGGGGGCCATTTCAAATTCCCCACCGCTGCGCGCCGAATCACTCCTTGATCGAACGCAGCTCAGGCGGATTCTCGTCGGCTTCGATCTCAGCGATTACTTCTCCTACCTGTGCGATAATTGCTTCAAGAGACTTGGCCTCGCTGTGGTTTTCGAGTTGTTTCTCGAGGTCAAGCAGGACAGGAATCATCGGTTTCGCGGCTCCGCCATAAAGCGTCAATGCTTTCAAGCAACGATTAATCCGATCCTTTTTTCCCCACCGCTCAATCCCCATCAATTCGAAGCAAAGCGGCATCGATTCCTCAACATGGTTGGCCGCCAGCAACTCCAGCCCACTCAACCGAATGCCATCGGCAAACATGATACCGCTGGGCGCAGGAGTGACGATAGCTTCGTAGATGACCGGCAAAATCGGCTTTATCTCATCGTAGCTCAACTGCTTGTAGACCGTGGCAATAGTGCCACGGGCACGACCATCCTCGTTCTGCAATCCTGACTTCACAGCCTCAAAAAGAGCGTCACGTTCGACTCCGTCCAGAGATCCACGTAACATGCCCGATCGACGATCAAACAGAGCAAAGCACAAGTAGCGCTGCTGCATATTTCTTGGATCAGATTCGGGATCATCGCTGGCCATCATTGTGAGCAGTTCGGGAATCACAGATTCCGCTTCCGGCCCAATCGCCGCAAGTGCCTCCGCAGCTTCGATCCGCAACCACAGATCATCCGATTGCAAAACGTCAGTCAGTGCCGGCACAGCATCGGAAGCTTTCCCTTTCAAAAAAGCAAAAGCCTGACAGGCGCCGATCTTCGCATAAAGATCACCACTCTCTAGCATCTCCACGAGTTGCTTGGTAGGACTCTCCTCCAGCTTTCCCAAGGCCATTGCAGCGCGTTCTCGAACGACTGGAGACCAACTTTTCAAAGCTTCGAGAAGAGCGTCCTCGTCACGATCCGCATAGACTTCATTTTTAAAACGCGGACTCCAATCACGACCGTCATTGATCAAGCCAGCCGCAGTCGCCTCGTTAATTTGAGGAACCAACCCTTGTTTTTTCCCGGTCAGGTAGATTTGACGTAAGGGCTGCGCATAAGCCAACAGGTAGGCTCCACTACTGTCCCAGCCCGCATACTTATCTTTCCTTTCCTCAGGCGGCCCCTGGTGTTGATAGGTGCCATCCCAGCCTCTCGCCAAGTCATAGTACCAACCAAACTCTTCCATCCAGGCGCCGGTTGCCTGCGGGCCTGACAAAGCTACTGACGGCATCGCCCACAGCATATTGAAAAAGTTTCCTGTATGCCCCATTTCTCGCTCAGCGCCGTGTGAGGCAGTGCCCATGCGCGAGAAATACTCGGCGGCCGAAGCATCATCGAGCAGATTAAACATCACGGCGGCCATACCATTCTTCCCGTTGTCCTCGTGAGTCTGAGTCCAAGGACGGTGATCACCGTAGGGAATACTGCCCTTGCCAACATAGAAGCGCAGAAGACGGGTGCTTTTCTCAATAGCCTTATCAATCTCAGCGCTCTGCACCCCGGCTGCCCGAGCGAGAATTAACGAGGTTGTCAACGGCACACCAGGGGCATTCATCATGCCATACCCACTGAGGATTCCATTCCCCTGAATGAAGCGGTGCCCCCAGGAACCAACAACACTTTGGCCTTCAACGATCTCGCTGGTAAGCCGTTCTAAGTCCGAGAGGTATTTCTTATCTCCAGTCGCCAGGGTATACTCAGCCAAGAGAATGGTGACGGGCCCGTAATACCAGGAGTGCAGCGTTCGCCGTTCTGGATCCGAGTAGCCTTTGAGACCCTCGACCTGCTCGCGAACGATCGGGAGGTATTCTTCCTTTCCGCTGGCGAGCAAAGCGAGCCCGTTCATGGAACGGGTGATCGGATTCCCTTGAGTGGGATTCTGCTTCATCCTTTCCGCGAGTGCTTCGCAACCCTGCTCGAAGATCATTCTCGACTTTGGGCAGTCGAACGGCGCCGTGGGAGAATAACTGCCCAGGACTTTCAACGATACCGTTACGGTGTCGATCCCCTCCTCCTTCCACCGGAGGAGATTCAAATATCCGTCCGATGCTTCTGCCCTGACAATGGCCTTACCGAGTTCGGTCCGCGGATCGTATGAAAACGGCTGGGTTCCAGTTCCGACAATTACGTCTCCAACTTCCAGTTTTCCTTCTGCGGGAGAGCCTGCCTCCACCTCAGTCACAAAAATCTGACGCGCTTCACTGGTCTCAAGTTTATTGCTGTAGATCCAGCCACGCGCACCAGTCGGCCCGAGGTTCCAGTCGTGGTTAGCCTCACGGGGTGGCAGCGTTCCTTTGGTAAAATCCGGGATACCATCGGGAACCGTCTCCAGGACCACATCACCAATCGAAGCCGCCGAAGCGGCAGCTTGAGGAGTTCCGGGTTCTGTGGTGCCCTGCCACGAGTTCACGAAGGCCTGATCATCTTCCACCAACATCGCCAGGGGAATTTCGATGAGCCGCTCTCCGGAACGAATGGTAATTCTGGTATCCACCCCCCCGCTGACCTTAATGAGCTCCCCTTGCAACTGCTTGCCGGTTGAGGCTTGCGTCCACGCCCGCGAATTATTTGCCATGGCTGAAGCTGCAGTCAGGGTCTCCGCTACACCGGCAGAACGAGCGGTTTGTTTCTCCCGCATCAAGGCTTCGGCAAAACCCTGGCCGATCTGCCCGAGGATCTTTCCTGAGCCCAGGTAATGATAGGCTTGGTTAGAGATTCCAACTGACATGATCTTGAGCTCTTCCTCAGAAAACTCTTCAGCACGCAGCTCATCGAGCACTGCCTGGGCTTCAGCACCTTTCAAACCCTTCTCCGTCTGAATGGCTTTTGCTGCCTGCTTCACTTTCCCGTCGCGACCGGTGAGTGCCGTTAACTCGGGATCCCAATAGTTTTCGGTGAGGACCTCAAAAACATTCCCCGCGAATTCGGGTAGCTTTGCTGGTGCAGCCATCGCGTCGCGATAGTATTGGTGGGTTCCAACATACCGCTGCTTTTCCGGCCCGTAGTCAGCGACGGGTCCTCCCACTCCGAGCACTCCGATCACGAAGGGCATCTCAGGAGTCTCGAGGTCTTTTCTGACATCGCGAATAAAGTTTGCCATCGCAACGCTGTAGGCATCATAACCTCCCGGCTGGTCACGTGTGGGATAGGTGCCACTGTCGACCATGTCGTTCCACCCCTGGAACCAAACAAAGCCGGCAAGCTCATAACCGTCGGCCTCGTTATAGTCGGGATAAACCGACCCGATGTCGCTGAGCACTTTCTTTGCGTGTTCAAGCATGAGTCGATAGTAATGCCCGGTGGCCTTGGCCTTCTCCGCCTTGATCTGCTCGATGTTTTTTTCCTGCTGCGCAAATCGCTGAAGCTGCGATTCACTGAACTCGTAAGGACCGGAGCTGGGAGAACGGAAATCAGTGTTCAAACTCTTGCCGCCCCATGCCGTCTTAATAATTAAGATGGGCTCCCGGAGGTGCTTCGACACGGTTAGTCCGAACGTGAACTCCGGGCCTATCTTGCTGTCGTCAGCGCCGAAACCGGCCGTGAGTTTTCCTTCTTTGACTCCGTTGTCGGAAAGGTAAGAAATCCAGACGTCATCGCAAACCACCGGGTCTCCATTCTCGTCCTGCATCTCGGCGAGCAATGGGGCTGTTTCAGGATCCATCCCAATATGCTCCATCGTTGTGGTCCTCGCGTGCCCCTG
Organism: Verrucomicrobiota bacterium; assembly: GCA_002862135.1. Classification (GTDB taxonomy): domain Bacteria; phylum Verrucomicrobiota; class Verrucomicrobiia; order Verrucomicrobiales; family DEV007; genus Arctic95D-9. The sequence goes on along the minus strand of PKCI01000197.1, from coordinate 1,027 downwards.
CATATTGGACTGACCGACAAGAAGATAAACTTTCAGTGGCTTGGCATCCAATACAGGGACTCCAGCGAAAAAACCTATCACCAAACCGATTGCAAACAGGATTGACCATAGAGGGCGTTCATGGGGCGAGCGTAAGCGGATTGTCATGGCTGGAGTTCTAAAAATTCGAACTCGAATAGAATGGCTGCATGACAACAAAACGGTCAAGAAAACACCGGTGTCGGCTCTATCTTTCGACCACCGAAAGATAGTAGGTATTGCGTCACCCTCCGCAGTTTGACCCTCTCCATCACGCCACCCTCAACTGGCTTACCGCTCAGAGAAAAGGGCATTCCGCCGACTGGCAGCCCGATGTTCTCAACACCCTCAAAGCCAATCCTTCCCGGCAACAATCAGGAAATTAGCTGTTTTCTGGAAATAATTATATTTCGGGCTTTTCAATTTAGAATTATCAAAGAGGACGTATCGTTTTGCCCAACCTATGGGTAGTGGACGAACCGGAACCTATTGGCGACTTATCGCCTGCCTGCTCGCAACCGTGAGCTTACTTGGGGCGCAGGACAAGCCTTCCGGCGAGACCCTCGGCTTTTCGATCCAGATCGAAAACAAAGAATTCCAGTCCATCTGGTATATCACGGGTGAGGACGGTAAACGACTCGATCTCCCCCCCGAAGAAGTCTGGAGGCGCCTTGAACAGGAGATATTTCCGGAAACGCAGCGAAAAGCCGAGTCCGGGACAGCTCCCCAGGTCTGGACAATTGGTTTCTTTTACCTCACTGGCGTCTGTGTGGAGAAGGACCTCGCGAAGGCGGAAGCAGCCTTCCGGAAAGGCCTCGAACACGACTCACCCGTTGGGTTTCTTACCCTCGCAAACTACTACTATCATATGGGTTCCACGCTTCGGAACGAGCGTGAAGAGCAAACCAGTCATTTTGACAAAACTGAGACCCTCTTTGATGAACTCCTAGAATCAGGAGGCTCGCAGGTGGCAGACCTTGGCGTCTCTCTCGCCAGTGTTTACCTTTTC
>PKCI01000055.1 GCA_002862135.1 Verrucomicrobiota bacterium | reverse complement strand
GGACCCGCTTTGTCTACCCCTTTACCCCCTGTGGGAATGCTCTGCGCTCTCGCTGGAAAAGGATTCCCCTACTTTCGACAACCAGGCGAAAAAATCATTTCAAGGTCCGAGGAGAAATCCTATGATGATGACGCCGTTTGTGCCAGTATTTCAGAGAATGTGGGCAGATAAACTCAGAGTCTTTTTCGTCTTGTGGATAGTGGGGAATGCCTTGGGATTGATGCACGCTTCGTTTTCCCAGGAAGATCCCCAGGCCGATCCCAATGATCTGCCCAGGATTCCTCCAGTTCCCGTAGAGGAGGCCCTCTCCACCTTTGAACTGCGCGAGGGCATTGCCCTCGATCTGGTCGCGCATGAACCTGTGGTGGTGGACCCGGTCTCGATCGCATTCGATGAAGACGGCCGTCTCTTTGCCGTAGAGATGCGCGGATACTCGGAGCGGCGTGATGAAAAACGGGGTCGGATCCGGATGCTTTTCGATGACGATGATGATGGTGTGTTCGATCGCTCCACAGTCTACGCCCGTGACCTGCGGTGGCCCACCGGAGTGGTCTGTTTTGGAGGAGGCATTTTCGTTGTCGCTTCCCCGGACCTTATCTGGTTCAAGGATTCAGATGGCGATGGGGTTGCCGACGAGCGAAAGGTGGTCTTCACCGGGTTTGGAGAGGGGGTCTCACGTCTCAATGTCCAGGGACTGCCCAACAGCCTTAAATGGGGGCCGGACAATCGGATCTGGGGTTCCAGCGGAACGCAGGGAGGAAAGGTTCGCCCGAGCGGTGACCGAGGCGGAAAAGAAATCAATCTCTCCGGAAGTGACTTTTCCTTTGACCCCTTCACCCTGGATTTCCGTGCCGAAAACGGTCGTGCGCAGTACGGTCTCAGCTTTGATACCCACGGCAGCCGGTTCGTGTCGAGCAACAGCAATCACCTCATCGCAGTGATGTGGGAACGAAGCTGGACCAAACCAAGTCCCTGGTACTCGATGCCCGCGGCCCTGACGGGGATCGCGGTGGACGGAGGAGCCGCTCCGGTCTATCGGATCAGTCCCGATGAGCCATGGCGAATCGTTCGAACCCGGTGGAGAATCGCCGGAGTGGTCGGTGGCCCCATCGAGGGTGATGGCCGGGTTTCCGGCTATTTCACCGGCGCTTCTGGTGTCACCATCTACACGGGCGACGCTCTCGGGACTCAATATGTCAACAACGCCTTCACCGGCGATGTGGGGAGCAACCTGGTGCATCGCAAGGTGGTATCGCGGGTTGAAGACCGGGTCGAGCTCTCTGCCCGGCGCCCCCTGGACGAGCATGATCACGAATTCATCGCTTCGACGGACAATTGGTTTCGACCCACGACCTACTGCAATGGGCCTGACGGTTGTCTCTATCTCTGTGATATGCATCGAGAGGTTATCGAACATCCCTGGTCTCTGCCCGAGGGTATCAAGCACTACCTCGACCTCAATAGCGGAACCGGCCGTGGAAGAATCTATCGGGTCCGGCCGGCCGAGTTTGAACGGCGTCCGACGACACGGTTGAGTGAGGCGACCTCGGATGAACTCGTCGCCTTTCTCGAGCACCCCAATGGGTGGCATCGAGTCACAGCCCAGCGGTTGCTTCGCGAAAGGCAGGATCTTCGAGCAGGGGACGGTTGGGCGGAATCCTATTCCGCCGATGTTGCCGCGGGTAAATTCAGGAGAGCACTCGAACTGGCAAAGAGGGAAGAGGGTGGGGTGACTGAGACCCTCACCTGGATTCTGGAAGATTCGCCCGATGATACCTGGATGAGGGCGGCGGTCCTCAACGCAGTGCGATCGCCAGATGATGCCGGTTCCATTTTTTCTTCGCTCACCGGAGAAGGGCTCGACCACCCCGCCCTGGAGGATCTGGCAGAGGTGGCCGGACGAATGAATCAACCTGAACTCACTGAGGCGGTGCTCCGAAGGATAGCCTCTTTTTCCACCGATAGAGCCACTAACCGTTTGCTCGAGTCGTTGGGAGAAGGGTTGAATCGATCGAAGAGCTCTCTGGCCAAGGCTGATAGAGAGGGAATTCTCAAACCCATTTTCGACGCAGCTCTCAAAACCGTAGAATCACCGGGGACATCCATTGAGTCAAAAATTGCCGCGATCGAATTGAGCGCCTTTTCACCGAGCCGAAGAGCAAAGGCTGTCCTGCAAGAGTTGCTTTCCCGGCAAGATCAGGACAAACTATACCTGCCCGTGGTTCGGGCGTTGAGGAAACTGGGATCCAAATCAATCGGTCGGCTCGTGTTCGATAACTGGGATCACTATCCGGTCGACGTTCAGGGTGCCTTGATCAATCTTCTCATGGAGTCATCGGAGGGAACCCGGGATGTCCTCGCTGCCATTGGGAAGGAAGTCGTCCCGCGGGAAAGGCTCAATCAAAGCCAGGTCGACCTACTCCGAAAGAGTAAGGATGGGAGGATTAGCAGGGAGGTGGCCTCACTGTTCCCCGAGACAAAAAAGGTTCCTCGAGAGGAGATCGTGGCCGGCTTCAGCGGAGCGCTGTCCCAAGTTGGTGATCCCATCAAGGGGAAAGAAATCTACAGGGTGGTCTGTGCCTCGTGCCATCGGCATGGGACAGAGGGCCATTTGGTGGGACCTGACCTGGCCACCTTCAAAACGGCAGGGAATGAATCGATCATCGGAAGCCTTTTCGATCCAAACAAGGAGGTGGCGCCGCAATACCAGGCCTATGTCATCGAGCTGGGCAGCGGAGAGCAACTCCTTGGAGTCATTGCCAACGAGACCACCACGGAGGTGACGGTGAGGCAGGCTTTCGGAATCGAGAAAACCTTTCCCCGAGTGGAGGTGAAGAGTATGAAATCGCTAGGGCAATCTCTCATGCCCGAGGGACTGGAGAATTCCTTCACCGACCAATCCCTGGCGGACTTGCTAGCCTTCATCGCCGGGTAACTTGGAGTGCGGCCGCCTGCTGCCGCTTTCCGAGCAGTTGGGTCTAGTCGCATAACAGGAATCCACTTTTTCCTTTGGCTCGATGACTGTAGCCTGTACGATTTCTCAATCGATGGAGAAATGCGTTTCAATCCCAAACAAATCAATGAAACACGATTCAGTACTACCCCGGCGATCCTTTATTTTTGCTGCTTCGACCACGACGGTCGCCTCTATTCTCGCCCCATCGAGATTCACCACTGCTAATGAACAGACCGGTGAACTGAAGCTGGCCACGTTTCGTTTTGAGGTCACCCCTCCTCTCGGACATTCCCTCTGCGGAGGCTGGATCAAGCCGGCCGAGGCCGTTGACGATTCTCTGGAGGCGATAGGATTCGTCCTGTTGGGGGCGGGTGAACCGATCGTCATTTGTGCGGTGGATTGGACCGGTTTGCTCAATTCGGCCAATCTCAAGTGGAGGCAGGCACTCGCCGATGCGGCCCGAACAACGCCAGACCGTGTCGCGGTTCATTGCGTCCACCAACACAACGCACCCTTTGCCTGTCTCGAAGCGGAAGAAATCGTTCAGGCACAGGGGGACCTTCCCCACATTGTCGAACCGGACTTCTTTCATCGCTGCCTCGACGCAGGTCGCAAGGCTGTTGAGGCTTCCCTGGAGAGCGCAATTCCGGTAACCCACGTTGCCACCGGTGAGGCTCTTGTCGAGAAAGTGGCGAGCAATCGCCGAATCATTGGCCTTGATGGAAAGCATATTTCCCAAAGGGGAAGTTCCTCGACAAAGCCCGAGCACCATCGATTTCCCGAGGGCCTCATTGATCCCGCTCTGAAGACGGTGGCGCTTTACCACAACGAGAAGAAACTGGTGGCAATGCACTACTACGCCTGTCATCCGATGAGTTACTATGGCGATGGCCGGGTCAGTGCTGATTTCTGTGGATTGGCCCGCAAGGCTCGGCAGGAAATGGATCCCGATTGCGTGCATATCTACTTCAATGGTTGCGGGGGGAACATAGGGGCCGGGAAGTACAACGACCGTTCCGTCGAGAAAAGGCCTTTATTGTCCCGGAGGGTTCTGGACGGAATCGTAGCCTCAGAAGAGGCCTTGGTCCCTCAACCTATCCAGACGATCCGCTGGCAGACTCACGATATCCTACCGCCGATCGATTCCCGCTTTGAGGAGGAGGCTCTCATGGAACTCATCTCCCGGAAAGATCAGCGGATCGTGACGAGGAATCGTTCCGCCTACACAGTGTCATTCATCCGCCGGATCAAGGCAGGGATACCCATCACCCTGAGCGCCCTGCACGTGAATGATGCGTCTTTACTCCACCTACCCGCCGAGAGTTTTGTCGAGTATCAATTGCGGGCCCAGGCCGCCGCCCCCGATCGCTTCGTCGCTTGCGCTGCCTATGGAGATGGCGGTCCCTGGTATATCCCGACCAAGGAAGCCTATCCCCAGGGGGGGTATGCCGTCAGTGTCGCCTGGTGCGATCCGGCAATCGATGGGATCCTCTGTGGCGGGATTCAGAACTTGTTGGCTTAATTGATTGGAAAGTGTAGAGGAAGACGTGAGTCTTCCCCTCTAGTACGGTAATCGAGGTGTCATGATCTTTTAGAATCCATGTTGATCTCGGTTATTGATAGGAAATTGCTTTTTCAAGGCCAAAATTCAAGTCGCTTGCGGCCCTCGGGTTGGATGGGGTGCAAGTGATTTAATCACAGCCACCTCAACAGACTCCCGCAACGCCGGCGGGATTTTGACTTACTAAATCGGCCTAGAATCTCGCTGTTGCCGAAGCGAACGATGCAAAACCTGATGGGCTTCTGCCCACGCTCTACGGTCGATTCGAATGGAAGGTTGACGAGTCCTATGACTACGACCCTCTGTATCGCGATGATGGAGACACATCAACTGATGCTGAGTTAAACAAGAAGCTCCAGGCATGGACGCAGGTATGACAAACCCAAGGGTGGCATGAGTCTAGACAAGGACTCCCACCCGTGGCATTCATGTCCTATGACGGAATCGGAGCAGAAGAAACAATTGTCAGAGATGCTCGACAAGGCATGGCCCAAGGACCGATTGGAAAAATTGGGGCCGACGCAGAAGAAACTTCTGGTGGGGATGTTCGAGACGGAGAAGAACGAACTGACGCTTCCCGTAGTGGCGGGGCTACTGGAGGAGGTCGAAGAATACTTCCCAGAGGAAATGATATACTCGTCGAAACTCTTAGACCCGCTGATTCAAATCGGCTCAGAGTCCTTGGCATAAGCGAGGAGCAGCGGATTGAGCGCTGCCTCCACTTCTTTGAAGTCGAGTCCTGTCTTGCCCTGAAGGAACTTGGCAATCGAAACCATTAACAAGAGCGGCTTGTGAGGGGCTCGGCGATCACCGCCGCGGTTCACATTCAGTTTTAGAACTAAATCCAAATAGTCATCGTTAGAGCTTACCGCATTCATTTCCTTTAACTAATGTTCGTACCGTCGCCTGTCTCAGTTTTTACTGAACGCTCTGGTTCTGCTTGTTGTAACAAACATCCGGAACAATCTTATTCAAATCGCTTCAGGCAAGCAGGAGAAGTA
>PKCI01000217.1 GCA_002862135.1 Verrucomicrobiota bacterium | reverse complement strand
TCTGAAACGATGGAGCAGAAGAAATACCAATGGCAGCTGTCTCGCTATGCAGATGCTGAAGATCTCAAAGGGGATGAAAGTTGGATGGTTCGTCGAATGAAGGAGTTGGCCGAAGCCACCCAGAAGTCCCTCAGGGCGCTTGAGGAATGGTTCGATGAAATGTTGAAAAGGGCTGAAAGAGACGCTTTTGGCGAGGCGGGAGGCAGCTCAGGTTCCGGGATCGCGGGAATAGCAGGAATGCAGTCTACCTTTTCCCTAGCACTCGTTGCTATCGTTGTCGGGCTGGCGGTATGGTTGGTATTCCTGATCTATCGCAAATATCGTGTCACGGCGACGAGGGATGATGTCGAGCAAATCGCTGCCGATACGGTGGATTTGCAGAGCGAAGACATCGTAGCCTCCCAACTTCCAGAGGGAGAATGGATGCAATTAGCGCGGGAGCAGATTTCCAGAGGCGACGGTCGACTAGCAATCCGGGCCCTTTTCCTTGCCACTCTCGCTAATCTTGGCGAAAAGGGCGTCATTAAAATTGCTCGCTTCAAATCGAATCGTGACTATCGAAAAGAGCTGGAACTCAAGGTTAGGAAGAGGGCTGTGCTGCGCCGCGCCTTTGATGAGAATACCACCTTGTTTGAGGAAGCCTGGTATGGTTGGCACCCTGTGAGCAAGGAAACGGTCGATGACTTTTTGAAGAATCACGGAATGATCGCGAAGGAATCGGGCGCGGCGATGACTTCGCCCAGGCTGTTGCAGGAAGGAACCGTTACATGAGAGGTCGCCGCAGAATGCTGACGTGGGGCGCCTTAATCACGATGGGCGTTGCCTTGATCGTAATTTTCGCAGCGGTGATGGAGCGACGATTTGTCGAGGGTGACATTTATCCCTACTACGCCAGCTTCAGGAGTGATCCTTTAGGAACGAGCGCGTTATATGAAACCCTGAATGAGCTGCCGGATTATGAGGTTTCCCGCAATGTGAGTCATCTCAACAACATCTCCGGTCTGGATGAGGACACAACCCTGCTTCTACTTGGGTATCCAAGGGATGATCTTCAGGAGCTCCGAGCGCCCGAGGACTCGCCGGTGATGAAGGCTGTGAAGAAGGGCGCTCGACTCGTGATTACAGTGAACCCGGAACTCGTTCCGGAAAAATTCAGACCGGCGAGATCAGAAGAGGAAGATGACTGGTTGGAGCGTCGTCGCAAGCTTCGCGAGGACCGGCTCAAAGAAGAGAAAGACTCCCGTATCGAGGACCCTACATCTGAAGGCGGATCAAGTGATGAAGACGTCCCTGGTAGTAGGGCCGGTGAAGAAGAAGATGAGTTTGAGTCCCGCATGATTAGTATGTTCGGGGCCCGTATGACTTCGCGTCTTGGCTTTAACCTGGCGGGGCTCGAAGAATATGAGCGTCCTGAGGATGGTTGGGAAACAGAGGTTGGTAAGTCATTTTCGACGAAGCGATCTGAACTTGCGGTGCCAACGTGGTATTCGCAGTACCGGCTTGAAATACCGGATAAGTCCTGGCATGCGGTTGCTGCGGTTGATGGAAAGGCTGTGGTGATTGAGCGCCGTTGGGGCAGGGGATCAATCGTGGTAGCGACGGACAGTTTTTTTGTCAGCAATGAGGCGCTTCATCGGGAAGCCGTCCCAGAATTTCTTATCTGGCTGGTTGGTAAAAAGTCGAAGGTCGTTTTTGATGAAACGATTCACGGAACTCTGGAGACCGGCGGGACGATGAAGCTGATTCGCTACTACCGTCTTCATGGGGTGTTTTTTGGAATGATTGTTTTCGTGGCTCTCTGGGCTTGGAGAAGCGGTTCCAGCCTGGCGCCGGGATCGGGGGAACTGGAGGGGGGGCTTGTAGCCCCCGGGGGAGCAATAACGGGTCAGCAAATGGATGGAGGTTTGATCCATCTTCTAAAAAAGAGCATTCCACGTAAAGACCTGCTTGAGCACTGCGTGGAGATCTGGCATTCCTCCCGCCAGCGGGAGGTTCCTGAAAAAAATGAAAAGCAAGTCCGCGAGATACTCGCCCGTCATCAATCCGACCCTAAGAAATTTGGGGTAGTTGAGGCATTCCGGAGCATTTCCGAGGCACTTCGAAGGCGTTGACATTTGGGGTGGAATCCACGAATAAGAATCATGATCCGCAAATTTATGCTGTCGTTGCTCCTCGTTGCTTGTGTCGTTTCTTTTACCAGTTGTGGCCTTGTTTCCCACCAGGTTCGCCGTGCCACGAGCCTCATCACGGCGCCACTTCGCTGAGCCCGCTTTTTGGCCCAAGCCCGCTCCCGCCTCAACGTTCCAGGTTACATTGCTATGAACTTCTGGTATTTTATCGGCCACCGCCTGTCGAAGCTGGTAGCGAAGGCCTATTGCTCTTTCAGGGTTCAAAACGGAGAGAAACTGGACGACTACGAGGGCGGCCTAATCATCGCCTCGAATCACGTCAGTTTCCTTGATCCGCCTTTCATCGGCGGGGCATTTAGGGATCCTATTTTCTACTTTGCCCGGAAAACTCTCTTTGACCATCCGATGGCCAACTTCATCCTAACTCGCGTCAATGCTTTGCCGGTGAATCAGGAAAAGCCCGAGTTGTCTGTTCTCAAGAAAATCATCTCGCTCCTGAAAGAAGAGGAGAAGGTGCTCATTTTTCCAGAAGGGGAGCGTTCCTTTGACGGCAAGATGAAATCCGAGGGGCAGCCCGGTATCGGAATGATCGTGACCAAAGCCGGTGTTCCAGTGCTTCCGGTTAGACTCTTTGGTCCAGAGAAAGCGCTTCCTCGGGGGGGAAAGAAGTTGAAGAAGCATCCCGTGACTCTCGTTGTGGGTGAACCAGTCGACTTGACTGATCTCATTGAAGACATCGCCCTCACTGCGAAGGAACGTTACGAAAATATTTCCATCCGCATCATGGAGGAGATCACCAACCTCAAACTGACCGACAGTCGCGGCGAGTAAGACAAGTAAGACGAAATTATGGGTCAAGCTGACTGGAATGCAGATCAGTCCAGGATCAGCTTTGTTCCGCCTGCAGGAGCCTTAGGCTTCACGGGCGGTTGGGGCTTGTTGGGATCAGGCTTTGGTTTCGGCGCTGCCGGCAGGTTGGCAGGTTGGAAAATCCGAATGTGAGGAATTTCGGGAGGCCGAATTTCAAAACGGACCTCTTCATCACCGCGTACTTTGGCTACTGCCAGTGTGGTATTGAACGGGTTGATGGAGTATCCCTGGGCGGCTCTGGAAATGAATTCGATCCTCTCATCGCGAAGGCGCTTGAGGTAGTCCGCTTTTTGACCCTGTGGGAGGTCTGCCGGAACGGCCTCGTTGAGTTGCTTGTCGAAGGTCGTATTCATTTTGTTGACCTCGCTCACTAGAAAGGGGCCAATAGCATCTGCAAGCTTGCGGTATTCGGCCGCTGGAAGGGTTTCAAGGTCGTAGCGAATTGATTCCCTGGCAGGGATAGCCCGTGGCTCAAATTTCTCACCGGACCAGATACTCCACCCGGCTGGTATGCGGAAGGTTTCCGACTTTGCCCGTGCCTGAAGGTAGGCGTCGAAACTGTCAGGAGCGACAAAGTAGTAAAACAGAGTGCCGCGGTTCACTGAGGCCGATTTGCAGAGAGTTTCGAATTCCGATCCCGGGGCAAGGAACTGTTGAGGAGTCCAGCCGCCTTCCTCTCTCGGCGCGAGTGAAAACTTGACCCGGTCGCCTCCACCCTTGGCGATGTGATATTTAAAATCCTTGGGACCAAATTTGCCGTCACCGAAAAAAGCTGACAGTTTCTTCATGTCATAGCGGAATTTGTGCACCTGAAACTCGCTTCGGTCTTCATTTCCAAACATGCGTTTAAGCAACGGCCTGTCTTCTTGGAGTTCACCGGCCTGGTTGATGAACTTGGTATTAATTGATGCCCAGCTGGCCAGTTCTTTTTCGGCGGTTCGGGTAAGGTTGAAGTCCTCGGTGAGGGGATCAAAACCGCCGCGATCGTTTTTCCTCAGCCCACGAAGTGGGTAGGTGTAGGAGCCAAATGCCTGCCCGGTGAAGGCGAGATCGGTAAAGTTTTGATCAATCACGTCTCGAATTTTTAACGCGTGATCGTAGGGGTCGCCGGCAAAGTAAAGCTTGTTGTATTTGACCACGATGTAAAGAGCTCGCGAATTATCGTCGGCTAGGCGTGGGTTGGGCATGAGGACCTCCTTGGCGGCTTTGACTTCCACTTTCGGGGTCTGGGCGAGAATGGCGGCAAGTTCCTGATTGCGAAGGTCTGCTATTTTGACTTTTTCGTCATTCTCCACCTTTTTCTCCTCTTCCTTTTCCACTTTGCGTTTCCACTCCTCAATGTCTGCGGTCTTGTCAGCGAGATCCTGATTGTTTTTCTCGATCTCCTCGAGTTCAGCGGTAATGAGTGCCTGCTCCTCCTCGGTAGGAAGGTTGTCTTTGGTGTTCGCTTTAATGATTTGAAGTTCCTGCAGGTTCTTCAGAGTTTTGTCGCGGCTGACTTTCATCGCCTCCAACTCTTCCTGGGTCACCTCAGGCAGATTCTCGACGATCTTTTTAACTGCAGCGCTAATTCCGAGGCTGCTGACAATGAGAATAAGAAGAAGGATGCCAACCACATTGGTCAGAGCATCCATCAGCGAGTCCATGCTGCGTTCTTCTTCCGATCTTCGTCGACGTGCCATGGAAGTGTGCTTAGATAAGTAAGGTTCAGGGTTCGAGAAACTTGGCGAACATATTCAGGTCCACTTTGCCTTCTCCGGGGAGGGGGAGGCGGCCTGGAATAATCTCACTACCGTTCGACTGGTTGAAAGCATTAACCACTGCCCTAGCCCGGTTCAGAGTATTAACGGAGCCGTCAGTTCCACGGACCAGGAAGATCAGCCTGTGGTTGTTGGCTGAAGCAATCTCCTCGAGCAGCTTGATGAAGTTCTCGTCCTGGTTCAATGAAGCGACTGGAATCACAGCAGGATCTCCAGAAAGGCTGCGGTGAATATAGACGCTGGTATCGGAAACTTCTGCGAAGAAGGGTTTGGTGCTGGAACTGGATCCGCTTGGCCGCACTCGAAGAGCAGCTGGCTCCGGCGGAAGTTTGCGCTTGGCGATCTCCTCTTCCTTTTTCTTGATTTCTTCCTGCAGAACGACCTCGTCGCTAACCAGTTGCTTGTTTGTGTAGGAAAGAAGATTGAACTTGGCGATGAGTTCTTCTCGGCTCTGGTCTATCTCTTCCTGATTGTCCAGCATCTCCTTGAGCAGGACAAGTTTGTCCCGGTCTTGAATGATGTTCTTGTTCTCCTGAATCAGGTTCTCAATATCGATTCGAAGCTTATCGAGTTCCTTTTGCTGGTCTTCTTTTTCCTTCTTTACCAGCATGTATTCTCGGGCACGCTCGACTTCCTCAGGTGTCTTGCCCTCCCCCTTGCTCATCGCGATTAGGTTGATCACCACGATAATAAGGGTCAAACACCCGATGATACAAATCAGTATGCTGAGGAAGGGGAATAGGTTGACTGAAGCGCCTTCGTCCTGTCCGCGTCTAGCCATTCGAGAAGTTGCCGTTTATAAAAAGCGTCAGCCGCGGCTGAACAAGCCTTTCTTTTTTACCACGACCTGCTTGCCGTTCAGTTCCTTGAGGACAGTATTGAGATTTTGGATGCCTTCTGAAAGTGGCTTAACCTGAGTCTCTATAACTTGAGTCGAATCTCTGCGCAGACGCTCGAGGCTGGCGAAAAATTCGTCGTCCAGCTTCTTCTCATAGTTCTCGGCGCGGTTGCCGATGGCTTCGAGCTGCTTCTCCACGGCTGAGGCAACTTTCTCGTACTGCTTGGATTGGTTCTCCAGGCTTTC
>PKCI01000044.1 GCA_002862135.1 Verrucomicrobiota bacterium | reverse complement strand
ATCGCCGATGCGGTAGTGGGGGTAGCTGGCCATGGTGGCGACCCAGAGGCGGCCCTTGTTGTCGAAGGCGAGAGAAACCGGGTTGGCGAGATTCGGGAAGTCTTCTTCGGAAGCAAAGAGCTCAATCTTGTAGCCTTCCGGAACTTTGATCTTAGTCTCGGAAACTTTGCCAGGGGCGTAGTCAACCACACCATTCTTAGCGCTTGGCTTGTAATTGGTTTCGACCGGGGGCAATGTCAGGGTCTGCGCGTCGGCGGCTACCATATCAAAGTTCTCTCCCTTAAGGGTGGCCCAGATGGACTGGTCGCGGATGACAGTCATCTCGCGAGTCTTTTCGAGCTCGTAGGGGTAGTTGTCAGGGCCGAAGGGATTGTAGCGACGACCGTAGACGTGAACGCCGTTGGCGATCTTGAAGTCATTCATCCAGGCCCAGTTCTTTTCCATCACCGCAGCGCGAATGCCAGAGCGGCTGTTCTCGTCCACTTTACCGGGACCGAAGAGGCCGTCGGCGAGAGCAGGAGCGAGCCTCTGGTAACCAAGGTCATTGAGCAGCGCGCCGTCACGAGTGTATTCTTCCCCGTCCTTGTAGATCTCCTGGGAGAGGGCAAAGGCGTCCACGAAGACGACGTTGTTGGCGGCGGCGATTTCAGCAGAGGCATCGGTGTAGAGTTTGAGGTTCTTGTTCTCAGCTTCACCACTAGGTATATTGTATTTGCTGCTCAGGTCCTGGTAAGCGGTAGGAGACACGAGGGCGACCTGCGGAACCGACTTGTTGTTGTATTTCTGAGCCAGGGTGTGCTTGAGGAAAGCGTCAAGCTCTTGCTTGTAGCGCTCAAGATCTTCGGGGCCGCCGAAGGAGGAGTTGAAACCGAAAAAAGCAATGACGGTGTCAGCGCCGAGGCGGGTCAGCCACTGGTCCGGTGTTTCGAAGTGTCCGTTCGGCTTGGAGTCGGTCTGGAGATCTTTTGGCATGAGAGCCTTGGCTCCCGGGAAGGCGTACTGATCTTCGTAGCCTCGACCGGGGTGCGGCCGAAAGGCAGGCGTATTGCCCTCGTCGCCCATGTTGCGGATGGTGAGGTCCTTGGCTGGAAAGCGCATGAAGAGCTCGGTCTCGAAGTGGCCGAAGTGAACCATGCGGCTGGCCATGCCGGCGCCGATCATGACAATTGTGTCGCCCTCTTTGACCTCGAGCTTGGCTCTCTTGTCATCGCCTTTCGGCACGGCATACTTGTTTTCCTTAGCTTTGCCTTTTTGTTTCGGCGCACGCGTGCCAAAAGGGGCTTCCTTAAACTTGGGGTCACCCGGGATGAAGTTTTCCGGCTTCAGGTTGAGGCGGTAAGCCGCAAAGCTGAAAGCGGAGGGCAGGTACCCCTCAGGGAGAGTGGCATCAGCCTTTTCAGGCACTTCCATATCGAGGCCCCAGTAAACGGCGTTGACGACAAGTCGGCGAAGATCTTCGTCGAGCAGGCCGGTTGAGGCACCCATGGTGGTAGTGAAAATCTTGTTGGTATTACCGGCTTCGTTTTTAAATTCACGGATCCAGGTGAGCGGCTGCATCGGATCATTTTTGGCAGCGACTTCAGCGGAATCGGGGTCGAGCGTCTCGGTAACGGCGCCACGCTGAAGGATGGTGGAAGGTTCGAGAGGGTTGGCGCCGTAAACATCTTCGGTCACAAAGCAGGTGCCGACGCTGTTGAGAATAGGGTGGTCGGCATTGGCTTCCTCTACGTGAGAACGGCTGCCCTCGACCTTGTGTTTGCCATGGTGGCTGACCCAGGTCTCACCGAGCACCTGGCGGCCGAAGCCTTTGTGCCAGCCACTCTCTTCGCTGGCGTTGAAGGAGTATCTCGCCCACTTGCTGTCCTTGGGGAAGTTGAAGGCGTGAGTTGAAGTGCGCAGGGCAATGATGGGTGTGCCGCGATTGAGGGCGGCTTCGAATTTTTCCATGGCTTCGTCCTGCCAGTGGCGGAAGCGAAGACTCATAACGATGGCGTCGGCGGAATCCATTGCCTCGGGATTAGAGAGATGCTCGCCGGCATCTGGGTTGACGTTGCCTTTTTCGTCGAGTGAGAAAAGAACGGTGGTCTTGAATCCCTGGCGGGCGAGGATCTGGGCCATCATCGGCATGGCTTCCTCGGAGCGGTATTCTTCGTCGCCGGCTAGTAGAACGACATGCTTGCCTTTGCCGGGACCTTCGGTGCCCTCGAAAATGAGGTGGTCTGGGCTGCTGGCGCTGTTGGCAACTTCGGCGGCGGACAGGCTTGAAGTCGCAAAAATCACCAAGGCGGAGGCCGCGATAGTCAGCAGGTAGGTTAGTTTTCGTAGGTTCATCATCATCCAGGTGTTCGATAAGAAGGACCGCGATTATACGGGAGGGTAGAAGTTGGTTCAATATCGTGTCGCGCGCAATTCGCACGCAGGTCGGTAATACGGCTGAAAAAATGTGTCAGATATACTGTAAAGCGGCAATCGAGGCTCTGGATATCCTCATATTTTAGGAGCCGGTGGCTGATACTGGAACGGTGTATTGCCCTCGTTTTCCTGATTCTCTCCGGGGGTGGAACGGCCGCGCTCGATGTAGTCAGCCATGAGTGCGGTCAGTTCTTCGACGAGTTCAGGCTTTTCATTGACGAGATTGTTCGTTTCACCGCGATCTTCGGCCAGATTGTAGAGCTGGTTATGGGGCAGGCCTTCCATATTGGCGCGGCCGGGTCTAGGATCACTCCAACCGCCGGAACCGGGGCAGAAAGCGAGTTTCCAATCGCCTTTGCGGATGGCGAAGGAGCCGTTGATGGAATGGTGGACAATCGCTTCGCGGAGGGGCGCCTCATCTTCCCCGGTCAGGGCGGGGAGAATGCTGACACTGTCTTCGCCGGCATTGTCGGGATAGTCGGCCCCAACAATATCAGCGCAGGTGGTGAGGAGATCGGTGGTGCAGATGATCTGGTCGCTCCGGGAGCCTGCTTTCACCTTGGCCGGCCACTGGGCAATAAAGGCGACGCGATGACCACCTTCGTAGATGTCCGCTTTGTGTCCGCGGAAGTCGAGATGGGTCTTGTGACCGTGCTCAGCCATTAAAGGAATCTCGCCACGGGGGGAGCAGCCATTGTCGGCGGTGAAGATGATAAGCGTGTTCTCAGTGAGCCCGGCGTCTTCCACGGCCTTGGTGACGCGACCGACGATGTGGTCGACTTCCATGCAGAAATCAGCGTAGGCGTTGATCCCGCTTTTGCCTTTCCACTCTTCGTTGGGGGCGATGGGCGTGTGCGGAGCCGGAAGGGGCATGTAGAGAAAGCGGGGTTCCCCTTTTTTCCACTTTGAGATCACTTCGACAGCCTCGTCGGTGAGATCAGGGAGGACATCCTCGGGCATGAGCTCCTCCTCCTTCAAACCGGCGCGACCAAATTCACTCTTAGGTGCCTGTGTGGTCGGGATGGCGGTGAGCTCGTTGTCCCGGATGTAGACATAAGGTGGCATGTCGAGCGAGGCGCTGTGGCCAAAGTAGGTGTCGAAGCCGACGGAGAGCGGGCCGTTCTTGATCGGCTTGGTGAAGTCGACTTGGTTCTCCAGCGGGTCACCGTTCTTATCTCGTTCGGCGGAAGCATCTGGCTTGACCGCCCAGTCCATTCCGAGGTGCCACTTACCGATACAGTGAGTCGTGTAGCCGTTGGCCTTGAGCAGTTTAGGAACGGTAAGGCGGTCCGTGGAAATGAGGTGGGAACTGTAGCCCCAGAGCACGCCGCTTTTGAGTCGCGTGCGCCAGTTGTAGCGTCCTGTCAGGATGCCATAGCGGGTCGGAGTGCAGACCGACGAACTGGTGTGGGCGTCCGTGAAGTGCATTCCTTTCTCGACCATGGCATCGAGATGAGGAGTCCTGATCTTGCCTTCGGGGTTTAGCGCCTGGACGTCGCCGTAGCCCATATCATCGGCGAGGATGTAGACAATGTTAGGTTTGTCGGCGGCTGCGGCTGTCGTCAGCCAGCCAAGTGCGGCACAGGTCAGGGTCTGGAGAGTTTTCATGATCGAGAACTAAACCAAGTTCTCGCCCCGTTTCCAAACGCAAACCAAAACGGTTTTGCGTGGTGAAAAACCGCATCGACTTCGAGTCTGCTTGCGCGGGCTGTGTGCGCAAGCAGACTTCAACTGATGACAGGAGATGACTGTGAATCAGATCTATTTGCTCGTTGAGAAATTTGCAGATGTCGCGTCAGGATGCTTTCCATCCTTCAGTTGGGCGACGACCTTAATCGGTGAGGGAATCGATTCTGACTTTAATTTCTCGCAATCTTCGAGGTCTTCGAATCCGCCCTACGTGTAAGCGGTGTAACCGGAATTGTAATACGAGTAGTAGTAGTCTCCTTGGCCGAGCAATTTCTTGACTGGCATCGCGTTGGCGACAGTGCCAGCAACGGGGATGCCATGGTAGGAAAACTGTTTCATAGTTCTCTCTAGGGCGGCCTTCGGTGTCTTCCACATTTTATATACAAGGCAAACCGCGGCGGTTTGATGGGCCATTACCATGGCGTCACTGACCGCAAGAACGGGAGGACTGTCGATGACGGTCCGATGAAATTGTTGCTCAACTGAAGTCAATAGTTCAACGATAAGTTTCTCTTCAGGAGTGACACTTTGGGGAGGAACATTCCCAGCTGTGATAACAAAGAAGCCAGCCTCTGTCTGCTGAATAACTTCTTTGAGCGTGTTTTTCCCTTGAAAATATTCGTAGACCCCGGGGTGCCCTTTCTCTAAGCCGAGATACCTGGATACCTTGGGTCGCTTCAATTCCATGTCGATGAGAAGGACCTGCTCACTGGGATTTGCTTCAGCAAAGGCTTTTATCAGATTGGTGGAGACAGTACTCTTTCCTTCTCCCGGCACTGAACTGGTGATCAGAATAGTTCGGGCGTCGGGATGGGAGATGGCGAGGTTGGCTTGGAGAATCCGGTAAGCTTCAACTTCAAGCGCCTCCAACCGTCGGTCCTCTTTGCTGCTGCCCTTGCTGTTGGCGCACGGGACAACGGTGCAGACCGGAAGTCCAGTCAGTGATTCGACATCATCGATTCGGTGGAGTGACTTGTCGAAGCTTGCAAGAAGGTTCGCCAGTAGAATGCCCAGCACCAAACCTCCCAGTCCGAAGATAAGCAGTGCATTTAAATGGCTTAGCTTTATCGGCTGGTAATCGGTAGCTGCAGGTTGAATGATTGAGAATTCGTCTTTTAGAAAATCGAGCTGGACGTATCCCATTTTGGCTTTTTCGATGAGGGAACCAAAAAGGGCAGAGTCCGAAAGTAAGTCCCGGCTGATCATATTGTGTCGGACTTCCATGGTGGAGAGCCTGAAGATGGTAAGCTCCTCACCCGAGAGCGTGTTGGTGGTATTGGTCAGGCTTTGCCAATAGGCTAGCTCAGAAGATAATGATCTGATGATTCGATCGAGCTCGTTATCAAAGGCTTCGTGGAGCAGTGCGAGGTGTTTCTTTTCCTGAGCCAGGGGAGGCCATTTTTCGAGGTATTCTTTTCTCAGCTCAAGAAGGCGGGACTCGGAGGCACGGATGTCGTCTCGTATCTTCAAGGCGTGATTATAAGTGGCGAGCGTCTGTTCGGATTCCGACATCCGGTCTCGAAGCTCTTGGATTAGTCCGTTGAGTAAAGCAATGTTAGCGTTCGAAGCGCCCGCTTGAGCGGCACTATTGTTTCGCCCCAGTTCTTCGAGAATGCCGGATACGACAGCTTTCGCGATATCGGCGTCGGGTAGGGTTGTGGTGATTTCAACAATCGAGGTACCGCGCTGCTGAGCCACTTCAGTGCTGGAGCGCAACTGTCGGGCCAGAGTGTGTCTCGCAGCTTCGTATTCCTGCTCGCTAACGGTGTCG
>PKCI01000117.1 GCA_002862135.1 Verrucomicrobiota bacterium | reverse complement strand
CTCAACGCCACGAAGATCATCGATCTCGAAGGTCTCTTCAAGAAAGCGCCCTGGACTTCGGTTGGCTTTATTGTTGGTGCCCTCGCCATGATCGGGGTGCCTCCAACCTGCGGCTTCTTCAGTAAGTTCTACCTCATCAGAGGCGGTATCGATGCCGGCCACTGGGGTTACGTTGCGGCCCTGCTGATCTCCAGCCTGATCAACGCCATTCTCTTTTTCCGCATCTTTGAGATCGCCCACTTTGGTAACAAACCCGCCGAAGGTCACGACCATGACCACCACGAAGAGAAGGTGGAGAAAATGCAAGGGCACTGGAGTGCCCATGTCCCGCTACTCGCCACCGCCGCCGGCATCATATTGATCGGTGTGTTCAATGGCCAGATCGTCGAACTGATCCGGGTCGCACTCGGGGAAATTTCTGTTGTCACCGCCAATTTGAAAAACTGAATGGATAACGCGGTCAACAGCCTGCTTCCTGTCTGGGCCTGCCTTGCTTCGCTCCTGGCCGTGCCGCTCATTGTGCTTTTCAGGAAGGAGATTTTTCTCCGCGAGATGTCCACCTTCATCGCCGGCTTTATCAAGTTCGGAATGGTCCTCGCGATGCTGCCAATTATCCTCTCAGGCAAAACTATCACCACCACCCTGGTCGAAGGCATCGCCGGCATCAATGTGCCTATCGTCTTCCGGGTCGATGCCCTCGGCATCACCTTTGCTCTGGTCGCCTCTTCGCTCTGGATTGTGACTTCGCTCTACGCGATCGGCTACATGCGAGGCCTCAAGGAGCACGCCCAGACTCGCTTCTTTGCTTTCTTTGCCCTCTCCCTTTCCGCCACGCTCGGAGTCGCCTTTGCCGGCAACCTGCTCACGCTTTATCTTTTTTACGAGATCCTCTCGCTCTCGACCTGGCCACTGGTGACTCACCACCAGGACAAGGATGCCCGTTCCGGTGGACGCACCTACCTGACTCACCTGCTCGGCACCTCGGTGGCCTTCGGGATTCCGGCGATCATTTTCACCTACCTCAAGAGCGGTGGTGACCTCTCCTTCGCCGGGTCCGCCATGCTCGCAAATCAGGACATGGATTTCCTGCCGGCTTTGATCCTGCTGCTTGCTTTCGTCTTCGGATTCTCCAAGGCCGGCCTGATGCCCTTTCACTCCTGGCTCCCGGGCGCGATGGTCGCCCCCACGCCGGTGTCTGCCCTGCTTCACGCGGTTGCCGTGGTGAAGGTCGGCGTCTTCTGCGTGATCCGCGTCGTCACCGGCGTCTTCGGCACAGGAGAAGACAGCATCCTGACCAAGGTGGACGCCAATCTCGTCCTCTGCTGGATCGCGGCTTTCACGATCATCACTTCCTCGCTCATCGCGATGAGCCAAGACAGTCTCAAGCGGCGTCTCGCTTTCTCTACGATTGGCCAACTCTCTTACATTGTCCTTGGCGTGGCGCTGCTGACGGATCACGCCGTGCAGGGAAGCATCATGCACATTGCGATGCACGCCTTCGGCAAGATCACGCTCTTCTTCTGCGCAGGTGCCATCTTCGTGGCTACCGGCAAGAAATACATCAGCCAGATGGACGGGCTCGGCAAAGTCATGCCGTTCACGATGACTGCCTTCGCCATCGGTGCGATGAGCGTCACCGGTCTGCCTCCGACGGGCGGCCTGCTCAGTAAGATTTACCTCATGTGGGGTGCCGCGGACGCCCAGCAGTTTGCCCTTCTCGCGGTTTACCTGATCAGCTCCGTGCTTAACGGCGTTTATTTCTTCCCCATCATTTACCGCGCCTTCTTCAAATCCCCCGAAGGCGAAAAAAAATCATCCGGCATCAAGGAAGCGCCGCTGGCCTGCGTGCTTCCCCTCAGCATCACCGCTGTCGGCTCCGTGTTGCTTTTCTTTTTCCCCGCCCTGCTTCTCAAGCTCGCCACCATGATGACCGCCGGCTGATTCTGACTTTATCCTGACATGACCACTTCACCAGACAGCGAAACACCTATCCAGGAACTGAAGCACGATGCCGTGCCCGGTTATCCGAAGGTATTCGCCATCGCGATCGCCATGGCTGGGCTCTATCTCGCTATCATCCTGATTTCCTCTCCGGGCAAGGTCGACTACAGCCACAAAGGCTACGGAGAAAGCAACGCGGAAAAGCACGCCAAGACCGCGACTGACGAAACGCCAAATGACGCAAAAGAATCCAAATCCCACTGATTCGACCGGCTGGTTCGATAAGAAGGAGAACGTCCGAAAAGTCTTCAACTGGCTTCTCGGGGCGTGCGCTCTCCTCGTACTCATCGATGTGATTTTCTGGATCACAGGATTCGATAAGCACCCTTACCTGAATTGGCAGAAGTGGCCTGGTTTCCAGGCCGTTTACGGATTTGTTTCCTGCAGCGCACTGGTTCTTGCGGCCAAGTACCTGCTTCGCCCGCTGGTAAAGCGCGACGAGGACGACTACCAGAAGGATTCGAAAGGAGGAGAGAACG
This sequence comes from Verrucomicrobiota bacterium, assembly GCA_002862135.1. GTDB lineage: Bacteria > Verrucomicrobiota > Verrucomicrobiia > Verrucomicrobiales > DEV007 > Arctic95D-9. The sequence continues at coordinate 3,400 of PKCI01000117.1, read as the reverse complement.
ATGCCTGATTTCATTCCTCCGGCTTTTATCTTCCTGATCGGCGCACTGCTGGTTCCCTTTTTCAAAGGACAGGCCCGACAGGTCTTTGCCCTGCTTGTTCCCATGGTTGGCTTTGCCAACTACTTCACGATCGATAAAGGCGCGCACGGTACGATCCAGTTGCTCGATTTCCAACTCACCCTTGGCAACGCCGACGCGTGGAGCCTGATCTTCCTCAACATCTTCACGATCCTGTCTTTTGTCGGAATCCTCTACATCGTGCGGGACAACAAGCCGCTCGATCTTTCAGCCGGTCTGCTTTATTCCGGCAGCGCTATGGGAGTGGTCATGGCAGGAGATCTCTGCTCGATGTTCTTCTTCTGGGAGATGCTTACGATCGGCGCCGTTATGTGCATCTTGGCGCGAAGGACTGAAGCCTCCGGTAAAGCCGCCTACCGTTACCTGCTTGTGCACGTTCTCGGCGGTGTTCTCCTTCTTGCCGGTATTATCATTCACATCGTAAGCGGTGGCAGCACGGCCTTCGACAAGATCGAACTCGCCGGTCCCGGCGCCTGGCTCATTTTCATCGGCTTCGGTATCAACTGCGCCTGGCCGTTGATCGGATCGTGGCTCACTGACACCTACCCTGAAGCTTCCTACGGCGGGCTGATTTTCATGGCCACCTTCACCACTAAGACAGCCATCTTCGTGCTCGCCCGCGTTTTCCCGGGCGAAGACCTGCTACTCTGGATCGGCCTCGTCATGGTGACCCTGCCTCTGCTCTGCGCGGCGATCGAGAACGACCTCCGGCGCGTCCTCGCCCACTGCCTGGTCAACCAGGTTGGCTTCATGGTCATTGGGATTGGCCTCGGCAAGGAACTCTCTCTAAACGGCACCGCCGCGCACGCTTACTGCCACATCCTCTACAAGGCACTGCTGTTCATGGCGATCGGTTCAGTCCTCTACCGCACCGGAAAAACCAAGGCCACTGAGCTGGGCGGCCTCTACAAGTCGATGCCCATCACCGCAATCTTCTGCTGCATTGGTGCGCTCTCTACTTCCGCTCCACTGTTCTGTGGCTTTGTCAGCAAATCCATGATCATGAGTAGTGCCGCCAAGCAGGGTGAATACCTGATTTGGGCCGCTCTTCTCTTTGCTTCCGCCGGCGTCTTCCTGCTCGCCGGACTCAAGGTTTGTTACTTTGCCTTTTTCTCGAAGGACTCCGGCACCCGCTGCGAGGAAGCACCGTTTAACCAGCTTCTCGCCATGGGCATTATCGCTGGACTGAGCATCTTCGTCGGGACTTTCCCAGACTCCTCCATCTACCCGATGCTGCCCTTCGCTGATGCGACCTACGAGCCCTACACCGTGGGCCACATCACTGACCAGCTTGCCCTCCTGCTCTTCAGCGGTCTTGCCTTTACCCTGTTGCTTCGTGCCGGCCTCTATCCGGCCGAGCTTCGTGCCACCAACCTCGACTTTGATTGCCTTTATCGTAAGACCGGCCCGGCCATCTACGGGCTGTTCGACAAGGTGCTGAATCAGTTCAACCAGAGCGCCGGAAATTTCTTTGTCGGCAAAGTCGCGACTGGAGCTTCCAACTTCTTCGAATCAGGTTCCGCCCGAATCCTTTGCCACATGATGACTCCGATCTGGATGCTGGCCGGGCACAGCAAAGAGCAGATCGAAGAAGAACGTCATATACTCTTTAAGCGAGCCAAGCGCGGGGCTTTCCCGATTGGTCTTACCGCACTTCTCGCCGTGATACTGCTTGGACTCCTCGCTGTGGTTTTCCTGGTGGAGAATTAAAAAGTCACCTCCTCTTACCTTTGCCCTCGGCGTCTTCTTGGGCTTCTTCAGCTTCGGGCTCTTCCTCGTCTTTTTCCTTTTCCAACTTAAGAGTCATCCACTCGCCGAACACGGGCTGCTTTGCCCAGTCCTTCGTGTCCCAGCCGATCTGGGCTTCCAGTTCTGCACCGAGGAAACTGATCGCGGGCACTGAGAACGGCCTGCCGTCTTTCATCCGGCTGTAACGCCACTCCATTGGCGCCGACTGGGTTCGCGGACGGACCCGGCAGATCAGCTCACTGTTTCTTTCCTCATCCCAGTCGTCCGGAAATTCCGGCCTGATAATCACTCGTCCCCCTTTTCGCTCGGCCTCGGCATCGACCAGTTCAACGTAGCTCTCGCATCTCTCCTCGTGTTCCCCGCGCAGCTCCATGAGGCGCGCGCGGAATCGCGTCCGCACTCGCTCCAGGTCGAAGTCGGCGGCGAGACAGGCATCCCGCCACAAAGCCATACCGGAGAGCTTTCTTGGACCATCAGGACGACCGATGCCCATGAGGATTTTCATCGGGGCCTCATCTCCGTAAACATCCACGAGGGCCTCCACCCAAACATAGCCGGCCGGGTAGGCGAGAAAAGGATCCCGCACCGCCGAGAAAGTCCCGTTCTCAACCATCTCACTGAAATGCACCTCGCCCCAAGTCGATGCGAGAGCGACCCAGTGCTCGTAGCCATGGCCCGCATGCGGAGGACGGAAAAATCGGAACTCCACGTAGCTGGCTAATCCCTCGTGAAACCACCGCGCTGCGTCAAAGCTCTCTTCGAGGCGGCCCTTCGTTATCTGATCGATCAGCACGTGGGTGACCTCGTGGCCTAGAATCGCAATTGTCTCCTTGGCCGACTGTCCCTTTTGCGGTGGCAGCATCCGGATCTTTTTCCAGAACGCCTGGCCCGCGTTATGCGACGCGAGCGGACTGGAAAGATCAACCGTGATCTTTTCTCCCTGCATCGATTCGGGGAACCTGAGAAACTCAGCAACCTCGTCAAAGGTCTCGTCCGCCTTCTCCAACACCGCCTTCATTCGGTTCTCTGACTTGCGTCGGTAGACGAAGTGAAAACGCTCCGTCTCTGCCGTGAGAATTTCATCCTTCCCGGAAACCTGTCTCGGCGACGGTTTTGACCCGTGGCCTTCCGCATAGTCTTCCTCGTCGAAGGAGAAAGCCATGATGATGAGCCATACCACCGGGATCAATATCAGCGCGCTCCCCCAGACCAGTTTGCCAAACCACGATTCGAGAAACTGCTTCAAGGTCTTCGAGGTGCCGCCTCCACGAATCGAAAATACCCCGCAGGCAAACATCCACGCACCCGCTCCGACCACGCTCAGCACAATCAACTGGGTTTTCGGCAGGACCCAGACGTCTTCCGGATCCTCGGGTGGCTCAATCAGCATGAACGGATCCAGAAGCTCGGCATAAGGCACCTGGAAGTTTTTTAGTCCTCTCAGAAGCCAATACAACAGGGCGAGAGCCAGCAGAGCCCATCGCCTGAGGAATGATAGCGCCACCAGGATGGTGATAAAAAATGCCGACTGGAAAAAGGTAAGAAACATCACCATCCCGACCGCACGCCACGG
>PKCI01000042.1 GCA_002862135.1 Verrucomicrobiota bacterium | reverse complement strand
TCGCCATCAGCGGCGATCACGGCGCGCCCGGCTTTCCCTACGGCAAATGCAATCTCTACGATTTCGGCACCGGGGTTCCACTCGCTATTGCCGGCCCCGGTGTGAACGGAGGCCGAGTCGTCGGTGACTTGACCTCACTCACTGACATCGCACCAACCTTCCTCGCCGCTGCTGGCCTCGAAGTTCCCGAGGCCATGACCGGGCGGAGTCTATGGCCGGTTCTTGAATCGGACAAATCCGGCCTCGTCGACGAAAAGCGAAACCGGGTTTTCACCGGACGAGAGCGCCATGTCGACAACGCGCGTGCGGATTTCAAACCTTATCCGCAGCGGTGCCTTCGCACCCATGACTTTGCCTTGATCGTCAATTTCCGTCCCGAGCGCTGGCCGATGGGAGACCCCTATCGCCTCGGTGAAGGAGAGAATCCGCCGTCAGTCGAGGAGCTCGAAGGCAATACCCGCGTTACTCTACCTGACGAAGACGCAGGTCCCACCAAGGCCTGGCTGGTGACGGCACGAAAGCAGGATGCCTGGAAGGGTCACTTCGAATGGGTTTATGGACAGCGCCCACGTCTCGAGCTCTACGACCTCAAGAAGGATCCCTACGAAGCCACTAACGTGGCTGATGATCCAGAGTATGCTGCCATGCTCAAAAAGATGGAAGCCGAGTTGATGGCTGAGCTTGAGGCCACCGGCGACCCGCGCCTCATCAACGAGGGCGAGTTTTACGAGACGCCTCCCATGTCAGACCCTGCCCCCCCCAAGTCTACCCGAGGTAAGGGTAAAGGCTCGAAGAAATAAAGCCGTCCTTCTTCAACTGAATCTGAATCAACCGAAGGCCACTTTGGCACGGAATGCGAATACTGTTTGTTCGCAAGGCCAATGGAGAATTCTACCCGCACCATTGAAACCTTTTGAAGCGTGACAAAATTTCAGATCAAGTCGATCTGCCCCCACTTTTAACGGTTTTCAATTGACTGGAGTGTTTCGAATCGGAAGGTTGGAGTTATGGAACAGCAAGTTGAACCGCATCGCGGAACCACCATACTCGTTTTGGGCATATTAGGGCTCGTAGTTTGCCAAGTATGCGGAATCATTGCCTGGGTAATGGCGAACAAGGATATCCCCAAGATGTCAGCTGGCACGATGGACCCCGCGGGTTTAGGCAATGCAAAAGCTGGCAAAATCTGCGGAATCATCTCAGTTGTCATTCTCGCCCTGGTAATAATTTTCTATATCGTTTTTGGCGCGGCTATGTTCGCAGTTGCTGGCTCCGAGGGCGCTTTCGAGTCTCTCGAGGAGTTGTGAGATGATCCGATTCGAGCGCACCGGGCGTCTCGCTTTTTTTAACGGAGTGACTCCGGGGTTAATCCTCGGAGTCTTTTTTTATGTTTCTTCTGTGCTCTTCATCTACTTCGAGTTCCAACGCTCGGGAATAAACCTTAAACCCTGCCTAATCTGGCAACTCACTGGTGTCCAGTGCCCGCTATGTCACGGAACCACGGCATCCGTTGCTTTGTTTCGGGGCGACCTGACACAGGCTATGGCTCTCAACCCGCTTGTCACGAGCGCTTTGCTGGTCTTTGCACTCTGGACTATTCTTTGGCTTGGCTTTGGCTACAGATTGAAGAGCCATCTTTCCAATCGCTCAGGCCTAATTCTCTTCCTTTTTCTCCTTGCCTTAAACTGGAGCTACGTGCTGCTCAATGGAGAATAGGGTCTCCTCATCAGTCCCACCTTGTATTTGCGTCAATAAATTCCCAAGTTTTTTTGCCCCACTCACCCTCTGTCATGCATTTGGGGTTATGGAGAAACTTCTTACTAAGGTCTCTTTTGTTCAGGCAGCATGAGTTTTCGGGATAATCACTAGCCGCGCTTGGCAAATACTCAAGGTCGAAAGGTATTGCCAACTCCTTCAGCGTTTCCTGAAAATTCTTCGTGTTGAGCCCCCCCTGCACCAGCCGAATTTTGACGGATGAGCGAATCGCTTCTGTATTCTCAAGATACTCGGGGATGTAATTCCTCATTGTCGAATCCGACACGCTGTTTCCACCACCTGCGTCCAACGCCACCACTGTGGAAAAAAGTTCGGGATATTTGCCGCCCCAGAAAATCGACCCGGCCGCCCCCATGGAAAACCCCATGATGGTGCGTTGCTCCCGGTCCGTGGTCGCGCCGTGTGCCTGTTCGAGATAAGGCAGCAATTCCTTCAGCACGTTCGTTTCGGCATTCTTGTCCTTGGCCCCATCTCGCCACACTGTGCCGCCATACTTTTCTGGGAACATAAAAATGGCATCGCCAATCAAGCCAGCCTTTCTCGCAGCTTCATAGCTCTGCATGACCTCGAATGAAGAATTCCCTCCCCCGGCCCCATGGAGAAAGATGACGAGAGGGTAAGGGCCTGCATCTTTGCTGTGTCCAGGCGGCAGGTAAAGCGTGTATAGGATTTCGTCGCCCGTAACGGGGCCCTTGTAAGTAAGGTTCTTTTGATAGGTGCCTTCGTGGGATTCAGACTGAGCAGAGGCCGCAGAGAGCGAAAACGCCGCCACTGCCACGGTAAAAACAAACGGGAGTTTCATCATCAACTCGGCGATTCTACCTCAGAAAGGCGAGATGTCGACGATACGCCATGATGTGATATCATAAGAACTTGGACACCCTTTTTTCTTCTCCCGACTTTGCCTGGAGCATCCGCATGCGACGAGATGAACCGGAGACATTTTTTGAGCAACACGATCTATCAGGAGATCTTCTCAAAGAACGGCAAATGTGGTTGAACGAGGCTCCGGAACTTTGTCTTAGTCGTTCAGAAGAATGCGAAATACTCCTTAAAGAGACCGTTGCAATCGGTCAGAAGTGGGGGTTGCTTGATAGCCAGATTAATCCCCGCTTGGGAGAAATTGGGCGACGGTGGGAAGCTGACATACTCCTCCTCCATGCTGAATCATTCGTCATTGCTGGCGGCTGCGTGTGCTTTCCTTCGTCCTGGAACCTGCAGGAGGCGACCGGCAAAACTCTCAACGGGGTTCACGATATTGTTCCCAAACTCAACGAGCAAATTGGCAAGAAGATCGTTCGCTTTCTGAAACGCGTGCCAGAGGGACAAGCCTACCTCCGTGAGAATTGGGGACTGACAAGAACTGACGAACTTAATTATCACCCGAGGCTGTGTCGTCTCCGGCTTGAGGGCCCCACCCCACTTGATGAAGTTTTTCTAAGAATCGAACACCAGGCTTTCGTTCGTTTGCCCAGCGGGATTCTCATGGGAATTCGTATTGAACCGGTTCCCATTCCGGAGGTGATCGAAAAAGCACCGGAAACCGCGCGCCGCCTCGCGGGTCAACTCAGAACGATGCCAACTGAAGTGGCTGAATACAAAAGCCTTGCTTCGGCAAAAACCTGGCTGCCTGAGTCGCTTCTTCAAGCACTCGGAAACGCCGCCTGAAATCATTTTGTCGTTCCAACTGCGGTAACTTTACCGTCCGCATTGCGACAGAAGATTCGTCCGTGGGCGAAGACGGGGGCGGTCCAGCACTTCCCTTCCATGATCTGCTGTTGTATGAGCGGCTCAAAGCCTTCCGAGGTTGCCACGAAGATCGTCAACTTTCCGAGGTCAAATACGATCACATGATCTTCCGTCGCTACGATGCCTCCACTCCCGTAGCCTTCCTCCGCCCACACGATCTCGCCGGTCTTGACATTCGTGCACATCAGTTCCGTGGGTCGATGCGTCGTTCCATGCAGTGAATAAAGATGGCCATCAACAAGCACTCCGGGATTAAAGTACCACTTCATGTCGTGCTGCTCCCAGACAATTTCCGGAACTCGATCGTCAGGAAAAGTTTGCAACATCTTCGTGCCGGCACTCGAGGACACGACGAGCCGTTCCCCCACTACGATGGGATCAGCAGCATTCACATCGCGACTGCTCTTCCACGGAAAATCCCAATAGACCGAACCATCTGCAGAATTGATCGCGCTGAGCGACTTGGCCGAGAAGAGTAAATGCCGCGTCGTCTCCCCAACCGGAAACGGAACCACGGTCGAATACCCGGACGTCTCCTGACTGGGCAACCACAGGGTTTCCCCGGTCTCCTTTGAAAGTGCGATCCCTCCGCGCCCCGCATTCAGGATAAGCCGATCTCCATCGACAAATGGAGAAGCCGCGAAGCTCCATTCGGGCAGAGCCAGTTCGTGATCGACCAGCAAATTCCTGGACCAAATAACCTCTCCGGTTTCGAGATCGAGCCGCAACACGTGCCCCTTCTTGCTCAGGGTATAAACCGCCTCTCCATCGACGGTTGGAGTTCCGCCGGGACCTCCTTCGTAGTATAGTGGATCAAGCTCGCAGCCATAATCGTGCTGCCAGATCGTATCGCCGGTCACGGCATCGAGGCACCAAACAGAATCTTTCTCATCCTCGTTGCCCATTGTTAGAACGCGGTTTCCGGCAACAGCAAACGAGGAAAACCCGATTCCAACTTTCTTCGTCCAGAGAATGGGCAACTTATGGGGAAGATCAGCCGGCAAATCTTCCCGGGTGACGCCGTTGTGATTCGGCCCGCGCCAGAACGGCCAGTCCTCACCCTTTGCAGGCGAGGCGACAACAAAAAGAACAGCAGCAACCGGAACAGCAAACTTCATTTCCTAGGCTATGAGTCTAGCCGAAAAGCTGTGGAAATCACACTAACGTATCTTCGTGCCTGACCAGCCTCACCCTGAAGGATGACTCACGCCTTCAAAGCGTTTTCGACCGCCGCCTTGAACTTAGGAATCCCGGTGAATGGATCTTCCCTCTCCTCGTATTCGAGAACAAGCTGACCGCTGTAATCGGCCTCACGCAGGATTTGCACGAGACGCGGCAAATCGGCTTCTACCTTTTTACCGTTTACCTTGGTCATGACCTTGAGCTGCGCATTGACCGCATAGGGTGCGATGCGGACCAACTCCGCATAGGGATCCTCGGTCGGCGCCACATTGGCAGAGTCCCAGGTCACCCCAAGCCAGGGAGAATCAATCCGCCCGATCAATTCGAGCAGGTTGTCCATATTCGTCATGGAGTCGTGGTTCTCGATTCCCAGGATCACCCCTTTCTCCGCGGCATAGGGCAGAATCGCATTCAGATTCGTCACCACGTTCTCAATCACCTGTTCGTTCGTGGCACCCGGAGGGTTTTTGCCTCCGGCGAAAATACGAATCACGGGAGTCCCCAGTGTGGAGTAGTGATCGATCCACGTCTTGGTGTAGGCAATCTGCTCTGCGGTAAACGGATCATCTTCCGGAAAGCTGAAATTGTTGCCGATCGCTCCACCCGTAATATCGAGCCCGAGAACATGAGCCCTGCGCTTGATTTCATTCAGATCTGCGGTGGTCACCTCAGGATCAAAGAAGTAGGCCGTCAGCTCGACGCCATCGAAGCCCTGCTCAGCCGCGTAATCCAGCACATCGAGAATTTCCATCTCCGCACCCGTGTCCTTGCCCTTCATCCATCGCAGCTCGGTGCGAAGCGAGTAGGCGGCCAGGGAAAGCCCCCTGATCTTTGGATTGATCCGCTGAGGAATTTCAATGGCTGCCGCGAAGGTCCCGCCCACGGCAAGGGTTCCTAATCCGGCCGCAAAGCTTCTTCTCGAAAGTGATCTCATGATCATCAAGCCTATCGGCTTCACCGCCCCGACGAAACCTGATTCAAATCTGGATCGCGTGCCCTGTTTCTACGCAAGAAGTTGCTCGATCACCCTGCCACCGAACTGGGACAACTGCTTGTGACGTCCCGCGTGGTAGTAGGTCAACTTGTTGTCATCGAGTCCCATGAGGTGAAGCAGGGTCACATGCACATCGCGGATGTGATGAACGCAATCGACCGCTTCAGCACCGATCTCGTCGGTCGCGCCAATGGTGTG
>PKCI01000205.1 GCA_002862135.1 Verrucomicrobiota bacterium | reverse complement strand
AAACCTGTGCCCTTGGAGCTGCTATCTTTGGAGCTGCTTGCGGTGGCGAAGTCACCGTGGCTGAAGTGCAGGCAAACTGCTGCAAGATGCGCGATGTGGAATACCAGCCCATTCCGGATAACCGGAAGCTCTATGCGGATCTCTATCAGATCTACAAAACGCTTCACGATGCCTTCGGAACAGATGATTGGTCCGGTTCGCTGGGTCAAGTAATGAAATCCCTCATTGAGATCCGGCAACGTCAACGCGGCTGATTATCCACGAAAAATTCTGATTCCGCTTTTTAGCTTGGCAGCGGCCCAAGTGCATCGTGTCAGACTCCGCGTGATTGGCAGGTTCGGAGTTACCGGGAGGTATATCATCCACAAGCAGTTGAGGGTACCGGCGGCGGGAATCGAACCCGCACTTCCGAAGAAACGCGATTTTGAATCGCGCGCGTCTACCAATTCCGCCACACCGGCATGTGATGGGAAGCGAGGCTTAAGACCTCGTCTTACGCAGGCAGTGATCTTAACGTCGGGACCGTGAAAATCAAGAAGGGAAAAGCACTCGTCATGAAAAGAAACGGCTATTCGAGCCACTTCATAAACGGCTATTTGAGCCACTTCAGGTCGACGAGTCGGGCAGAAACGAAACCTACCGAAATCTGAGACTGAAGTTCCAACGGGATGCGATACTCATCATCGCTTACCCAGAGGTTGGTCTGCTTAATTTTGTCATAGGTCTTGATGGAAAGATCGGGATTGATCTTTCCGACACGGACATCGAGGCGAATTGTGCTGTAAGTCTTCCCCTTGATTTTGCGAGTCTCGCGACCCATGACCTTAAGTTCGGTGAGATAAGGGCGATTAAACGGGGTCACCACCATGGAAATCTTTTCGCCGTTCTCCAGTGAGTGGCTGCGCAGGTAAAAGGCGGAGGAGAGCACGTCCTGACCAAAGTCAAAATTGACATGGGAGGTTGCCGTAACGGCCTCCTCGTCTTTCTTCTGCGCCGTAGTTGTGCAGACTTGGCGGTCTGACTCAAAAATGATGCCGTAGGAGTTGGTCGCGTTTCGGTTCTTTTCATTAAGTTGGAAAACGATCGGGCGGAGTGAGTCCTGGGCGACGACAGAACGGGCCCGAAAATTGTAGGGCCAGAGAATGCGAGCGAAGCCGGAGCTTTGCCCGGAAGCATCGCCGATGAACTGAGCGGTCCCATCTTCGGGTTCGACCACTGAAATCTGAAACTTTCCGGCGTTAACGCGATTGTTCCAACTGAGGGTGTATCCCAATTTGACCGGGCGCAGGTTAGCGTGTCCGCCAGGAGGAACTCGGGTGACGTCCTCCATCCATAAGGGGGCGTCCTCGCTCTGGGCAAGCACGGTTGCGACCCCTGTGCAAATGACGGCCAGAACAGTGAAAAAACGGGGATTCATCGTTGAGGGGCGGTCGGTATTGATTACTAATAGCCGCGATGACGAAACGTAAAAGGGTCGTTGATCTAGGCGAATCTCGAATGAATGATACTACCATGGTCTCCATAAGAAAACCAAATCATTGTAAATATTCCGGAAAGTTAAATCTATTTATGGCGATTATTGGGCCCATTGCCCTGCTCTCGGGGTGCGGAAGTTCGGAAAACAGGAGCGAAACGGGCAAATCTGACGAAAAATCATCAGGGAAAATCTCGGATTGGCCGCTGTTTCGGGGAGATGCGGAAATGCAGGGGGTGAGTCCTGAAAACGTGTCCGGGCCGCTTAAACTGGCCTGGAGCTACGAAAGCGGTGGGGTCGACGGAAAGCGACGGCCTCCAATCGAAGCCTCCCCGGTTATCCACGACGGCATTGTTTTTGTGGGGACGCTCGGTAGTGAGTTCCTAGCACTCAACTTGGTGGACGGTTCCGAGATTTGGAAAGTCGAGACGGAGGGACCTACTTCGGCACCAGCAGCGGTCTATGACGGCGTCGTCTATTTCGGCGACACCTACGGGTTTGTTTATGCGCTTGATGCCAAGACCGGAGAACAAGTCTGGCAACACGAAACTGACGGCAAAATCGAGGGCGGTGTGAATATCCTGATTTCTGAGGAAGCTTCGCGGGTCTTCATCGGAAGCCACGATTATTTTCTTTATTGTTTCGATGCCGAGTCCGGCGCGGTGCTCTGGAAAGAGGAGACAGGAAACTACATCGTTTCCACGCCTTCGATTGTGAATTCGGGAGGCACGGAGGCAGTATCATTCGGTGGCTGTGATGGGTTGCTCTACATTCTACCTGTCGATGGTCAGGGGGCGGGACGGGAAGTTGAGGTAGGCTCTTACATCGCTAACTCGGCCGCCGTGCGTGACGGCATTGCCTACCTTGCTCACAATGGCGGAGAAGTGATCGCGATTAACGTCGCCACCGGTGAGGAAGTCTGGAAAAATGTTACCGGGGCCGAATACATTGCTTCTCCGGCGGTAGACGAAAGCCATGTTTACGTGGCAGGACCGGATAAGCGGCTGGTGGCCTATGACCGAGTCATGGGCAAGGAATCCTGGGCCTTTCGAGCACCGCGGTCTCTTGACGCATCGCCGGTGATTGCCGGCGACACCATCTGGCAGGGAGGAATGGACGGTCGCCTCTATGCCGTGAATCGTGAGGATGGCAAAGAGCTGTGGAACTTTGAAATCGGAAGCCAGATCAAGGCTTCGCCGGCGGTATCGCGTGGCACGCTCGTGGTTTGCGGGCAAGACGGGGTGGTGTATGCTTTCCGCTGAGGCCTTTCCTAACCTTCGAATTTCCCAAGTTTATGCCAGACTCCTCCAACAGCACCTCTACCGTAGGTGTGTTCGACAAGCTCAGTCTCCCGCTCGACGGGGACAGTGCCGAGCAAACCGAAGTCGGTAACTACTTCGTTGCCAACTACCCACCTTTTTCATTCTGGGCTCCTGAATACAAGAGTGCCGTGATGGATGTTCTGGATGGGCCGGCCGCGAACGACACGAACTTGGGTGTCTATTTTCATATCCCGTTTTGCCGAAAGCGTTGTCACTTCTGCTATTTTCGTGTCTACACGGACAAGAATGCTTCTGAGATTAATGATTATCTCGAGGCGGGGATTCGCGAGTTCGAGGCCTATGCGAAAAAGCCATACCTGGCTGGGCGCAAGCCGCAGTTCGTTTACTTTGGTGGAGGGACTCCGAGTTATCTCTCGGTGAAGCAATTGCAAAGCCTCACTGATCGCATGAAGGATCTTTTCCCTTGGGACGAGACCGAAGAGGTTGCTTTCGAGTGTGAGCCGGGGACGCTGACGGAGAAGAAGCTCGAAGCGCTCAAGGAAATCGGAGTGACGCGTCTCAGTCTTGGCATCGAAGCCTTTGATGATCATTTGCTGGAGGTGAATGGTCGTGCGCACCGTTCCAAAGAGGCTTATCGTGCCCTCGATTTTGCTAAAACCTTAGGATTTGATCAGGTGAATATTGATCTCATTGCCGGAATGATGGATGAGACCGAGGATAACTGGAAGAAGTGTGTCGACACTGCCATAGAACAGGATCCCGACTGTGTTACCATCTACCAGATGGAGATTCCGTACAACACCACGATCTATCGCGACATGAAGGAGAGCGGTCGTATTTCCGCTCCGGTTGCGACCTGGCCAACCAAGCGGGCCTGGGTTGACTGGGCCTTCAATCGTTTTGAAGAGGCAGGTTACACTGTCAGCAGCGCTTACACGGTAGTGAAGAATCCTGAGACGACTAAATTTGTTTATCGCGACAGCCTCTGGGAAGGAGCGGACCTGCTTTCCGCAGGGGTGGCCAGCTTCGGTCATTTCGGTGGAGTACATTACCAGAATCAGGCAGACGTGGATCCCTACAATGAAATGGTGAACTCCGGTAAACTTCCAATTTTTCGATCCTACGCGACCTCCCCTGAAGAGCGGTTTGTCAGGGAGTTTGTCCTTCAACTGAAGCTTGGACGGACTTCAATGCGCTACTTCCAGGACAAATATGGTGTCGATGTTTCGACCCATTACGCAGCTGAGCTAGGTAAGCTTGAAGACGACGGCTACTTCTCCAAAGACGGCGATGACATCGTGGTGAGGCGTGACGGCATGCTGCAGATTGATCGACTCCTCCATGGATTTTTCCTCGAAGAACACCTCGATGCACGTTACACCTGACCAGTCTCAAGCAGGACAGGCCTATGCCGAAGCCTTGCATCGCCTGTTGCCTTTTCATTTTTTCTACGAAAAGGCGGGGCTGGAACTCCCTGATTTCACCTTCCTCGAGGGCGGTGAAATGCCGTATCCCTACCGCTCATTGTTGGTGCATACCAACGACATGACTCCAACGCTGGCGGCATTTCATCACTCCAAGCTCTACCTGGAGGTGCACAAGCACGAGTCGAACGACGAATTCGTGATGCGCTTGGTAAGCCTCCATGCGGCCTCATCCAACAAGCCAGTGGAATACGGAGCGATTGCGATTCAATTGGGCGGTCTCCCGGAAGACGTCCGCGACGAGGTGATTGCCGGCGAAAAGCCGCTGGGCGGAATTCTCGGAGAATACGCGGTGGAGCACCGCGGCAGCCCCGGCGCCTACTTCTCGGTTCCTGCGGATGGGTTTATCGCCAATGCCCTGGGACAGGAATCCGGAGATGTCCTCTATGGGCGCTGCAACCAACTCCTAGACCGAGAAGGCGTCGTTTTCGCCGATATTGTGGAGATTCTTCCTCGGTCTAATGAATCCGAAAAATGGGTTGAGAACGTAATTTAAGAGGGGATTGTTGTGTTTCCCTACCCACCTGAAAATGACGCGTAACGACTGGGACATAATTGTGATTGGCGCTGGGCCTGCTGGAACGACTTCAGCTGCCCTGCTCGCCGAGAAGGGGTATTCCGTGCTTATTCTTGAAAAGGAAAAGTTTCCCCGATATCACATTGGGGAGTCAATGATGCCGTTTTGTTGGTACACGCTCGATCGGTTGGGCCTCGTCGACAGGATGGACGAAATTGGATTTCAGCAGAAGTTCAGTGTTCAATTTGCCTCGACGGAGGGCAAGATGTCCCGCCCCTTCTATTTTTTCCAGCATTGTGATCACCCCTCCGCAACGACCTGGCAGGTTGAACGGGAGGAATTTGACCAGATGATTTTAGAAAAGGCTCTCGAAAAGGGCGCCAATTTCCGTGACGAAACCAAGGTGCTTGAACCGATCCATGACGAAGGTGGCGCAGTGGTAGGGGTCGTAGCAGAAAAGGGGGGGCAGAGATACAAGCTTGGAGCCAGAGTTGTTGTCGACGCCTCTGGCCGCGATTGCTTTTACGCAAGCAAAAGTCAGTGGAGAAGACGTGATCCTAAATTGAACAAGGTTGCGATCTGGACCTACTACGAGGGAGCGATGCGAGACCCCGGTCTAGATGCGGGTTCGACCACGGTTGCCTACCTGCCTGACAAGGGGTGGTTTTGGTATATCCCAATGCGCAATGACCTCGTCAGCGTGGGTGTGGTGGCTGAGCGAGATTATCTTTTTCGCGATTCTCGGGAACCGGCAGAGATCATGGATCGGGAGGTTGAGGAGAACGTTTGGATCAAGGAGCATCTTGCCTCTGGAAAGCAGACCGGTGAATACTGGGTAACCGGGGAATACAGTTATCGCTCCGACTACTGCGCCACCGACGGACTTGTTCTCGTTGGCGATGCCTTTGCTTTCCTCGACCCGGTGTTTTCGTCCGGTGTTTTCCTGGCTCTCAAGTCTGGTGAAATGGCCGCCGACGCCGTCGACGCTGCTCTTAAGTGTGGCGACGTCACAGCGCAAAACTTTCAAAAGTATGGCGAAGATATCTGTCTAGCCATCGAGCGGATGCGAAAAATCGTCTATGCTTTCTACCGACCCGAATTCAATTTCGGGAAGCTGGTGAAGATGAACCCTGATCTGCGTCCAACATTGACGGATCTTCTGATCGGAGATATCTTTGTCGATAAGTTCGACGAGCT
>PKCI01000062.1 GCA_002862135.1 Verrucomicrobiota bacterium | reverse complement strand
CCAGAGCGGGTCAGAGAGATGAAACGAGTTCTTCTGGACTGGCGGGCGTCCCTCTGATTGTTTCGAGTCGCTGAAAAGTTATTGTAGGTGCCATTCAGTTAAGGGATACCATCATCTCATTCGTAAAATGATCATTGCGAAAAAATCTCTAAAAACAGGCCAATTTCGAGGTTAAGGTAACTTAGACCGTGTGAGATTTATCACCTAGGCGGCGATCACTCTGATTGCTGCCGCCCTCCAGTATCAAAGTATTTATGATCCGGATTCTTCTAAGTTTATTGTGTGGTCTGAGTAGTGCCAACGCGGCTAACTTAAAACCTAACATTGTTATAATAATGGTGGATGATATGGGTATCGGAGATACCAGTGCTTACCTTGGAAAGTCTCTGTCCGAAAGAAGTGCGCCGATCGAATTGACCCAGGTGACACCCAGCCTGGAGGCCTTTGCGTCAAGGTCGATGATTTTTACGGATGCTCATGCAGGCGGTTCGATGTGTTCGACTTCGCGCTACTCGCTAATGACCGGGCGATTCGGGCATCGACCCTATCTCAAGCGACAAGGTTGGCTGCCACACGGGCCGAACCTTCCCATGATTCAGTCTGAGTTGGTCACTCTGCCGGAGATGTTGAAAGCGAATGGTTATGAAACCGCCTGCGTGGGGAAATATCACGTCGGGATGGCTTTCGATAATGGCGACGGCGAGCCCGCCCGAGACTACTATCATCGGGATGTCGACTTCACGAGGCCCTTACTAGACGGGCCGACGCACCAAGGATTCGATGAATTTCTCGGAGTGCCCGGGAATATCGAGGATGCGCTTGATACCGAGCCGCGCATCCTGATTCGTGACGACCGCTGGGAGATGACGGACCGTTCCAAGATGGTGATGGGCGGTTGGAAGAAGCACGTCGGAAAGGTGTTCACCGATCCTTCGTGGGACCTGACACATATCGGGGAGACTTACCTCGACGAAGTCGAAGCGATCCTGAAGCGCAAATCGGCGGGTAAGGCTCCCTTCTTCCTCTACTACGTTCCGAATTCTAATCACCAGAATCTCGGCGAAGAGGGGCGTTACTACATTCCTGAGAGCCTCCGCGGAAAGCCGGTCAAAGGAGCGGCGAAATTGACGAATGGTGAGCCGGCCGGTGAACGGGCTGACATGGTGCTGGAAAACGATATTGCGTTTGGTGAGGTGGTGGATTTGCTTGAGAGCCTCGATGATCCGAGAAACCCCGGTCACAAGTTGATCGACAACACCATTGTCATCTTCACGAGCGACAACGGTCCCAACGAGGGAGAGAAAGCCACAACGAGTTACCAGTCCGGTGGATTACTCGGCAAGAAGGCGAGCATCACCGAGGGCGGGTTGCGGATACCTTTCTTACTCTACTGGAAAGGTTATTTTGAAGGGGGAGAGGTCAATCGAACTCACTTCGCCCTGACCGATCTCTACGCCACCTTTGCCCGGATCTTAGGGCATCCGCTGGCGGCAAATGACGGACGCGACAGTTACGATGTATGGGAGCACTGGACGGGCGAGGCGGAGGACGAAGATGTTCGGCCGCGCCTCAAGTTTTGCCATCTCGGGCAGCCATATAGCAACGATGCCATGTCATTGCGGGGAGGCGCACACAAGATCATCATCAACGGAGGTCTTGGTGAACCTGCGATCAAGGACGGGGCGGCGGGTGCTGTTATCGTGGGGAAATATCACCGACTCGACTTTGATTTGACTGAGTCTGAGGATCTTCGCAATCCGGAAAACGAAGCGCGGGTGAAAGAGTTGGCTGAAGAAGCATTGCGTCTGCGAAACGTAGGGCATGCAAGGGTGCTCGGAGATGCAAAGGACAGTGCACTTATCCAGGATGATGGGTGGCACAATCTTCGCAATGACTTCCACGGCGAAGTCGGATTTGAATTTCAGGTTATGGAGCCGCTTCAGGTCAGGCAGCTTGGAATGTGGGATGATCATTTCAAGGACTGGCCGATCCGTGGGGCCGACGAAGCGCCCAACGATTGGATCACCGAACGACCCAGCCTCGAGGGTGCTGACGGGCGCGGGCTGGAAGCCAGCCACACGGTGCGATTGTCGCTGAAGGGCAAGGTGATCGCTGAAGTGAAGTTGACGCCGGACCTTCCTGGCGACTTGATCAGTGAGTTTCGTTACCTGCCATTGGAGGAAAGTGTCAAACTGAAGCCGGGGCTGGTTTATAGGCTGACCATGACGACCCGCAACCGGGACGGAGATCACATTCACGATCCGGCGAGCTACGATGGGCTTTCTCCGGTTATCCATCCGCTGGTAAAGATTCAGCGGAGCATTTTCCTGAAGGAGGGCAAAGAAGCGCCGATCCTGACCTGGTTTGATGCCTCACCGGATTACTGGCGCCATCGCCTTCCGGTGGGTCCGGCCTTGAGGTTTTTGGATCAGTAGTTACGGCGCGATCCAGTCAGTTTGTGCCGTTGATTCCTGATCGGGTTTCGGGCTTTCTTTTCTCTCACCATGAAAAGCACCCTCGTCACTCTGTTCGCTGGCTTAATGGCTTTCTCTGCAGCATTCGCAGAAGACCGTCCCAACATCGTCTGGATCTTTGCCGAAGACACATCGCCCTGGATGGGCTGCTACGGCTACGAAGCCAATCAACTGGCTACGCCGAATATCGATTCTATCGCTGCTGCGGGAGTTCAGTTCAACCGCGCCTATGTTCCGGCGCCGGTTTGCTCCGCCTGTCGTTCTGCCATGATGGGTGGTGCCAACCAGATTCGACTCGGGTCCCATGAGCATCGTTCCTCCCGGGCTAAGGATGCTCAGTTACAACTTCCGGATGGGGTCAAGCTGTTACCGCAGATCATGAAGGAAAATGGCTATGCGACCTACAATCACGGCAAGACAGACTACAACTTTGTTTGGGACGAAAATGCGACCTATTCCAATCTCGAGATGAAAGGGAAGGCAGACAGCTGGGATGTGTTGGAGCAGCATCAGCCGTTCTTTCTTCAGATTCAGACCAAAGGCGGGAAAAACAACACAGCCAAATTCCCCGAGGATCGAAAAACGGATCCAGCTACTGTGATTGTGCCGGCGGACTATCCGCAGAACCAACTCTATCGCGAAGTTGTCGCGGAACACTGTGATTCCATTCGAGCCGACGACGACCTCATCGGCGAAATCCTGGCTGGTCTCAAAGACTCCAGCCTGGCTCAAAACACCATCGTTGTTTACTTCTCCGACCACGGTGCCAACCATCTCGTGCGTCACAAGCAGATGCCGACCGAGGGCGGTCTTCATGTGCCCTTTGTGGTGATGGGTCCGGAGACCTGGGTGCCAAAGCAGGGTGAGCGTAATGACCTGGTTGACATGCTCGACTTGTCTGCGACGACCCTGGCCTGGGCCGGGATTGAGATTCCGGATTGGTATGAAGGTCAGGATCTGTTCGCAGCTGACTTTGAGCCTCGTGAGTGGGTCGCTTCGGCCAAGGACCGTCTCGACCACACGATCGACCGTGTTCGCACCATTCGGACCGACCAGTTTCGTTACACTCGAAACTACAAGCTGGACCGGGTTTTGCTTCAGCCGCAGTATCGAGATAACCAGAATTATCTCCAGAATCTTAAGGAGCTCTATGCCTCTGGCGAACTCTCCGAGGATCTCACTCGAATCTACTTCGGAGAGCGCCCTGAGGAAGAGTTCTATGATGTTGTCAATGACCCGGCACAGGTCCACAATCTGATCGACGATCCGAAGTATGCGAAGGAGGTAGACCGCCACCGTCAGTTGCTCGATGACTGGCTCGCCGAAGGCGACGCCGGTGAAGGCGAAGAGGCTCCTGAAGCATTGCGTCACAACGGTGATGATTGGCAGGGCGGACGCGGCGTGAATCCCGAGTATGAAATCAATCGCCCTGATTCAGATGGCGATGGGCTTTCCGACAAGTGGGAAACCATCAATGGCCGCGATCCGAAGGACGGGCGCCTTGCCTATGAGTTCGATTGTGGCGGATGGCAGACCGAAGGCTGGGCTTCTATGGGGATCGAGGACAATATTGCCGGCTTTCAGGGCACCCTGGGATTCACGATCGGAAAAAAGAGCAAGCTGATCCGTGACGGTTTGAGTGTGACCGCCAGTGATGCCGACCGGAACTTGCTCATTAAGGTACGCTCCCTGGGCGACATCGAGATGGAGGCATTTGCCAACGGGAAGTCACTGGGTGAGGCAACAACCATTTCATCGGCGGACGATTACGCTGAGGTATTAATTCCGTTGAACCATAATCTAGCCTGGGGCGGAACGATCGAGTCGCTGGAAGTCAGCCTCAGAGGTGCAAAGGGCACGCTGGTCGAAGTGGATGCGATTGAGGTCATTCGTTAATTCAGCGTCGACCTGACTGGTTCATTTAGAGTGCAGCGTGAGGGTTGGGGGCGGGAAGCCCCAACCGCGTGCCGGCTGAAGGCGTAACCTCCCGCGATGACTCGCGACGAGGCGCTTAAACAACTGGAAGAATTTGTCCCCCGCATGATCGACTATGCGGAGGATCGAAATCGTGTCGTAGCTGGCCACACCAATGTGTCCCGATTGTCCCCGGCGATTCGCCACCGCCTCATCTCCGAGGATGAAGTCACTTCGGCCGCCCTTGAGAACTACTCGTTCAGTAAGGTGGAGAAGTTTGTTCAGGAAGTTTACTGGCGATCTTATTGGAAGAGCTGGTTAGAGATGCGACCGGAGGTTTGGTCGGCTTATCGGAAAGATCTCGCCGAGATGAACTCTGGGGCAAGTAGGGCGGCGGAGAAAGTATTGAGTGGTCAGTCGGGGATCGAGATCTTCGACTATTTCGCCAGTGAACTGATCACAACGGGTTACCTTCACAACCACGCCAGAATGTGGTTTGCTGCGATTTGGGTTCATGAATTCAAATTGCCCTGGCAGCTTGGTGCGAATCTCTTCCAACAGCACCTTCTCGATGGCGATCCTGCATCGAACACGCTTTCGTGGCGCTGGGTCGCTGGGCTTCATACAGCAGGGAAGAACTACCTCGCCCGGGCATCAAACCTTGAACAGTATCTCGCGCCGGAAATCCTGAATTCGCATCTCGGTGGGCTGGAACGATTGAGTCACCCCAAGGCGGCGTTTCCTCCGACTCACGAAAGTGCTCCTTCACCCAATCCGGTTGCCGAGGTGGAATCGGGTGATTCGCTGTTTGACGCTGCGTCTGCGGGGCTATGGCTACATGAGGATGATCTCAATCCGGAACCGGAGATTTTAGAGAGGTCTGTCAGGGTGGCTGTGATAACTTCGTTGGATTTACATCATTCCCATGGCTATGCTTCGATGCGCAGGGAATGGATTATGGAAGCAGCCAAGTCGACCGCGGAGCAAATCGGGCCGAAGGCTGAAATGATCGTATCGAACGATACGGCCTTGGCTCTCGCTGACTGGGCAGAGAGCCACGGATTGAGTACGGTAATCGCCTACCAACCATGGGTTGGACCCATTCGGGATAAGTTGCCCGAACTGAAAGAAAGCTTGAGAACCCGGGGGATTGCGCTTTGTCTCGTGCGTAAGCCATCGGATCAGGTTTGGATTTCGCTCGCAACGGCCGGCTTCTTTGGCTTCTGGAAGAAACTGCTGAAGAAGCATCCTTTACTACGGGAAATGCGGGAGACAGCATGAAAAGCAAGGCCGATTTACCGACGAAGGATTGCGCTCATTGCGGGCGACCTTTTACCTGGCGAAAAAAATGGGAGCGCTGTTGGGAAGAAGTAAAGTTCTGTTCCAAGCGATGCCGCGGAGAAGCGAAGCGCAAGGGGTGATTTCAGTTCCTTTCTTGAAGCCATTGGAACGATTGCTAACCTTTCGGCTTCACGCCGCTCCAATTGTTGAAGGCTTATGGTAATCTCACTTCCAGTCCGGATTAGTCAGAGTGATTCCGAGGTCTGAAACAAGTTCTTTGAGAGCGTCCATGTCTCCGGTGCCCGCAGGGC
>PKCI01000040.1 GCA_002862135.1 Verrucomicrobiota bacterium | reverse complement strand
GCGATAATACGCTGCTGATTTTTGCGAATGACAATGGTCCAGTACTCGAGGAGATGAGCGCACCCTACCGCGGCACCAAGAACACGACTTTCGAGGGCGGAGTTCGCACGCCCTGCCTGGTTCGCTGGCCGGGACACACTGAGGCGGGCAGTAAGAGCGATGAGATGCTTTTTATCGCAGACTGGTATACCACCTTCATCACCCTGGCTGGCGGCAGCCATGAGCAGGAGACTTCTGTCGATGGACTCGATCAGACCAACACGGTGTTCGGTGATGATCCGAGCCCGCGGACCGAGATCATCTTTGATGTTGATGGCAGCGTGCGTGTGCCCACGATCCGAAGCGGGGATTACAAGCTGATGGGAGAACTGCTTTTTAACGTGGCTGAGGATCCGTCCGAAACGGCGGACATCGCTGCAGCCAATCCGGAAATCGTTTCCAAGCTCGCGGCCCGTCTCCAGCAAGCCGCCAGTGAGCGCCCGCCGCTCGGTGACAAGCCTCTCCTGATGGAGCCTCCGCTTCCGTATGTCTACGGTCTCGAGGAAAACACGAATGTTCCCCAGTGGCTCAGGGATCATGTCGATGCGATTCGCGCGACCCAGCCGAAAGAGTGGGCTCCTGGCGAGACACCGTGGCCGCAGGCTCCCAAGGGCGTGAATGCCAGTAAGATGACTGGCGGCCTCGACGAGCAGGGAGGCGGGGAGAAAAAGTAATTACGAGTTGCACGTTCCCGGGATCATTTCGATCCGGTAGGCAGGCGGGAAAGGCAAAGCGAAGCCGGATTAGCGCAGGTGATCCTGTCGTTTTTCTTTTGTTTTTTCTTTTCCGCTGACAGAGATGCTACACACTAAAGAATAGGTAGCATGATTAAATCGGCTATTTCGAAAGATGATTTTGTCAGTGAACTGGTAGAGCGGGTGGAGAAGGAGCAGGCCCCTATCCCAAGAGAGGTAGCGGAGCATTTTGGTCAGCGTTTTTTCCAGTTTGTGCCATACGCTGAGCCCGCCGAAGAGCGAAGGAATTCGTTGATTGATTCTGCCGTACTGATGCTGGGGCATCTCGACGGTTACTGCCCTCCGGAATCCAAGGTGGCGGTCTTCGATATCGGTTCATCCGAGAAGCGAACGATGATCGCGGTATTGTTGCCGGATCTTCCGTTTATCGTCGATTCGATCCGGATGGAGTTGCGGCGCCAGGGGGCGCCGATCAGATCGATTCTCAGTGTTCCGTTGGAAGTGGATAGGGATGGAGAGGGAAAACTGCTTGATGTGACGGGTGAGGGCGCTTCGAATACGAGCCATCGTGAAGCGGTAATTTGTGTCGAGACTGATTGGCTTGATTCGTCGGACGACCGCCAACGAATTCAGTCAGGTGTCCAAGAGAGTCTTCAACATGTGCGTCATGCGGTGGAGGACTTTTCCGCCATGAAGGAGCGTGCCCTCGTCGAAGCGGAATACCTTTCAGGGCATCATGCGTTGTTGGAAGGTGAGGATTGGGAAGAGGCCAGGGAATTCCTGAAATGGCTGGGCGACAGCAATTTCGTTTTTCTAGGATTCGACGAGCACCGGTTTGTCAAAAAGGACGGCACTCGAATACTTGAGCCGGTCGAGGGATCGGTCCTTGGGACAATGAAGTTTCATGCCCAACGCAAGTCGTGGGTGATTGATTCGCTGCCGAGCGAAGCTCGTGGATTCGTGGAGGCCAAGACGATCCTGACATTTGTTAACTCGACGCACCGTTCGCGGGTCCATCGCGCTGTCTATCCTGATTATATCACGGTGAAGCGTTTTGGTGAAGACGGGGAGATCGTGAGCGTCTGCCGTTTTCTCGGCTTATTTACTTCATCGGTTTATCACCAGGAGCCGTCCGAGATTCCGTTGGTTCGGAGCAAGGTGGCAATGGTGAAGGCTAAGTCTGAGTTTTCAGAGGGCAGTCACTACGATAAAGCCCTCAATGGAGTGCTCAATATCTATCCTCGCGACGAATTGTTTCAGGCTTCGGTGGACTCGATCTTTATGACGTCGATGGCGATTGTGCAACTCCAGGAAGCGCCACGGGTGAGGGTGTTTCTCAGGCGAAATCCATATGGCCGTTTTTACTACTGTCAGGTTTTTGTGCCTAAGGAAATCTACGACACGGAGTTGCGTTACAAGATTCAGCGCCTGCTGTGCGACCGTCTAAATGCCGATGATGTGGGGTTCTCCACGACCATGGGCGAAACTGACCTAGCCCGGGTTCGCTTTGTGCTGCACGTGCCGAGTTCAGTCGATGAAGGGGTGGACGTTAAGCAATTGGAGCAGGATGTGGTTGAGGTGTCGCGTTCCTGGGATGAAACCTTTGCCGCAGAGGTTTGCGATAGAGGACGGGATGATCTCGCCGAATTGATTCCCATCTATCGAGGGGCATTTCCGGCCAGCTACCGTGAAGACAACGCTCCCGCTGCAGCGATTACTGATCTAGATTCCATCGGAGAAATGGATGCGGGTGCCAACCTTGCTCTTCGTTTTGGAGTGCATCGAACCAATCACGTGCGGATGGCTCTGCGTTTGTTTCACGTGGACGAGCCAGTACCGCTTTCGGACGTTTTGCCAATCCTCGAGAATATGGGGCTGCGAGTCGATAACGAGCACCCTTATCTGATCCAGCGTCGTGATGGCGTTTCGATCTGGATTCACGAATTTGAATTGATCCCCTTGTTTCCAGTAAGGGTGAATGATGAAGCGGTGGCAAAGCGGTTTCGAGAAGCGTTTGTCAGGATTTGGAGCGAACGGGTGGTGAACGATGAGTTCAACGCGCTGGTGCTCGGTGCCGAGCTCAGTTGGCGTGAAGTGGTGGTGTTTCGCGCCTATGCCAAATACAATCACCAGGTCAAGTTCGGCTTCGGGACGACCTACACCGCGGAGACCTTAGCCCGTCATGTCCACATCGTTTCTCTCTTGGCTGCCTATTTCCGGACCCGGTTCGGATTGGAGATCGAGAACCGTCAAGGTGAGCTTGCAAGACTTGAGTGGGAGATTCTCTCGGCCCTCGATCAAGTTCCCAGTTTGAACGAAGACCGGGTGCTGCGCCGATTCCTCGAATTGATGAATGCGACGCTGCGGACGAATTACTGCCAAGGTGCTGATCAAGACGCGAAGTCTTATCTCTCTTTTAAATTTGATCCGGCAAAGATAACAGCCATGCCATTACCCCGTCCGGCATACGAAATATTCGTTTATTCACCGAGGATGGAAGGCGTTCACCTAAGGGGAGGAAAAATTGCACGTGGCGGCTTGCGCTGGTCCGACCGTCCTGAGGATTTTCGAGTCGAGGTGCTGGGACTCGTGAAGGCACAGCAGGTGAAGAATGCGGTGATTGTTCCGGTAGGTGCGAAAGGAGGCTTTGTGGCGCATCAGCTTCCTGTGGGCGATCGCGAAGGAATGCTGCGTGAGGGGCGGGCCTGTTATCGAACGTTGCTGAGGGGTATGCTCGATGTGACGGACAATATTGTGGAAGGCAGGGTTGTGCCGCCTAGGGAGGTCGTCAGATACGACCCGGACGATCCTTACCTAGTGGTTGCCGCGGATAAAGGTACTGCAACGTTTTCTGATATCGGAAATTCCATTTCGGAAGAATACGGATTCTGGATGGGTGACGCTTTTGCCTCGGGAGGCAGCGAAGGATACGACCATAAGAAGATGGGCATCACAGCTAAAGGTGCCTGGGTGTCAGTTCAGCGGCATTTTGTTGAGAAGGGTGTTGATGTCCAGAGCGACGCTATCTCCGTCGTTGGGATTGGGGACATGGCGGGGGATGTTTTCGGGAACGGTATGCTTTGCTCAGAGCACATCTGCCTCGTCGCGGCGTTTAATCATCTCCACATCTTTATTGATCCTAACCCTGATCCGAAAGTTGGTTTTGGTGAGCGAAAGCGACTCTATGAAGAGGTGGCCGGTTGGGGGCGATACGATACTTCCTTGATCTCCGAAGGTGGTGGTATTTTTTCCCGCGATCAGAAAGAGATTCCACTCTCTCCCCAGATTCGGGAACGTTTTGAGATTGAGGCGGAGAGCCTGACACCGGGTGAGTTGATCACGGTTCTCTTGAAGGCGAATGTGGACCTGCTTTGGAACGGAGGGATTGGCACTTTCGTGAAAGCCGAGTCAGAATCTCACGAGGAGGTGGGGGACAAGACCAACGACGGCTTGAGAGTCGATGCCGGCGAGTTGAGATGCCGGGTCGTGGGTGAGGGCGGTAATCTCGGAATGACCCAGCTGGCCCGGATAGAGTTTTGCCTGAACGGCGGAGCCTGTAATACAGACTTCATCGACAACTCCGCCGGGGTGGATTGCTCGGACCATGAAGTGAATATCAAGATCCTGCTTAATGCATTAGAGCGGGAGGGGAAACTTCAGCGTAAGGAGAGGAATGAACTGCTCGTTGGAATGACCGATGCGGTATCGAGCCTGGTTCTCTACAACAACTATCGGCAGGCCAGGGCTATCAGCCTGGCACAGTCGCAGTCCCTTAAGCGGACGGTGGAGTATCTCCGCATGCTGGATTGCTGGGAGCGGGACGATATGATTGATCGCACTCTCGAATTTCTCCCGAGCAATGAAGCCCTGCAGGAGCGTTCTGCCCGTGGTGCGGGGCTGACTCGTGCGGAATTGTCCGTCTTGATTGCTTATTCCAAGGGAATCTTAAAAGAGGCCCTCATCGGGTCAGACATTATCAGTGATCCTTTGTTGTCGGGTTTACTCGCTAAGGCTTTTCCGGATGAGTTTGTAGACCGTTACCGTGATGGTTTGTCAGGGCATGCCTTGCGACGTGAAATCGTGGCGACGCAATGGGCCAACGATCTCGTTAATCACATGGGGCCGAGCTATCTTTACAGGCTCGATGAAGCTTCGGGAGCTTCAGTAGAAGAAGTGGTGCGTGCCTATGCGGCGGCGCGTGAAATTTTTTCGCTAGCGGAGTTGTGGGAGGAAATAGAAGTGCTGGATTACGACGTCTCTCCCGATGTGCAGCACGGCATGATGTATGACCTCAGTCGACTGGTGAGGCGGGGAAGTCGGTGGTTACTGAGAAACTGTCGCGAAGAACTGAGCGATTTGCCAAAACTGGTAGCACGTTTCAAAAGCGGAGTTCAGGAGGTTTCTTATCTTCTCCACGATCTTCTGCAGGAAGCTGCTCTTGGTCACTGGGAAAAGAGACAGTGCTACTTGGTCAGCCAAAATGTTCCTGAAGATCTGGCCGGACGAATCGCCAGTTCAAGCGGGTTGTATTCTTCGTTCGGGGTTATCTATGCCAGCGAGCAGACTGGTGAATCGATTGCGACCGCGGCGAAGATCTACTTTTCTGCCAGTGATCACCTCGAATTACATTGGCTTTCCTATCGCATTCGTGGCTTGGTTGTCGAAGATCACTGGCAGGCGAGAGCTAGAGATTCATTCCGGGATGAACTGCATATGCTACAGCGTAAGCTTACGGTTCAGATCCTGCGCATGGACTGCGCTGGCGGGGTGGAAAACCATATTGACTACTGGATGGCGCGGCGCTCCCGTCAGGTGAAGCGCTGGCAGGTCGTGCTCGAAGAGCTTCGTGCGGCGGGAACTCAGGACTATTCGATGTATCCGGTAGTACTTTGGGAACTGGGTGTGCTTGTGGATAAAGGGTAGGATTCAAAAGGTCATTCAGACCGACTGGGAAACTTCAGGCTCACAACCTGATCAGCAGGACTGTCAGTATGAGCCGCCCGATCGCCCGATCGGCCTGCGGTAATCCCGGGGGCGGTGAGGAAATCGCGGCAGAATATTTGATTTTCGATTATTAACCGCGGATGGGCGGTCGGCGAAAACGATTTTGAAGAGATCTTTCAGCGTCTTGGGAAAGGTCAGATGAAAGGTGCACAAAATGGTCTGTTCTCTACCGCGTGATCGCCTGGCGCTACCGTAGTGAGACGTGTATGAAGGGTGAATTAGGGCACGTGACTCGGTTGTTGTCGCTGAAGTTCGCGACTATGGCCCCGGTATATCAGAAGAGAAGCTGAACCATATTTTCGAATCTTTCTA
>PKCI01000110.1 GCA_002862135.1 Verrucomicrobiota bacterium | reverse complement strand
AGACAAACGTGCTCACATGAGAACCAAAACGAACGTTGACGGTATTGATTTGCTGATCTACTTCGTCGTGCAGAATCGAATTGTGAATTAAGAACGCTTTGCCCGGTAATTCCGCCATAGTGACCTCCTGGTAGATCCAGAGGTGACCGCCGTTGATTTCTTGTCCGACCAACGTTAATTCGATCTTTGATCCATCACCCGTTTTAAGAATAAACTCTTTGGTCACGTATTCAGCGAAGAGTGATTGAGCTTTCTCGGAACGAATCAAGTCAGCCGGTTTCCGTCCGGTCTGACGGAGCACATGTTCTGCATCGTGAATGCTGATGCGGTGCGCAATTTCCAGGTTGCCTGTTCTCTCATTGAAAAACACATCAGAGATTGATGCTTTTTGTTCGTGAGCCGAAAGCATGAGGCTGGCTAGAGAGCACCAGCCGGTCACAAGAAATAGAACCAAGGATCTGCTAGTCCTCTTCATCCTGTTCTTTCTCTTCATCATCATCGTCGTCGGTCTTCAGCTTCGTTTTGCTGTCCTGCATGATATCCCGGCGGCTCATCCCGCTGCGCTTACTCTTATATGCTTCTATCCGGGAAGGGATAATTTTCCGCGGATAGCAATTATTCTCCACGACAGCATCAGCAGTTTCCCAGTCGGGATCCACTTCGACACTATCCAGTGTCTGTTTTTCATCGAGGACGATGAGTTTCCGCACTTTCTTGGGGTTCCTTCTCCAGATTTCTGCGGGAATATTTAATCGCTTGGTCTCTCCATTACTTAATTTCATTTCAAGCAGAATCGGCATGACGAGACCTCCGAGGTTTGAAAACTCCAGAACATAGTAGTTCTTGTTCTCCTTGACTGCCCTTTCGAAAGCAGAGCGTTCCCAGTCTTCGAGGTTTTTGAGGAAGCTGCGATATTCATTTCGTTCCTTGTTGGTTACGGTGTAGATGTCGTTCTCATCGTAGAAGTCTTTGATATCAGGATGACGGTCGACCCATGGCTGAATCCCTCCTTCTTCATTGAGACGGACACCTACTTTAGGTGGTTTGTCGGATTCTTCTCTACGCCGGCGTGAGAAATCAATGTCAGGATCCTTGGTGTCGAGCTTCAGTTGGTAGACTCGATCGACGGAAATATCGACGTGATCGGTCGAATAAAACCATCCTCTCCAAAACCAATCGAGATCCACTCCTGAAGCCTCTTCCATGGTTCGGAAAAAATCTGATGGAGTGGGGCGTTTGAATTTCCAACGTTGAGAAAAAGTTTGAAGAGCGTGATCAAAAAGTTCCCGTCCCATCACCGTGTCACGGAGGAGGTGGAGAGCGGCCGAGGGTTTGCTGTAAGCATTAGGTCCAAACTGCAGGACGGAATCTGACTGCGTCATGATGGGCACCTGATTTTCACTGATCATGTAGGGAACGAGATCTCTCGGTAGGGAACTTGACCAAGGGAGGTCAGGGTCCCATTCGTAACCAGCCACTGAGTCAAGGAAACTGTTGATTCCTTCATCGATCCAGGTCCACTGACGTTCATCAGAATTGACGATCATGGGGAAGTAGTTGTGCCCGACCTCGTGGATAACGACACCAATGAGGAATAATTTCTCCGACATCGTGTAGGTCCGCTCACCGTCGTCCTGAAGATCAGTTCGAGGTCCATTGAAGGTGATCATGGGATACTCCATACCTCCTACGGGGCCGTTCACGGACTGGATCACGGGGTAGGGGAAGTCGAATGAGAATCTTTTATAGACCTCCATGGTGTGAATGATGGCCGCCGTGGAATATTTTTTCCAGAGGTCCCCACCTTCCTTTGGCCAGAAAGACATCGCCATGACGGTTTCGACTTCCGCATCGGGTTGCTGGTAACCCTGCGCGTCCCACATGAACTTTCGGGAAGAAGCCCAGGCAAAGTCCCTCACGTTCTCAGCGACAAAGTGCCAGGTTTTGGTGCCTTCCGCCTGAGAGCTTTCGTTTTTCAACGCTTCTTCTGGCGTCACGATAAAAACCGGGCGGTCGGCGTTCTCGGATTCAATCAGCCTTTCCTTCTGTGTGATAGTTAGGACATCATCAGGGTTCTGCAGCACGCCTGTTGATGAAACGATGTGATCATCAGGAACCGTGAGTGAAACATTGTAGTCGCCGAATTCGAGAGTGAACTCTCCGCGGCCGAGGAACTCCTTGTTGTGCCAGCCTTCATAGTCAGTGTAGGCCGCCATGCGGGGGAACCACTGGGCCAGTAAAAAGATATCGTTGCCGCCTTCCCGCTCATCATCGGGAAAGTGCTCATATCCGGATCGTCCCCAAATGGCATTCTCTTCAATAATATTATGCTCCCATGAGATCTTGAAGGTGATGGATTCTCCCGGCGCGAGGGGTGCCTTAGGATCGAGTCGCATCAGGGTGCCGACGATAGTTTGGGCGAGGGGGGAGCCACCTTCGGTAGTCACCGACAGGATTTCGAAGCCATACTCACGGTCTGCAAGCCCCTGCTGACGGCGCAATTCGTGGAAGCTCATCTTAGCGGGTTCGTTTCCACTTCCAGGAGCGGAGGTGGAAGGGCCTCTGCTTCCAAGGCCTCCAAACTCGAGGGTTCGTTCCTTGATTGAGTTCTTGCGGAAAATATTCTGATCGAGATACAGCCAGAGAAACTCAAGGGTGTCTGGGGAGTTATTGTGATAAGTGATCGTCGCATTCGCCTTGATGCGACGTGCTGCCTCATCCAGTTCAGCTTCGATGATATAGTCGGCTTCCTGTTGCCAGTATTCGTGCCCTGGTTGGCCGGCGGCATTTCGATAAGCGTTTGGTGTGGGTAGCGCTTCATCGAGTTGTCGGAATTTGTCTTCGAATTGCCCCTTGGTCTGTCGAATGACCTGAGAGTTGGCGGAATTTCCGAACAAAGAAAGTAGGCTCCCAATTAAGTAGATGCGCAGCAGGTTCATGATATCTAGCAATACCTATTTTCGTGAGCTTAAGAGCGAAAGTCGAGCGGCAAGGACTATTTACCGGTCCAATCTTTGATGACTTCGCCGCCACGGCTGAGAAGTCGGAGGTTTGCGATCTCTGCGGCACCTTCTCCGTCCGAAACATCGATGCGGAGTTGATAGAGACGTTCTTCGGTATTCAGGTCCACGCGGACTGGTTGTGCGTCTTCGCTTCCTTTGATTGGAAACTTTAGGTTCTCGCCCTTCGGGAGAACAGTCCTTCCATCGGTTGTGAAGAAGATTTCACCGGTGCCGGCGGTTGTCGTCTTGAGATCGAAACAGACCTGGAAAGGGCCGGCTGGCATTATCTTGATGCCCCGCAGGTTCATCGTAATACCCGGGTCCTCACCGGTGAAAGTGAGTAGCAGAAGGCCGGGACGTTCGACTAGCTTTGTGTTTTTGCGAGCTCGGATCTTATCGGGTCCTCGCGGGCTTTTCTTTTTCGAACTGGCGACTAACGGTTCGGCCGAGTCGCTGAACACAGTCCATTCCCGATTGGTCTTTGGTATTCTCGCAGGAGCCATTATGGCGTTAGCGTGTTTCTC
This sequence comes from Verrucomicrobiota bacterium, assembly GCA_002862135.1. Taxonomy (GTDB): domain Bacteria; phylum Verrucomicrobiota; class Verrucomicrobiia; order Verrucomicrobiales; family DEV007; genus Arctic95D-9. The sequence goes on along the minus strand of PKCI01000110.1, from coordinate 2,621 downwards.
AGAACGTAGAACCTCCTGAGACATGTCTCTCCATTTCTTAATCATCTGCTTGAGACGTTCCGGCTCAGATGAGGCGAGATTGTTCAGTTCAGTGCGATCTTTGCCGAGGTGATAAAGCTCCCACTCTTGGCCTTTAAAGCTGACTAACTTCCAGTTGCCGTCGCGCAGTCCATAGTCGCTGGAAAACTGGAAGTGGATGGGCTCTTTTCTTGATAGTTCGCCTCCTTCGAGAAGAGGACGCAGAGAGGTCCCTGATACTGGTCGCAACTCGCGATCGGGATGTGACAACGGGATCTTGGCACCCGCAAGATCCGCGAGGGTAGGCAGCACATCGATCAGATGCGCTGGCGTGTCGACGATACCTCCAGCCATGGGAGTCTTCAGTCCGGCGGGCCAGTGAACGATCCCCGGAGTGCTGATACCGCCTTCGAACTGGTTCTGCTTGTAGAATCGGAACGGGGCATTGCGCGCCCAGGCCCAGCCTGTCGAATCTCCCAGTGCGACGTCACCAGAAGTGGGAATGGCGCCCGTAACGGGACGCTTCCGGTCATAGGGGCAGGCGCCGTTGTCACTGACGAACAGAATCATGGTGTTCTCCAAGTCTCCGTGTTTTTCCAGATCGTCGACGAGGCGGCCGACTTCCTGATCGACCCGGTCAATCATGGCAGCGAGGGTGCGCATGCGGTTAATCTCGTGCGCCTTCTCCCATGGAACAAGGTCGTCCCACGCACGCACGTGGTGCGGGCGGGGGCTAGGCTTAAGGTCCGCAGGCAGGAGTCGAAGTTGCTTTTGTTTTGCGATCCGGGTATCGCGGATGTGGTCCCAGCCCTTCGTGTAGCGCCCTTCGTATTTGGCGTAGTCCTCGGGTAGGGCGTGCAGCGGGGCGTGAGGAGCATTGAAAGCGACATAAAGATACCACGGGTTTCCGTTCCCGCGGGCTTCTTCGAGGAAGTCGAGCGCGTAATCGATTTTTGCCACGGTTGTGTAAAAGGGCTTGTCGTTGAGTGTTTGCGGCACCTTCCAAGGTTCCCCGTTGAGGCGGAAGGTTTTGTCTCCAGTGAAGAAGTTGCAGGCACCGCTGAGATGCCCGAAATAGCGCTCGAAGCCGAAATTTGTAGGCTCCTGCTTAAGGTGCCATTTTCCGGTCATGGCGGTGAAGTAGCCGGCGTCGCGAAGCACCTCGGCTGAGGTTACAGCATGGGTCAAAGCGACGTCTCCTGCCGCGATGCAGTATTGTCCTGTGAGGAGCGAGACTCGGGAAGAATGACACTTGGCGGTGTTGTAGAATTGCGAGAAGCGCAGTCCATTGGCGGCGAGTGCATCAAGGTTGGGGGTTTCGATTTCGCTACCGTAGCATCCGAGATCCGAATACCCGAGATCGTCGACCATGATGATCACGAAGTTGGGGCGGGGGGAATTCGAGTTCTGGTTGGCGTTCGTGGTTGCAGCGACGTGGCCGAGGAGGGACAAGGACAGCAGGAGGCAGAATAACCTTGGATTCATAGCAGGATTATTCAGGGTGCTGAGGCAAGAGTTTCTTCTGAGACCGTTGTCTCCTCTCCGATAAGATGGTGAGCGAGAAAGGTTTTAATGAGATCATTGATCCGGGGAGGGAAGCCTCTGCCGTGTCCGGCGCCTTCCACGGTAATTAAGGTGCTGGAGACCCCGGCTTCGTCGAGTAGCTTGTCGAGGTTTTGAGACTGAGGAAAGGGAACGAGAGGGTCCTTGGTTCCGTGGACGATTAGAGTGGGAGCGTCGTCCTTTGAGACATGGGAAACGGGGGAGGCGTTTTTAGAAATCTTGAGATTTTCCTGAATGGGGCCGCCGACGAGCTTGCTTTCAGGTGAATCGGGCGCGTTGTGATCCATGGTGGATGGGTAGTCTTCGTAGTCACTCATGGCATGAAGTTCACTGGGGCCGAAGAAGTTAATAACGGCCTGAACGGAACTGTCTTCGTCGTCATGAGAACCAAGATCTCCTTCGAGTCCTTTTACCTCATGTGTCACACCGAGCATGGCGACAAGATGCCCCCCAGCGGAAGTGCCCCAGACTGCGATTCGGTCAGCGTCGAGGTGATACTTAGCAGCGTTTCCCCTGAGCCAACGAAGGGCGGCCTTGCAGTCGTGGATCTGTGAGGGCCAGATAGCTTCGTCTGTGAGACGATAACCAATTGAAGCGCCCGCGTATCTGCCGCTCTCAAGAAATGGGGCAAGGCGACGGCCTACCCCATCCTTGCTTCCATTTCGCCAGCCACCGCCGTGGACGAAGACAAGAAGAGGAAGTGGCTCGGCGGCGTTACGGCCCTCGGGAAGATAGAGATCAAGACACTGGCGGGGATTGTCGTTATCGGCGTAGGAGAGATCCTTAATGACTTTGATGGAGTCAGGAAATCCGGCGTTCCCGGGGCGGCTGTTGTTTCTTTTACCTTTGCCCTTAGAATTGCGATTGGCACCGACAGCGGCGTCCTCCTCCCGTGTAATAAAACTATCGCCGTTCTTGTCGACGCGATCAAAATTTTTGCGGAGTGCCTCGGGGAGTTCTTCGCGGGAGAGTTTACCATCTTGGTTCTTGTCCCAGTTATCGAATCTGGAAGTTTGAGCGAAGACTAGAGGAGTGAGTAT
>PKCI01000111.1 GCA_002862135.1 Verrucomicrobiota bacterium | reverse complement strand
CTGCTCTTTCTCATATGAAAATTGAAATTTGGGTTTCGAAGCGGATCTTAGTGGCATGAAACGCCACGTCCCCGGCCCCTGGAGCACTCCCAGTGTTTACCTGTGGCCAAATCTGATGACTGCCGGGAACCTCGCTTGCGGCTTCAGCGCCGTTTTGGTGATCTTCGATGGGATGCGAGACGCCGGTGGCGGAGCCAAGGACTTTCACCTCGCGATTTTCCTCATTCTGGGTGCCTGTTTCTTTGATGCCCTGGATGGCCGCCTCGCCCGAATCAAGGGGCAGGAGTCGATCTTCGGTCGTGAGTTCGATTCTCTGGCCGATATCGTTTCCTTCGGGATGGCGCCGGCTTTGCTAGTGATGGACATCGTTTTGAGTTCGTTCGACAACCGGCTGGGATGGACGATTGCCTTTATTTACCTGCTGTGTGGTGCTATGCGGCTGGCGCGGTTTAACTGCCAGGCTCAACTGGCCCAGGAGAATCCGGGCGAGGCCAAAGAAAGAGACTTCGTCGGGTTTCCGATTCCGGCGGCGGCGGGATTGATTGCTTCGCTTACTATTTTTATTCTCTGGCTCAACGAGGGGCACAAAGAGATCGGCCCGTGGCGCTATGTCTTGCTGGTGCTGATGCTGCTCCTTTCCTTCATGATGTTGAGCGAATTCCGTTATCCCAGCTTCAAGGCGATGAACTGGAGAGCGCGACGCTCCATGGTGTGGCTGTTTGTAGTGATCGTGGTTCTCGTCTGCGCGGTGAACTTCGTAGAGTTCGTGCCGCTGATCATTTTCCTGAGCTATCTCGTCTACGGACTCCTGCGCCCCTGGATTTCCCTCAAATGGCAGCGTGAGATCGAAGTCGGCAGTGATCCAGCGGCCGATCTCGATCTTATTGACGAATCTGAAGACAGCAACGCAGCCTGAATTTCCGTCAGAATTGCGCAGATTTCGGTGAAGTTTCCGGTCGTTGCACTCCAGTCAGGGTAGGGTATCAATCCTTCATGAGTTATGTAGAGGATCTCTTTTCGCTGGGAGGACAAACAGCTGTGGTTGTTGGTGGAACCGGCGTGCTCTGTGGCGAGATGGCGAAAGGTCTGGCTCAGGCCGGTGCTGATGTTGTCGTGGTCGGACGCAGCGAGGAAAAGGGAGCGGAACGGGTTTCTGAGATTGGAGCGCTTGGCGGCAATGCCTCTTTTATCGCGGCGGATGTGGCTTCCCGGGAGTCTCTTGGATCGCTTCTGGCAGAAGTCCTCGAAGCTCACGGTAAAGTCGACATTCTCGTGAACGGTGCCGGGGTGAATTCTCCCACACCTCTCCTCGAGATCGAAGATGAAGAGTTTGCCCGTATCCTCGACATCAATCTGGGGGCCATCTTGAGAAGCTGCCAGGTCTTCGGCAGGCAGATGCTGGAGCAGGGTGGTGGTTCTATTATTAATATTGGTTCGATTTCCGGCCTCGGCCCACTTAGCAAAGTCTTTACCTACTCCGCGAGTAAGGCCGCAGTTCACAACCTTTCCAAGAACCTTGCCCGTGAGTGGGCGGAGCAGGGCGTGCGCGTAAATACCCTGGTTCCGGGATTCTTCCCGGCAGAGCAGAACCGCAAGGTGCTGACTGAAGACCGGGTTGCAGCGATTATGGGGCATACCCCGGCCAATCGCTTCGGGGATGCCCATGAACTGAACGGAGCCACCCTGCTACTCGCATCGGCTAACGCCGGGTCTTTCGTGACTGGGATCGAGTTGATCGTCGATGGGGGATTCGCGTCGATGTCAATTTAGGCGAGGCGGCGCTGCAGTCTTCCGTCAAGGCAATTCGCAGGCAATTCGCGCCTCCCGGATCTAATCGCAGGGCAGTGTTTGCGGGGCTTCGAGCCCAACGGCATCAGGTTCGCGTCGTGAAAAGGGGCGACTCTAATCGCTTGACGTATTTAATATTTCTTAATACTCTTGTAAAATTAATAATTTGGATAAAATTGAGGAGAATTCTGTAATTTCGAGATGAAGTGCCCGAAGTGTATGCGTCCAGTCGATCATGAGGCTGAAAGCTGCTACTCCTGCGGCTATAGCGAGAAGGAATCGGCAAAGAAATTCGGGTCGAACCAAGTATTGCTGAGCCGGGTGCACGATGCTGCCCACTGTCTCCGCAAGCAGGAGAAAGATGTATTGAACTCAGCGATCGATCAGCTTGAGTTGAAGTTTCCCCAGATGCTCTTCTGCGCCTACCTCGGGACGCTTCCCGGAGGTCTCAGTATGAGCGAACTGGGGTTCTGGCTCTTGAATCACGGTCAGGTAAAAGGAGCGGAGTATGCCCGGCCCAATGAGAATGCGATCCTCGTGATCCTCGACATGAACACCAAGAAGGTCGGCATTTCCCTCGGATACTTTGCGGAGTCACTCATTGCCGAGGAGGAAAGTTATCGTGCCTTGATGAAAGCGCGCCCGAATCTGCTGAACGGGGAATACGGGGAAGCGATTGAAACCATTTTCCGTCGACTCTGCAAAGTCCTCGAGAAGAAGGGCAAGAAAATGCGGAAGCTGTCACACGAAGAACTGCAGGCTCAAAGCAAAGCACTTAACGAGAACACGCTCGACCTGCCGGAACACTCTGCGCCCGTGCTGGGGCTGAGAAGAAGATTACGGGCTGTCTAGACGACTGCGATTCGTGCGACACTGTTCGTGCGACACTAGGACCACTTGAATGAGACCACTCATCACAGCATTCAGTGTTACTCTGCTTACCGCGGGAGGTTTTTCTGCGGACATTGATATGCCCGAATGGGGGAGTTCATCCGAATCAGAAGGATATGCACTGGGTGGTGGACTTTGGCCTGTCGGGTTGTTGCCGGATGGTGCCCCTGAGGCCGTGGAAGGAGAGGCGACTATGGGCGTTGCAGGTGGGTCTGAAACTCCGACAAATCCCGACGGCTCTCCGCTGACGTTCTATGGACCTTTGATGACTATCGACGCGGTTTCCAATGCCGTTGGCAATGATACAAGTGATGCGGGTGAGATTGTTGATCAACCGGCCCAGACGCTGCCCGTTGAGGCTCTCCCGCCGATCGAGGGGGAGTTGCGAAGCGTTTACTTTGGCTATCAGCCGGTCGATTTCCTCATTGATCCACAAAGACTCCTTACCGAGCAGAAGTCCAATGACATCAAGCGCTTCCTCGAGTTCCATTCGGATGAATCCGACACCAAGATCTACGTGATGGTGATCGGTGAGACACAGGAGATTCCTGACGACATTGATCTCCGGAAACTTCATAAGGAATGGTTCTCCGACCAGAAAACTGTTATAATGGTCTATCACCGCGAGCACCCGGATTTGACTGAGTTTGTCTACAATGAGACCGTTCGCTCCGAACTGCCAAAGTCGATCTTTGATCGCATCCGCCAAAACTGTCTTCGCGAAGGTGCGGCCACTGACTTTGCGCCAGATCAGGTCGAAAAAATGGCAATCGAGCTGAGTATTCAACTCTACTGGCTCGGGCGTCTCATGGCCGCCGAAGGAACTGAAGCTGAGGCAATCAGCGAAGCCGAATCAGTTTACGATCTGCCGGCATCAGCTGATGCACCGGAGTTGCTGCGCGAGTACGCACCGAGCATCTTTGTCGAAGGGTCCAGTCGCCGTGCCATTTCGATCCTTATTACTATTGCTGTGATCCTGGCCTGCCTTGTCCTGGTGGCTTTTGTCGGCTGGATGGTGGTCTTGCTGCGCAGCATGGATCGCATTGGCGGAGGGCCAATGATTTTCCCGGGTTTCGAACCCCTCCCGCGACTGGGCGGGGAATTTTCCGGTGGTGGGTTTGCCAGCATGTCTTTTGACATTAATGACACTTCGAGCCACTCATCCTGACATTGTGCCTTTACGAATGCTGGATTAAGGGCGCGAACGGGGCGATTTTTTCTTTGCCGCAACCTGAAGTAACGGGGTGAAATATGGAATGGCATATCGAGTAGGCATCATTGGATACGGGTGGGCGGCAACGGCCCATGCGGACGCCATCAACGGAACGGAGCAAGGCGAAGTCACGGCGATTTATTCATCTAGAAAGCTCGACGACGCTGAGGTCTCAGCGACTCATGGGGGCTCCATCAAGACCTACACCGACGTGGATGCCATGCTGGCGGCGGAAGATGTGGATGTGGTCTCCATCACCAGCTACCCGAACCAGCACTGCGAGCAGGCGGTTGCCGCTGCCAATGCGGGAAAACAAATCATCCTGGAAAAGCCTATGGCGCTGAACTGGGAAGACTGCAAAGCCATCCATGACGCTGTCGTTGCCAACGGCGTTAAGGCCTGTGTCTGCTTCGAACTTCGATACATCAGCCAGTTCCTCACCACAACCAAGCTACTGGACGAGGGGTTGATCGGCGATGTGCACTACGGGGAAATCGACTACTACCACGGCATTGGTCCCTGGTATGGGCAGTATCGTTGGAATACCACGACTAAGAACGGTGGCAGCAGCCTGCTGTCGGCCGGGTGCCATGCTCTTGATGCTCTGCTGCTCTGCATGGGGAACGAAGTCGAGGAGGTCAGCTCTTACGCGACGACTTCGAAGCACGAAATCTTTCAGAAATATGAATACGCCACCACAACAGCTTCCATCCTCAAATTTTCCGATGGCAGCGTCGGAAAAGTCGCTTCGGTGATCGATTGTTTTCAACCCTACTACTTTCACACTCACCTCGTAGGCAGCGAGGGCAGCCTGCTCGACAATAAGATCTACTCGAACAAGTTTGGGCTGAGGGACAAGAAATGGGCGGACCTGCCTATGGCGATGGCTGATTCCGGCGACGTGGCCGATCATCCCTACCAGGCCCAGTTCCAGGCGTTTTTTGATGCGCTGGACAAAGGGGAAGACATGCCGCGGACCTGCATTGGAGAGGCGTTGGAGACCTTCCGCGTGCTCTTCGCGTGCGATAAGTCGGTCGCGGAGGGTCGCCCCGTGAAAATCAGTGAAATCAGCTGAGTACGAAAACTGCCGTCATATATCGTTGAGGCGGTTGCGAACACGGTAACTTGAGGCAAGAGTGCGGCCAACTCATGGCGATCACTTACCTAGAGGCAATCCGCGAAGCCCAAGCCCGGGTGCTGGAAGAGAACGACAGCGTCTATATCTACGGACAAGACGTGTCGGAGTTTGGCGGTGCCTTCAAGGCGACTAAAGGGCTTTCCGAGCGTTTTCCCGGTCGGGTGCTTGACTCTCCTATCAGTGAGGATGCCATGATTGGATCCGCCGTGGGCGCAGCGATCGAGGGGATGCGCCCTATCATTGAGATGCAGTTCGCAGACTTTTCCTCGATTGCTTTCAACCAGATCGTCAACCAGGCTGCGACTCAGTTTTACCGTACTGGCGTGCCGTGTTCAATTACAGTTAGATTGCCCTCGGGCGGTACGGAAGGCAGCGGGCCCTTTCACAGTCAATGCCTCGAATCGATCTATTCCCACTACCCGGGCTTGGTCGTGCTGACTCCGGCCACGGTGGAGGACGCCTATTCCATGCTGATCGAGGCGGTGGAAATAGATGACCCGGTTATCTTCTGCGAACATAAGTTTCTTTACTACCACCTCAAGGCGGAGTCCCTGCCGGAGGAGAGCCTGCCGATTGGCAAGGCGAGACTGGCCCGTGCCGGTCGACATGCCACTATCGTGACTAACAGCGCAATGGTTCACGAGTGCCTGCGCGCTGCCAAGCAGCTCGAGGAAGAGGGCTTTGATCTGGAGGTGGTTGATTTGAGATCGGTCAAGCCAATTGACACCGACACCATTCTCGGTTCCGTAGCCCGGACCGGGCGCCTGCTCGCGGTTGGAGAGGGATTTCCCTGGGGTGGTGTGACCTCCGAAGTGGTTTCCCGGGTGGTGGCAGAAGGTTTCCATTTGCTCGATGCCCCGCCGCAGCGCCACAACTGCCGCGACACCCCGATTCCGTATCACCCGAATCTCTGGAAAGCGCATCGTCCAGCCGCCCAGAGTATCACGGATGCAGCACGCTCACTGCTGCATTTGTAGCGGTATCGGAAAGGTTTCAATTCCGTCAAAAAAGGCTTGCGAAGAGGGGAGATTCGTCGAAGATCCTTCCCCCGTCGTCCGCGACGGATCTAGACCGCGGGGTGGAGCAGTCTGGTAGCTCGTCAGGCTCATAACCTGAAGGTCGTTGGTTCAAATCCAGCCCCCGCAACTT
>PKCI01000049.1 GCA_002862135.1 Verrucomicrobiota bacterium | reverse complement strand
GCTGTCCGACTAGCCACAAGGATATGGACCTAGTAGACCCTAAGAACCCCCTGAGTGGCTGTTAGGATGTTTGCCATATAATTTGAGTTTTCCTCAATGTGAAACGTGAGACACCCAGCAAACGTGCCACTTTAGCTTGGCTTCCTTCGGATCTCTCTATTGCCTTGGTATAAACTTCCCGTTCAAAGTACTATTTACCAAAAGAGCAAGAATCTTGGCAAATTTTCAAGTTAACTAGATTATCTACATCATATTCTTAGCCACGGAACTAAGCCGGCGCTCTTTGGCTGCTTATTTCTTGAGCACTGTGTCTTGGCGACATTGCTCGTCGTTGCGCTCGGGATGGTCGAGCGTGTAGTGAAGGCCTCGACTTTCTTTTCTGCGTGCAGCAGAATCAACGATCAATGCAGCGACTTCCACGAGGTTTCGGAGCTCGAGTAGTTCCGTTGTCACCCTGAAGTTCCAGTAAAATTCCTGGACCTCGCGCTGGAGGTTGTGAAGGCGAGTGGCAGCGCGCTGGAGGCGCTTGGTTGTTCTTACGATGGAAACGTAGTCCCACATGAGTCTTCGGATCTCGTCCCAGTTGTGGTAAACAACGACCAGCTCGTCGACATCGGTGACATCGCCGGATTCCCATTCGGGGACTTGGAGAATCTCCGGTTTCTGTGACGGCGGAAGCAATGAAAGGCAGTCTTCGAGAGCCAGTTTGGAGACAACAGCACCTTCGAGAAGAGAGTTACTGGCGAGGCGGTTGGCCCCGTGAAGTCCGGTGCAGGCCACCTCACCGACTGCCCAGAGTCCGGGTAGAGAAGTCGCTCCGTTCACGTCGGTTTTGACGCCGCCGCACTGATAGTGGGCCGCAGGAACCACCGGAATGGGATCCTTTGTGATGTCGATATCTACGGTGAGGCAGGTTTCGAAAATGTTGGGAAAGCGCGAGCGAATATAGTCGGCCGGCTTGTGAGTGATATCGAGAAAGACACAGGGGTCACCGGTAATCTTGATTTCACGGTCGATGGCTCGGGCGACGATGTCACGAGGTGCCAGGGAACCTCGTGGATCGTAGTCGGACATGAAGCGGCGCCCTTTCTTGTCGATCAGTTCGGCACCTTCTCCCCGCATTGCTTCGGTGATGAGAAAGGACTTCAGGCTGTGGTGGTAAAGACAGGTGGGATGAAACTGAACGAACTCCATGTTGGAGATTTCACATCCGGCCCGCCACGCCATCGCGACACCGTCTCCCGTCGCAATCCCTGAATTGGTCGTGTAGAGGTAGACGCGACCGGCTCCTCCAGTGCAAAGTAGAACGCGGTCTGAACGTAATGTCAGGACTTCGCCGGTGTCCTCGTTGAGTGCGTAGATTCCCACGCAGCGCGGAGGGGATGCGAGAGCAAGCTTTGCCGTCGTGATGAGGTCGATAGCAAAGTGATGCTCAAGGATCGTGATATTGGGATGTTCCCGTGTCGCTTTGAGAAGCTTGTCCTCGATTTCTCGACCGGTGGTGTCTTTGTGGTGTAGGACGCGGCGCTGCGTGTGCCCGCCTTCGCGCCCAAGGGCAACTTTAGTTTTTCCTTCGTCGTTCTGGTGCGTATCGAACTCGACGCCCCAACCAATCAATTCCTGAATGGCTTCAGGGCCGTTTTTTACGATTTCGTGAACGACATCGCGTGGGCAGAGACCGGCTCCGGCGTCAATAGTGTCTTCGACGTGCTGCTCGAAAGAATCCTCATCACTTTGAACGCAGGCGATGCCACCCTGTGCCCAGGCGGTATTAGTGGTAGCTGCCTCTCTTTTCGTCACGATCGCGACACTACCTTGCTCTGCTGCCCGCAGTGCAAAACTGAGGCCGGATATGCCGCTTCCAATGACGATGAAGTCGTATGCGTTCAATGCCTGATGAGTTTGATATTCAATGAATTTTGAAATGGGTCACCCTAATCGCGTCCTTCGGGCAAGCCAACATTGTCGATAAGTCTTGTCTTGCCAAAAAATACGGCAGCGACAAGGCGGGGGATGGCTCCTTCGAAAGTCTCCAGCGTTTCCAGGGTGGAGGCGTCTACCACATCCACATAATCAATCCGGGCGAGTCTTTCTGACGCGATACCCTCAGCGAGGGCGGTGCGAGCGGTTTGCGGTGAGCTGTATCTGTCGCTGGCAATTCCGGCAGCGACTTCGCGCAATGTTTTCTCAATGATCGGTGCAGCGGCCCTCTCCTCGTCAGAAAGGTAGGCGTTGCGCGAGCTCATGGCGAGTCCATCGCTTTCTCTTACCGTAGTGCCTCCGAAAACCTCGACAGGGAAATCAAGGTCCCGGACCATTCGACGGATCACAGCGAGTTGCTGAAAATCTTTTTCGCCAAAAATTACAGCGGTGGGTTGGGTGAGAATAAACAGCTTTGTGACGATCGTGCAGACACCGTCGAAATGCCCGGGACGGCTGGCTCCGCAAAGGCGATGAGAAAGCCGGCTTTCCTGAACGCTGATGGTGGTGTCATTGAAATACATCTCGTCAGCTTCCGGCGCGAAGACAGCGGTCACACCATGGTCCGAGCAAAGTTCCAGATCCGCCTTGAGTTGGCGGGGGTAAGCGTCGAAATCCTCGTTGGGTCCAAACTGGGTTGGATTTACAAAAATGGTTGCGAGCACGTCTCCGTCGGCGGCTCGTTTGACAGCCAAGTCCATCAGGGAAGTGTGACCGGCATGGAGAGCTCCCATTGTAGGCACCAGAATTCGGGGGCGGCCAGCCTTGTCCGCGGTCCATTCACGGAGTTCGTGCTTCGTTCGCAGCAACACCATCGGTCAGTGGCTCTTGATGCAGATCAGATGAGTGTCAGTTCTCAGGAAAAGGCGGTTGTTTGCGATTGCCGGGGTGGCGTTCATACCTGCGCTAAGACGTGATCGGCCGAGTACCTTGAATTGATCGCCGGTCGCTACCGCCACGAATTCACCATCACGACTGCCGCACCAGATCTTATCGTCGGCGATAACAGGAGAACTGAAAAAATTTCCTCCGACCCGTTCTCGGTAGACCAGTTTTCCGGATGCTGCGTTGCGGCAGGTCAGGATGCCACCATCACCCCAGAGGTAGAGCCGCTTCCTGTAGATCAGGGGAGTCGGCACATAACTGAGGCCATCAGAGATTCCCAGTTCATAGACTACCTTAGGTTTGCCCTCCGATGCCGGTTGAAGAGCCGTGGCCTGTTTGCCCTGTCCACCGGAGCCGAAGGTGGCAAAGACAATTCCATCGCCGGTAGCAATGGACCCTACCGAACGCAAAGAGTAGTCACCAGGGAACTTCCAGAGATTTTCTCCTGTTTCAGGTGAGAGGCCGCGCCATCCATCGTTAGTTTGCAGAACCACAACCATGGGGGTGCCGTCGATCTCCAGAGCCACTGGAGTGTTGTAGGCGGTGAGATGTTTTTCGTCGATTCCCTTGGTGACGCGCTCCACTTTCCAGAGTTCGTCGCCGGTCTCGGTATCGAGGCCAGCCACAAAGCTTTTCTTTTCGTCAGCAGAGTCAGAGTGAATGACGAGGACACCCTCAGAAATGATGGGGGAACATCCAAAGCCATGATCAGAAAAGAAATTATCCCATTCCTTTCTCCAGATCAGCTCGCCATCGTGAGTCAGGCACAGAGCCTCGGTCTTTTCCCCGGAGCCCCAGACGACAAACACGGCGTCTGCGGAAGCGGCCGGGGTTGAGGAAGCAAAATTGTTGTGGTTGTGCAGGTTGTGCTCGGAAATATCATCTGACCATTTCCAGAGTCGCTTGCCGTTTCCGGAATCGTAGCAGGTGACAACGCGCTGCTGCTTTCCTTCATCGACAACAGTCAGGAACAGCTTGTCACCCCAGAGCACCGGTGAGGAGTGGCCAACCCCATTGAGCTTAATGGCCCAGTCATAGTCAGCCTTGGTGAATGAGTCGGGGAGGGCCCCAATTTTGCCGATGCCGGTGCCGTTTTCTCCGCGGAATCGGGACCACTCCTGGGCAGCGAGTTCGAGAGAGACCAGGAGTAAAAGGCTCGTCAGGAAGTAAGAGGAGAGTCGATGCATCATCCAGCGTCAGGGGTAGGAGATCAGTCAATAATAACGATGGATTGTCAAAGGCGTGCAACTGGAAAGCTACGGCGGCATCGGGGCTACGGAAATGAGATTCGATGACTCTTGCCAAAGTCTGGAGCGATGGTTACAGCTCTTTCCGTCATGCACATCGAAACCTTCAAGGTCTTCTGCGATCTGATCGAGACGACCAGCTTCTCGGAGGCGGCGGAACGCAATGGAATCAGCCAGAGTGCTGTGAGCCAGCAGGTCCGGGCGCTAGAAGATCGTTTCGGTGTGACCTTGGTGGAGCGCGGACGACGCAATTTTGCGGTGACGCCTGAGGGTGAAGTCTTTCTCAAGGCAGCTCGCGAGATCCTTGAGGCTTATCGCAGTATCGAAGAGGAGCTCGGTGCAATGCGGGATATCGTTGCCGGTAGACTGACGATTGCAACGGTTTACAGCATCGGTTTTCACGAATTGCCGCCCTACATCGAGGAATTTCGGCAGAAGTTCCCGGACGTGGATGTGCAGGTTCAGTATCGGCGGTCAAACCAAGTCTATGCGGACGTGTCTGACAACCACGCAGATCTTGGGTTGGTTGCCTATCCTCAGGAAAAGAAGGGGGTCGAAATTGAGCCAGCCTGGAAGGATCGCCTTGTTATCATCTGTCCTCCCGGGCACCCGCTTTCGGAGAGGAATTCGATCGAGTTGAGGGAGATCAACGGTGAGAGATTTATCTCATTTGAGCCCGACCTTCCGACACGGAAAGCAATCGACAGTATGTTCTCGCAGTCGGGAATCGAAGTAAAAGAGGTCGTCGAGTTTGATAATATCGAGACCGTGAAGCGCGGGGTGCTAATCGAGAATGCTATTTCGATCGTGCCGAGTGAAAGCGTCCGCTCTGAGGTGGAAAGCGGGACCCTTGCAAGGATTCCCATCTCCGGAAATTTTGTTTACCGACCACTCGGGATTGTTCGGCGCCGCACCAAGGCGGTAACACCGGCGATGCGGGAAATGATCTCTATCCTGAAACAAAAAAGGACGGGTTCCTGAACCCGTCCCCTTGAAAAACCTTCAGGAAGAACTGCTTAGTCTGTAAAGGGGCTGGTTGCGAGTGCTTCAAAAGCTTCTTTCATCGCTTCCACCGAATCACTCGGCCCTGTCAGTTTAAGAATGACAGCCTGATCCGCGCCTTGGATGAAAGCTGCAAGCATGGTGTAGTCAGGCATTGCCTTTTTTTCTCCGCCGGAGAACGGACCTCCTCCACCCATGGTTTCCATGAAAGTGCCAGTCGCTGCGATGAAACTGATTTCCTTGCCGCCTAATTCTTTCTCTTCAATCTTATATTCTGGGTTGCCTTCAAACTGGCCGATCCAACGATCCATATTCGCCTGGACGCCGCCAGCATTACCTCCGAAGGCGAAAAAAACCACTTCGATGTCCTTCAGATTCTCGTCTTCGTGATCGTAGGTGAACTGCGCGGCACGCATGCTGCTTGAGGGCTGCTGGCGAACCCATGGGTCACCGTATTTGAAGGTGAACTCAGCGATATTAAGGGTTTCCAGATCTTCGCTGGAAGAGGGAAGTGCAAAACCAAGTAGGGCTGCAGCAAGGACCAGAGGTTGGATAAGTTTCATACGCGATAAATAGTGCATTAATGAATATCTCGTGACAAGGACGGGATCCTTCAGTAATGCGTGATACGTCACCGGACAGGATAAGGTCGATGAGCTATTCCTGTTCATTTGCTAGAGATGAAGTGTTTGTCTAAATTCCTCCTCGTTTTCTTCGCTTTCAGCCTGGTGAAGAAGGGCCATGGGCAATTTGGGGAGGTTGTGCCGCCGCCTGCTGACGAAGTGGAGCGCCTCTCTTTGGATCCATTTTACAAAAAATATCTCAGCTACAAGGGGTTTCCGATCGTGTCATCCGGGAGGGTGTCTGACTACGCGTTGAAGGAGGCCGCCTTTCTCATCGAGCAAATGATTGGAAATCGGAAGGATATCATAGGGGCGCTGATCGAGAATAAGGTTCGTTTGGCAATCATGGCGCCGGATGAGTTCACGACTGATATTCCGGAACACGCCACGCTTGAGCCGAAGGCCTTCTGGGACAAAAGGGCCCGTGGATTGGGTGCATCCAAAGAACGCCCGGCAGTTTCGGTAGGGGAGGAGAATCTCTTGAATTACCCGGGGGATCCATACTCGACCGAAAGCATCATGATTCATGAGTTTGCTCATGCCATCCACCTGATGGGTCTTAATACGGTGGATCCTGGGTTTCAGGATTCCCTTGAGCAGGCTTTTGCCCGGGCGGCCATTGCAGGTCTGTGGAAGGGAAAGTATGCGAGAATCAATCCGGCCGAATATTGGGCTGAGGGTGTTCAATCATGGTTCAATACCAACCGAGAGAACGACCATGATCACAATC
>PKCI01000043.1 GCA_002862135.1 Verrucomicrobiota bacterium | reverse complement strand
CTGGGTGGCTTCGGCCAACTCCTTCATTCGACGAACCATCCAACTTTCATCCCCTTTGAGATCTTCAGCATCTGCATAGCGAGACAGCTGCCATTGGTATTTCTTCTGCTCCATCGTTTCAGACAGAGCGCTTTCAAATGCTACTGAGCTAGCTCGACCCTCCGCATGTAGCGGGGAGCTGCCAAAACAGAAAAATAAAAAAGAAAGAACTATCACGGCAGCCCTTCCGGTGCGCTTAGCTGGTGCAGACTCTGTCGAAGATTCCCCTCGTTCGCTCTTGGAAGAGGCCAGTCGGCTCAGGAGATCTTCGCCCGTGTTAAATGACTCGGCATAAAAACAACGAAGAACGTAAACCGCCTTCATCATTGGAGAAATGACTAGGTAAGTCAGAAGAAGGCTTCCTAGGAAGAAGGTGGAATTGAACAACGTCACCAACGGGCTCAGAGTGAAAGCAGACTCAACTCCGAAAAAGGCTTTCGCAAAAGTGGCCAAAGCGAGGCAGGAACCCACCACGTTGAACCAGACGAAAGCTGAAACAAAAAGCAGCATAATCAGGATCCCATGATTCTGCCCCCACTCGTGGTGAGAATGAGACAAGCTGGACTTCACCAGACCACGCAGATTCCGACGCTGGAAGTTTTTGGTAAATGTCAGGACCGTTACATTTTGTAACATAGCAATCACCCAACCAACCGGAACGACAAACAACGCTCCAGCTAACAGCAGAGGAACCTGCAGCGCCTGAACAATGAAAAAGGCACTCAAATTGCCAAATCGATTCCATCCCAGAATGGCTGACGGGCTTCCCGGGTTGATGGTATCCCAGACTCCTTCGCAGAACCGGGCCTGGCAATAACGCATCCAAAAATACAATCCCGCCATGGCAAGGGAGGCTGGAATCACCGTTTCCCGGGCCAAGCTGCTTCGGCTCATGTCTGCCACAAAGTAGAGTAACCCGGCAGCAAAGGGCGCAGCGCCGAGAAAATAGAACCAAAAATACCTCACATCAACGCTTCTGAGCAGGTGGAACGATTCTTCGAGAATCTGCACCGAAGACCTTTCCTTGCGCACATGCCGTTTTCTGCGACGGAGAACACTCATATAATTTCTATTCCCAAATCGTTCCGTCGTGAAATTCATCCGGGATATCCGCCAGTGTCCCCGCCACGAGATAGAATAAGAGCCAGACGAGAAATAGGGCCACACCGATTTGGAAAAATGGCATTAGATGAACCACCCGCTTCACTTTCGGGGCAACGATGACTTCTTCTACGCTGCTCTTGAGACAATTGGCACACGTGAGTTCCCCCTTATACTCCGTGATACATTCACCACAAAAAAACTGCTGACAGGACGGGCAACGCGCCACCGACTGGCGGTCGGGATGGATAGCGCAGATAGTGTCTCCCAGTATGCTAGCCATTCACACTCTCCGAATCTACCATGTCTGATCCTGCCTCCACTTGAGCAATCTTCGCCTTCCATCGGGTCGCAATGACACTGCCCAAAATTCCCGAAACGAGGATTCCCGTGGAAAGAACCGCGAAGGTCAGATAACCTAACAATCCACCTTCGGCAGCAATTGCCGTAAATGCTTCGAGCGGCCCGGTAATACCGATTGTATATTCGGGGTTTTGAATCGCAACAAGCAGGTAGTAAATCGTGCCGCTGGCTGTTAGCAAAAAAAGGAGCCCCAATTGAATCCAGAGCATCGATCTGATCGAATCCGGTGTGACTTTTTTCATTGAGGCGATCAGCGACAGGGACAGGATCAGGCTGCACCCCATCAAGAGGGTCAGGGTTGTCCCAGTCAGAAAAATGCTTTCGAGCATTAGAGCAAGAATCAGTATCACGCCAATCCCTGTGAAAATTCCGAAATTGATCGAAGCCGAGCGAGGCACCTGAAAAGCTTCCACTTCTGCAGTCGCAGCCCGTGGAGTCCCATCACTGCCTCTTCCACCGCCTCTATTTCCAACGAGTTCCTTCTGAGACTCTCTTACCAATCCCTTGAGGTGATCTACTACTTGTTGCGCCCTCAAATAACGGCTGAGTGGCCGCAAACGATCCCGGCTCAAGCTGGTCTGGATGTCACAGACACAGGTTGGCCCGAGAATCAGGTGGCTAAGGAGGCCTGCAGCGAATGCCAATGCACCAAAACTCAGCACGGACAGGGAAACCGCTTTGAGTGCCGTCACCCTCTCGTCACCAATTTGCCACAACACCAATGCCATCAGTCCGGCACAACTGATCAATCCAAGTATAAAGAGAACAATTCCGACCACCCTGGAGGTTTTTGCGATCGAGACGGCCTGAATATCACGGTAACGGTAACGCTTGTATTCCTCGCTGAAGGGCATAAGAAGACCACGGCCGCGCACATACACAAGGTGATCCTCACCCAACCAAAGGCTGGACATGCCGAAGCCACCTTTTGCGACACGAGTGTAATTGTCGAACTCCGTCTTCAAGATCCCCCACAGTGAACACTTAATGTCCAAATCTGGTCAAGCCTGCCGTGCTCGGGAATCGGGTTCAAAGCTCGCCTTCAGGTGGCTCAGTCTGGAGAGTATGACTCTATCAGCGTCAGCATTTCCCTAACAGAAGCTGCAAGACCACCAAACAGGGCTCGAGCGACGAGGTGATGTCCAACATTCAGTTCAGCAAGACACGGCATCTGCATCAACTTGGGCAGATTGATCAGCGTAATTCCATGACCCGCATTCACTTGGATTCCTGCTTCATGAGCCTGGAGGGCGGCTTTTTGAAGAAGAAATAATTCCTTTTCACCGCCTTCCGGCGCCGCGTTTGCAAACGCCCCGGTGTGTAGTTCAATCATGTCCGTACCGAGTTCGATTGAGGCCGCAATCTGGTCCGGTTCAGGGTCAACAAAAAGACTGACTTTTGCGCCATTCTCCTGAAGCGCCTGAATCGCTTCGCCGAGAGAAGCGTCAGCACCGAGGACATTGAGCCCACCTTCCGTGGTTATCTCCTGACGGTTTTCCGGGACGAGGCAAACAAAATGGGGCTTCACCTCCAAGGCGATATCGAGGATCTCCCGGGTATTCCCCATCTCGAGGTTCAACTTCGTATGAATTTTCTCGCGCAATTCATAAACGTCTCGATCCTGGATATGACGTCGATCTTGTCGCAGGTGAATCGTAATGGAATCGGCGCCGACCGCCTCCACCTCGTGAGCGGCGGCAAGCAGCGAAGGCTCAGAATTGTGAGCCTCCGGCATGAGGGCATAACGCGCCTGCCTCAAAGTAGCAACATGGTCAATGTTAACCCCGAGTTTCAATACGCGATTTGGCGATTCGTTCATGGCCTTAAGTTAACTGCTGATGGATTCCGTCCACAAAAAAAGCGACCGCCGTTCGGAAAGCCGCTCTTGTGCCATCGGAAAAGAGAAGTCGATCAGTAAGTGATCGTGACCTGAGTCCCCAAACCCACCTTGGAATAAATCAACGGCTGGACGCCACTCGGGACCCGGATGCAACCGTGGCTGGCCGGATAATCTGGAACGTAACCAACGTGCATCCCGATTCCGCCGTTAACTCGCATCCAGTAGGGCATTTCAGAACCGACAAAACGGGTCCCACCGGCGGGGGGATTTGAGGCTTCACCGCTACTGCGGACTGCGGCGCCGGATGAATCGTGCCAGCTGCCGTAGAGAGTAGAACGCTTTTCCACTCTTTTCTCCTGAATTCGGTAAGAACCTGTCGGGGTGGTGTATCCCGATTTCCCGGTAGAAACCTGCGTCTCAATCACGAGCTGCTTTTTGCCACCTCCGGTTTTGTAAACGCGGGCCTTTTGCTCACTCAAATCCACCTCAATCTTGGCGTTAGAAGGGGAAAGGCCGGAGAGAGCCATGCGGTTCACATAGATATTGTGCCCCTTGCTTTTGTAGTGGCTTGTATTGAGGCGGGAGAAAAAGCCACCGTTCTGGCTCCACTCTGCATTTTGGACCAACTCCTCAGCAAGTTGACGAGCGGCACGCTCCCTCTCGGCTTTCTTGCGGGCGGCAATTTTGGCCTCCCGGCGTTTCTCTTCCTCCGCCTTCTTCTTGGCCAGCTCTATGGCCTTGGCCTTCTCACGAGCCGCCTCGTCACGGGCTTTCTTCTCAGCGAGAGCTTTTTTCTCAGCGGCTAGTTTGCGAGCTTTGGCATCATCCGCCTTCTTTTTGGCAGCGAGTTCCTGCTGACGCTCTCTTTCAGCCTCGGCCGCCCGCTTCTCGCGCTCAGCTTTGGCTTCTGCCATTCTTTCCGACCAGCTTGGAATGTCTTTATCTTCAGTTTTTACCGATGAAGATTGGAATTTGGCCCTACTTCCCGATGCGGAATTCTTGGTCAGTAAAGCGGCATTTTCATCCACCGTGCAAGCAGAGAAACTCACGGCCGCAAGCATTGCCAGGCTCCCAAGAGCTAGAGTGCGAATTGAAGGGTGGTTCATGAGTGGGAGGCCAAGGACAGGGCTAAGAAAATCTTCACTTTGAAGCATCAGTCAACGCGAATGTAAAGAATTTTACCAATAAACCATACGCACCAACGTTAGCTCCCCGCCTTCAGGCCGGGATTGTCCTTCCCGACTTTGAGGGGATTTTTTCCGACCAGGAAATCAATCCAATGAGTAGGCGGGCACACCCGCGTCATTTTCGAGGCCGAATTCCACTGAATTGCTCAGCTCCTCAGGCAGAATCTCGTCAGAAAGCCGCTGAATTCCATCGCTGGCGTATTCGCTCTGAGGATAGATCTGACGAGCGGAAAGGAACCAGGCCAGGCTGGAGCCATATTGCTTACGCTTTTCGAGATTCTCAGCAGTCTTCAACGCCTTTACAAAAGGAGCAACATCGGTAGAGAGATCCGACCGCTTCGCGGAGAGCGCAACATCATCGGGAAACTGCTTGAAGGTCTTCTCCACGATTTCCCACGCTGCGTGATTATTGCCAGCCTTTTTAAGCGTATCCGCCTGCTTCATCACCGTCTCGATTTCGAGAATATTCCCGACGATCTGGTTCAGGGCATCCTGACGCTCCGGATCATCGACTGTCGCGGCAATGAATCGTGCCTTGTTGTTGTAGATCTGGCGGTAGCTCTGGGTTCCTAGGAGGCGATCAAACTCCAGCTTGGCCTGCTGTTGCAGATCAGCCGAATCGGCAAGGATATCAAACTGCTCTTTCAGCATCGGATTCGTTGGCCAGATCTCCGCAGCGGCCTTTATGTTCTCTTCGTAGGACTTCTCGTCGCCTTTGAGAGCCGCGTTCTTTGCCGTGCGAATTCGCATATTGCTGCTGAGTCGGGCTGCCTCGATCGCCGCGGTCGGCTTGGAATAGTCGAAGTCATTCGCTTGAACTCTCATTTCGGTGACCAGTTCTTCGGCAAGCGAGTAGTCTCGAACCTCAAGAGCATTGACAAGCTGGAAAGCGTTCTGGGTGTATCCGAGCACGAGCCGCTTCTGATCGCGGGGAACGCTCTGAACTGAAGGCAGATACTCACCGGTGACGAAAGCCTGCTGGAGCTGACGCATCGCGGCATCGATCTCGCCCTGTTCGAGGAGGAAAGTGAACGACTCGACCGACTGGTCCACATCACGGATGGCTTCATTGGCAAAAGCGTCGAGCGTTGTGATGGTGGGATTGAATCCGATCGTCTTACTAAAAGACTGCTCCACTTCGGATCCCTCCTCGAATTCGAGGCGCCCGGCTCCGTCTTTGAAAAACTCCGTGTAAAAACGAGCTGCCATAACGACATGCTCGAAACGACGCTGAAGAAAGAACTGCACCACTAACGCCTGAAACTCGAGCTTAGCCTCAACTTCCGAAAGCTCCATTTTGGTGCGGTTGGCAACACGCTCACCCTCCACTTCGGCAATTCGTTGAATGTAGCGCTGAATGTGACCGGCGTTCGCAGGATCAGTTGCCTTGGAACTTTTCTGCTTCGGACTCTCACTCAACTTACGCTCACGATCTTTAATGTCATTCTCGCTCCATTGATCAAAATTCCAGTCCAGTTGACGCCGCTCTCTATCGAGTTCGCGGTTCAGCATATCGAGCTGCCCCCTCGACTTCTGAGCCAGGTAGACGCGGTAAACTGCATTGGCGAGTGATTCACAGAGCCGAGCGTCCTGCTTGAACTGCGAAGCATGCTGCAGCTGAGCCACGGCCCTCGGGAATTTGGAAACATCGCGATTGTGGGGAGATAAAGTATCAAGGATACTGCGAATCGCTGAGCGATACGCCAGATCTTCAGCGGAGCTCGCCTCCTCGGCGTTGAGATACTTCTCAAAGCGGGCCTTGAAGACGCGATTATCGTTCACATTAAAGCTTTTCCCGTCGAAGGTGAAAACATCAGTCGTCGGATCGAAATAGGGAACATCATTTCCGACCACCTGTTGATTACCTCTCGATCCCCCACCTTGGTTTACAATGGTAGTATTGTTAGGCTGATTGGCTGAACCGCTGCCGCCGCCATTGTTTGTCGGTGGCGTGTAGACCTGCGCTTGAACGAGGCCGACCGAGGAGACAAAGGCACTGATCCAGAAGAGAAGCTTCGCAGTATTCATTTCGGAG
>PKCI01000192.1 GCA_002862135.1 Verrucomicrobiota bacterium | reverse complement strand
CATATCAGCCACTCTGTGGTCTCTCCCAATGGTGGCTGATGAGGTTCCCGATCCCGGCAGCATGTCCCATCTCACCAGCGACGATCGCCTTCCCGGGATCGGACTGGCGGAGGGTATCACCCAAGTCACAGGTGTGGCCATATCACCACTGCTCGGTGTTTCCGGCGTGGGTGCTTGGCAATATTTTCGTACTCCCGAAACCCTACGCGATCAACTCCCGTGGTTCTGCCACCCGGTCGCCTGGGGAATTGGAGGCGGGTTACTGGCGCTTTGCTTTATAAAGGACACCTTCGGCACAGCCCTGCCTGCCGTATTCAAGAAACCGCTCGATCTCATTGAAGTCTTCGAGGACAAGCTCAGCGCCGTTCTGGCGGGCTCCGCTTTTGTTCCATTCATCGCAGCCCAAATTGCGACCCACTTCGACGACTCAACTTTGGGTCCTACTTCCGCACTGACTTCACTCGAAGGAAGCGTTCTCGCAAGCGCGGCAGCTATCATGCACGGGCAACTCGGCTTTTCCATCCTCCTGGTTCCTGTCCTCCTGCTCAGTTTTGGCGTGGTCTGGCTTCTCAGTCATTCCTTCACTGTATTGATGATGCTTTCCCCTTTCGGGATGCTCGACAGTTTGCTCAAGCTGGTCCGCCTCCTGTTCCTCGTTTTCCTCACCATCGTCTCAGTAATAAGCCCGGTTCTCGGAGCGTTACTTTGCCTCGGCATCATCGCTGTTGCGGCGTGGCTTGCGCCCCGTGCTTCTCGGCTTTGCGTTTTCGGCACCGTCATGTCGGTGGACTTTCTACGCTCGCTCATCGTCAAATCGCAGACTCCGAATGTGGCGAGAGGTTTTCTGGCCCGCCAGGGAAGCAAGAACCTTCAGGTCAGGTCATATGGTGCTCTTCGCAGAGGAGAAGACGGCATAATCACCTTCGTTTCCCGACGCCTCTTCTTAGGCCCTTCCCGTTCGCTTAAGCTCCCTCCCTCTCTCAAGGTCCAGAAAGGCTTTCTTTTCCCCTCTCTTGTCACTGACAAAAAGGATGGATCGGGCACACTGGAATTAATCCACTTACTCCCCCGGCATCGCCACCATATCGGGGGAGTTGCCACAAAGCTCGGAATTTCGGAGACACTCGAACCAGCAATGACACGTGGTATCAAATCGATGAAGGCATGGCTTCAGTCCATGTGGCAAATCTTCCAACGCCAACCCGAAATCGATACCAGATAGAGCTCAACTGGAAAGAGTAGACTTCACTCCTCTGGTAGACGTCGATCGTCTCCTTCTCTAATCGTAATGCCGCGCTCATCGAGCAACTCGAGAAGCGGCATGAGAATTCGCCGGGTGGTTCCGGTATGCTGGCGCAGCGCGCTTGCTGTCGCTTTGCCGTGCTTCTTGAGATAGTCTTCGACTTGCCCCAAGAGCAACTCAAAGCCCTCGCGAGAAATCACGGTTTTGGGATCGAGATCAATCACCTCGCCTGTGTGAACGAGGAAGCGCATCGCTTTTTCTTCACTGGGATTCGTTGCTGTCTCACCCTTATTGGGTGGAAGGATCAAGTCACCGGAAAGACGCTTGCGAACCAGCTCCCCGGCCTTCTCCAGCTCCGGCGGAAGCTTCGGTATATGATCACGATGACGAATGTTAGGCCCGGCTTTGGCAAATTCCCCGGCTAGAAGACCCTCCAACACCATGTCGAAAAACTTGGGCGCAGGAAGCTCCGGTTCCATTATCGCCCTCAGATCGCGAATGGGGAGGCCCAGCTGCTCAGGATGCTCCAAGTGAACGGCCTGAATTTTATCGGCTGCCATCCCTGAGATACCGGCCCACCAGTCGAATTGGAAGATCCAGTCTCCGTCGCGACGCAGCTCGCCGGAAGCAACCTGATTCTCAACCTCCTCACGTATCGCCGACTCACTGAAAGGCGACTTGGCCAGTAGCTTCGAAAGCGGCATCACCATATCCCGCTTCAACTGAGTTCTTATCAGCACACTCAGATCATGCGGAGCTTCAGCACGAGCTTCGAGAAACTCTCCCTGGAATGGCTTTCGGAACGCACGGCGATTGGCGTCCTCATCTATTACGACACCACCCGCAAGCGTCAGTCCAAGCGAATGGTCGCGAAGGACAAAACCGTCACCAAGAAAGACGTAGACCGGTTCGTGAAATCGTAATTCAGCAACCACCGATTCTCCGGGAGAAAGGCTTCGCTGCCCAAGAAGGTGTATCCGCGCGAGGACACCGGAGCTACCATGGTGGAACATGACCTCACGTCCTGTCCCCATTGCACGGGAGGACTGCTTCATACCCCTGATGGTCCGGTCAGACTTACTGACAATCACGTCGATGACCGATACAGCATCTCCAAATTTCTTCCTAGTCAGGACATCCCCGCGACCGATTCCTTCCTTTGCCGCCGAACGATTCTCCCGCAGGCTGATCCCTGACAAGTTCACTGCTGTCCTTGTCCCGGGAGGCACCACCTCTGCGCTGGCACCATGGGACTGCACCGTCCTGACATGGGCATCCTGTCCCGATGGTTGGACTACGAGGTCGTCGCCAACCGCTATCTCACCCTCGGTGAGCGTCCCGGTCACAACCGTGCCCACCCCTTTGATGGAGAATGCGCGGTCGACCGGAAGACGCGGCTTACCCGTATTCCCGACTTCCCCAACTTCGGTCAGTTCGCGGGATATCGTCGCCCGCAATTCCTCAATCCCCTGCCCTGTGTGTGAAGACACAGGCACAACCGGAATGTTTTCCCAAAATCCTCCCTCAAGATTTTCCTTTACGTCCTCCAGCACCAGTTCCAGGTCCTCGGCAAGGTCAACCTTGGTCAATGCAACAATGGCGCGTTTCACCCCCAAGTAGTTGAGAATCTGGTAATGCTCCTCGGTTTGAGGCATCCAGCCGTCATCGGCGGCCACGATAAAGAGCGCCAGGTCAATCGCACCGACGCCCGCAACCATGTTCTTCACAAAATCGGCGTGCCCTGGAACGTCAACCACACCAAGCGCCAGGCTGTCATCTGAACCATCACTCGCGGGTAGATTGAGTTGAGCGAACCCCAACTCGATTGTCATTCCTCTCGCCTTCTCCTCAGGAAGACGATCCGGATCCGTTCCCGTCAGGGCCTCAATCAGTGAACTTTTACCGTGGTCAATATGACCTGCTGTTCCGACGATGAAATGGCGTTCCGGCATAGATTTAGTCAGGAAATATCAACGCAGCTTTCGCCGCAAATAGGTTGAAAATAGATCACCGAGTAGAATCACTGATGCTCCAAGGAGGATATAGAAGAACATCTGATCCCAGAAAAACCCTTTCGACAGCGCAATTAGCTTGCCCAGGGTCAAAAGGCCCAGCATACCGAGAACCGTAGCGTCTTTCACGCAGGTTTCCCAGCGGTAGAAAAGATAGATGAGGAACCGGTTAAACGATGCCGGAACAATCCTCGTGATGAAGGAACTCGAGCACGACTGGCCAGCCGCAATGGCCTGTTCGGCGGAAGCAGTTTCTGCATTCTCCACCACTTCGCCCCAAAGGCGGCCCAGGATTCCGAAGTTGTGAATCGCCAGCGCCAAAACCAGCGGCCAGACTTGCAGCCCAAGCAGCGAGAGAAGCAGGAAAGCAATCAAGTATTCCGGGACAGCTCGTGCCAGCACGAAAACAAACCGAACCACCGGCCCACTGAATTTCCAAAAAAAGGATTTCAGCGCGCTGACACGACCAGACCACAGGCCAAAAGGATTGGGCCGGGCCAATTGACGGCTCGCAAATATCAAAACCGGGAACACCAGCGCGGAGGCCAGCAGAATAGCGGCCGTCGCAATACCGAAGGTCGTAGCGAGCGCGACGAACCCCTCATCGGTTAATAAACCCCAGGCCCACGGAAAGGCGTCCAACCAGTCCCCTGACCTCTGCACCGGCCGCGGGATCAGGTCACCAGCGAAGTTTTTGAAATTCTCCCAGCGCCGTGAAGCCGAAAGCCGCCCAAGCAACGGCTGGCTGGACACCCAGGCCCAGATGATCATGCCCGATACGACAATCCCACTGATTCGCAGATAGATAGACTTCGTCCGGCTTCGACGAAGTTCTTTGACGCGCCCGAGGCGATCTGTGTCAAGCGTCGCCTCCATCACACTTTCCAAGCCTCCGCTGATGAGTGAAGTCGCTTCCGGATCGCCGCCCCCCAGCGGTCAACAACGACGATCAAACCAAGCAACAGATAGAGGTAGGTCCACACCTCACGATAATAAAACTCCTCGTGGGACAACTCGATGTAGAGCCCGATCGTTTCGATACCGACAAACCCGAGCACCGCCGAAGACCGCAACGCGCATTCGAAGCGGTAGAAGCTGTAGGTGATCAAATTAGGTAAGGCACCGGGGAAAATCCCCACAAGAAAAGTCTGTATGGGGCGATGCCCAATCGCTTTCAAAGCCAGTCCCGCTTCACGAGCTTCTTCGTCAATCAGTTCAGAGAACACCTTTCCCAGTGTGCCTGAGAACGGCAAAGCCAGCGCAACCATACCCGCGAGGGGCGATACCCCCATCGCGGAAAGGAACAAAAGCGCCCAGATTAGCTCGTGAATTGAGCGCACAAAACTCATCACGAAGCGGCTCACGAAATACACCGCGCTCAACACTGTCTGCGTTCCGCGCCCACACGGCTCCGGCCACCACGCCGACGAACCAAGGAAACCCATCACCAGGGCCGCAGGAATAGCGATGCTCATGGCCCCGAACGCGAACTTCAACGTAAGCAGTAATCCTTTGAATCCCTTCAGCCAGATCGAATCCGCATCGTCCGGTACATTTTCGTCCTGGTAGTCAAAAGCTGGATTCAGCGCCGCTTTAAAAAACTCACCGGTTCGACTCCAGTGTTCGGCGTCCGGAGGAATCAATCCCCCCGGCTTGAGATCCAACGCCCAGGCACAGGCCAGAAATACAAGGAATCCGCAAAATACCACCCAGCGAATTCGGCCGTGAGCTCCCTTCATCTCAGGCGTCCTCCATCATTTCCTCATCGCTCAATTCATAAAGCGCCTCAAGATCCTCCTCACTCAATGACTCCGGAGCACCATCGAAAACCACTTTACCGTTACGCATTCCGACGAGCCGGGGAAAAAATTCTCGGGCGAGTTCCAGGTGGTGCAGACTCACGCCAAGGGTAAACCCACGTTCTTTTGAAAGTTCTGTCAGGAGCTTCACCGTATCGCGGGCTCGTGCCGGATCAACACTGGAGACCGGCTCGTCTGCGAGAAGCGCTTTCGGCTCCTGGAAAAGGGCGCGGGCTATAGCGACACGCTGTTGCTGGCCACCGGAAAGGTTGGAAATGCGCTCAAACAACTTTTCTTCAATGCCAACGCGATCGAGAATTTCATGAACCGCCAATTGGTCGTCATGCGCCGGAAAAATCAGGTCCCGTATCGACCGTATCGTGCCGCGACTGCCGCCCTTCCCTAGAATCACATTCTGCAGACAGGTTAAGTTCGGGACGAGTCCAAGATGTTGCGGAATGGTCGCCACTAGCGAACGCAGTTCCCTGAGTCGCCGGTCACTGAATTCAATAACGTTTTCGCCAAATACCGACAGGCTCCCCTCATCCTGCCTCCTCATGGTATTGAGCAATCGAATCAAAGTCGTCTTTCCACTGCCACTCGGGCCGATGAAAGCGACCTGCTCCCCTGGCTCAATCGATAGCGACACGCTATCCACGGCAGCGAGACTCCCGAAACGCAGTGTCACATTCTCGAGCTGAAAAGCTGACATGAAAAAAAGGGACGGAAGCCGAACTTCCGCCCCTCCCCGAAAGGGTTGCAAAAAATGCCTATTCTTCGATGAGCCCCATCTGAACGGCAGTCGTTTTGATGCCTTCAAAGTCCTCGTTCTTAGCGGAAATGATGGACTCACGGTTGATTGCCTTGAGCGCATCAGAGCCAGACGGAGCTTCAATCAGAGCCGTCTGAACCTTCTGAGCAAATCCCGCCCCGAAAGCAGCCTCAGCATCGGGGTGGATGGTGAAGTTGTAGTCGGCATAGAACGGAGTCGTCCAGATCTTCACCGTGTTTTCAGCGATCTTCGGGTCGCTCTCCACGAGTGAATCGTAAGTCTTGTAATTCAGCGCTCCGGTCTGATAGGTGCCATCGGCCACGGCATTGGCAGTTGCCACGTGACCACCGCTCATCTGGAAGCCGGGCTTCGCAGCGAACCACTCATCAGGATGAACCCCACCGTTGTTCTCCATGATGAAAAAGGTCGGCATGAGACGACCGGAAGTGGAACCGGGTGAACCAAAGGTGAAAGTCATGTCCTTGATCGCTGCTGGGAAGTCAGCGGACGGAGAGAGTCCGGCATCCTTATTGGCAATGAAGTAAGACTTATACTGAGGATCAGCTTTGCCCTGGGCAATCGCTTGGGCGCCTTCGACAGCCATCCGCGCCTGAACGCCGGAAAGACCGCCAAACCAGACCAAATGAACTTCCCCGTTGGAAAACTTGGTCACAGCATCGGCATAGTCCTTGGAAAAAACAAATTCAGCCTCTACACCGAGTTTCTCGGTGAGGTAAGCTGC
>PKCI01000026.1 GCA_002862135.1 Verrucomicrobiota bacterium | reverse complement strand
TGTCGAGGACCGGCGTCTGATTCTCTTCACTTCCAAAACACCCCAAATCGGCATACCCCTGATCATCGGTGAAAATAATGAGGATGTTCGGTGACTCCACATCCTGCCCAGAGGCATCGCGCACCGCGAGGATCAGCAGCGAAAGCGTTAGCGCCCGAAATATCAGCCTCTTTATCATGACCTTCTCTCTTTCGGGCCGCGCATTTCGCGAGTGATACCTCGATATCGCCGTAAATCAACGTGATCCTCAAACCTCGGCCACGGTGGTTTCGCTACCGCCAAAACTCTCGGCATCGACTCCAAGACGATGAAGCATGGTGAGGTAAAGGTCGGAGAGTGGGCGTTCCTCTTCCTCGACATCACTTCTCCAACCGGCATCGGTGGAAAATCCGGACGAGCTGGAATTATCTTCGTCGGTTCCAAACTTGAGATACTGTCCATGCTTGAAGCCAAGGTTGCTTCCGCCGGTGAGGACGATCGGGTAGTTACGTGACAGGTGAAAAGCACTGGAGGCGGAACCGAACAGGGTCACGGTATTATCCAACATGGTGCCGTTGCCGGCCGGTTCAGGGGTATCCTGCAGGCGCTGGAGGAAGCGGCCGTATTCTTCCATGAGGAA
The DNA here is from genome assembly GCA_002862135.1 of Verrucomicrobiota bacterium. Taxonomy (GTDB): domain Bacteria; phylum Verrucomicrobiota; class Verrucomicrobiia; order Verrucomicrobiales; family DEV007; genus Arctic95D-9. The sequence goes on along the minus strand of PKCI01000026.1, from coordinate 5,995 downwards.
GTTGCAGTAGTTGGAGAATTGCTCCCAACCATCTGGCTTCTTGGTATTATGCGAAAGCTGATGCGTCAGGTTGTAGCCAATCGCACGCGCCAGGTAGTCACTGGCTCCAACACCGTTTTCGCGACCGATTTGCCAGGTGGCGACCCGGGTGGAGTCGGTTCGAAAGGCGAGGTAGATTAATTCATACATCGTCTGGACGTAGTTACGCGGATCATCCGGGGTGACGTCTAGATTCAGGTGGCTCACGTCCACCCGGGGCATAGGGATATCGAGCCAGCGCCGGGCTTTCTCGACACGGATCTCTGTGTCACGGACTGATTGCAGGTAATCGTCGAGAGTGTCCTGGTCGTGACCAGAGAGCTTTTTGCGAAGCGAGTTGGCATCGCCCATTAAGTCATCCAGTGCCGACTGGCTGATGGCGAGGCGGCGCTCGGCGTCTTTACCGCTGCTCACAAAGAGTCGATCAAAAATCCGCTTGGGACGATTCTCGGCGGGGATGGGACGACCTGCTTGATTGAAAGACAGGGTCTGCGCCCCCCTCGGTGAACCAGTGCCGCCATCGGTTGAGAGCACCAGGGATGAAACACGGGTTTCATCACCAACAACGTTTGCGTAGTATTGGTCCAGCGAGATGGAGTTCTCATAGTCTCCGCTGGCACCGGTGTCAGCTCCGGTCAGGAATTGGTCGGCATTCGAGTGACCATGCACACGACGCACTGCCGGGTGAGACATCCCGCCGACGACCGTCATTTTATCACGCAGCGGCTCCAGTGGGCGCAGGCTATTGGTGAGTTGAAAGTCGCGACCAGGATGGTTCGGGAACCAGCTGAATTCCTGAAACGCAGGATCATCGACTCGCGGCATGGGGACCCCGTCGGGCTGGTAGAAACAGGCCAGCCGTTTGGGAGTTGTAGCTGCAGCCGCCGATTTAGCAAAAGTCTCAAAACAGGGCAGGGCTAGAGCAAAGCCGCTCACCCCGCGCAGGAATTTTCGGCGATCCAATGAAGAAAGTTGAGTGCTCATGATTGATTAGGAATTGAAAAGCTCGCTCAGAATGATGTTACGAATAAGAGTCTTGAGCCCGTCGCCTTCGCGTCGGGTCGTTGCCGTGATCTGCTCCAGACTGGTGCGATCTCCGAAACTCATCGGACGTCCCAGGGCGTAGGCAGTGAGCTTGTGAGTCATAGCGCTGGCGAATTGATCCTGACGCAATTCCAGGAGGTAGCGCTTCAGACCATCCATTCCCTGTAGCGTGTCACCGTTAAAGAGAACGCCAACCGAGTCCTCACTCCGCCATTGGCCAAGCGCATCGTAGTTTTCAAAGGCGATGCCCCAGGGATCGATTTTCTCGTGGCAGGAGGCGCAAGCGGGATCGTTGCGGTGATCGGCCATGCGTTCTTTCAGCGTCATCTCGAGAATCCGGGGATCGGCCAGATCGATCTCCGGCACTGCCGGAGGCGGAGGTGGCGGTGGATCGTGCAGGATGTTTTCCAGCAACCAGATACCGCGCTTGAGCGGATGCGAATGTTCGCCGTCTGCATTCATCGCTAGTAGTCCGGCCTGGGTGAGGATACCTCCACGACGGCTCTCAGGTTGTAAATCGACGCGGCGAAATTCGCTGCCGAACACTTCTTTAATCCCGTAGTGTTTGGCGAGCTTTTCATTCAGCATGGTGTAGTCCGAATGCAGGAAATCGAGAATGTTGGAATCGTACCGAAGCATCTCTGCAAACAACTCGATGGGTTCCTGGCCCATGGCTTCGCGAAGGTTCGGTTCCACCTCCTGATAATCCAGAAGAGCCAGCCCTAACCATTGTCTGACGAAGTGATGAGAAAACCGCTCCGAGCGTTCATCGGCCAACATACGGTCGACTTGTTCTGCCAGTGTGTCGGGATTACTCAAGCGACCTGTCTCAGCAAGTTGGAGTAGTTCCTCGTCGGGCACGCTACTCCATAGGAACATCGCCAGGCGGGTTGCCATATCGAAATTTTCAGGCTCGGGCGATTGCACGATATAGAGAAAGTTCGGCGATGAAATCACGGTCGCGAGCACTTCGAGCATCGCTTGCTGAGCGTCGTCGCAGGACGGGCGGATCGCGTTGAACAAGGCCAGCTTCTTATCCAGTTCCGCTTCGGTCGCAGGACGTCTCCAGGCGCGGCGCATGAAATCGCTGAGGATCTTTCGAGGGTTCGATTCCGGATCCACTCCCGCAGCAAACACTCGCTGATGCGACTCCGGCGGCCACTGATCGTAGTGGGGCGCGGTGACTTCGATGTAGTCGATGTGAATGCCACTGGAAGACGGGTTTTGAAAAATCAAGTATTCGGAAGGGTTCGGGCGCTTACCCAACGGGTATTTGCCGCGGAAGGCATTTCGCGAAATTTCACCGAGGTGGATGTCCATTTCGTAGAACTCCGGGCTGTCTGACGTAGAGGTGATCGTCCATTCACCGACGCGGAATGACGTTTTTGAATTGTTACTGGGCTGGTAACCGAAGTGGATGCGGAGGTCAGGGTTCGAGGGCGAATCGGTAGAGGATTGCCAGGCCCTGACACGCAGGCGAAGCGTCCCGCTGCCGGGAAGAAAATCACCGAAATCCAGGAGTTGCTGCGTGTTTCCCGGCAACGCCAAAACATAATTGGAAACTTCGGGCGTTTCCGGCAGTTCCTCCAGAGGGCGGAAACTGTTTCGACCGTAACCGGATCGCGACTGGAATCCTCGCCCGGTCTCCAGATTGACGAAATGCGCTGCATTCGCGTCGTAGGTCCAGGCAGCCTTCTCCTGCTCCGCAAGCTTTGCCTGGGAATCGGCGTCGGTTTTCTTCCTGAGTTTTTCAATACTACTTAGTCTGCTTTTCTGGAAGTTCGCCTCTGCCGATTCAGCGGTAATGACATATCGAACCGGCTCCGGCTGCTCGCCACGAACTGTCGCTTTCGTCAAAGCCGTGTGAGCAATCTCCCGGTAGGTTTCGAACTGCGCCGAGGTCATCTGCAACATCTCGGAGCTGTTTTGAAAGCCGTCCTCGGATTCTGTTTCCGGAGGCAGATCCCTGGCGAAATCGTAAGGCAACCCCAGCAGATCCTGCAGGGCGTAGCTGGTTTCGTAGCGGGTCAGACGGCGAAACGAAGTGTGTCCCTGCTCACTGCGGCGAGCCTGGGACGCGACCAGCAACTCCTGCGAAATCCAGTCGACCACCTTGGCGCGATCGGCGTCGGCCAACTCAACATCTTCTTCATCCGGCGGCGGCATTTCACCCTGGCTGATGGTATCAGTCACCTCCACCCACCAGGCTCCATCTTCGCCATTGACCATGTCCGGGTCGAGGGTGTCGATGCGAAATTTACCCTTCTGCTTGTCCGGCCCGTGGCACTTCACACAGGACGCTTCGAGCAGCGGTTTGATATCATGCTGAAAGGCAGTGAGGTTCGCAGTCGGCGGCCCATCCGGCACCGTCAAGGCCTCAGGGTCGAGGTATTTCGAAAGTCGTTTCCCTTCGTTGCGCAGATCGTTCAAGCTCGGGGGGACTGCGATCTTTGCCCCCTTCATTGACACGCCGTCAAAAGCAATTTCCGACAACTGGTAGTGGGTCGGGTCATCGAACTGAAATGTAAACCGAAAGTATTTCCATGCGGCCGGGCTGCTGATCGCGAAATGCCTTGTGTGATGTCGCTTTTCCCATTCAGGCTGATTTTTCCGGGAGTCCAGCTTCGTCCAGTTTTTGCCTTCCGACGAGCCCTCCAGCACCCAATGATCAGGATCGCGGGAAGGGACATCGTTGGCGGAAGTCAGCGAATAGCCCTTGGCGGCGATTGCCACCGGCAGTTCCAATTGCCACTGCACTGACTGCCCCTCGTGATGACCGCACCACTTGGAATTGGCATTGGCGTCCACGGCCATCAGTATCGACTGTTTTCCATGTCCCACATGATTGCTGGGTGAAGACACTTCAGGCCCGGCAAGCGCTGTGGTAAAAGCGTGGATCAGCAAAATAAGAATCAAGAACACAGGAAAGAGGTGCGCCCGCTGCTTGTTCTGAAATTCGAGATTCATGAAATAGATATCCGTGATCCGTTAGCGACTCCTACTTAAAGAAAGCGGTTTCAGGAACGATAGACAGGCTCAACAGAATTCATCAAACACGCTGGAAAACGAGTGAGATACGATTCGCATCGTATTGCGTCATCTAAATGCCTGCAGGCCACCGGAGCAAATACACGAAAACGTGAGCATAGAAACTGACAGAACTCCTACTCGGACGAATCAGGTCGACGGCTCATACATATCCACCAACTGCACCTCAATCCCATCGAGGTAAAAGTCAGAAACCGGTTTATCAGGATCGAGGCGAAAGACTACGAGCGAAATGACAACACTCCGACTCCCCTCCGGAATCTCAAGCGAGGCGCTCACTTCGTGCCACTTGCCCGGCTCGTCCTCTGACGGGAGGTGGTTTCGCACCACTTGTTGCAGCACTCTTTCACCGACTTCTTTCTCCACTTTCCACGCGTCCCTCACGTCCCCGGGCGCTTCGCTGAAGGCGGCCAGTTCCACGCGAAATTTCGGTTCCTGCCCGGTGAACGGAGCAGAAAAGGACGCCTTCACCTGCAAGCTCTGCACATGCCTCGGAGCTAACTCCGGGTAATCATTGAGATCGACCACGTAGCGGACCGACTCGGACCGGTAGCCGGGATTGGGACTCAGTTGCCCGACTCGGCTTCCCTCGACGGCCGTAACACCACCTTCGGGTGCTACCGATACCAGGGGCCCGAACCACTGATTGGCTCGATTAGGAAGCATCGGCTTTAGCTTCATGTCAGGATCCTCGAAGCTCTCAGTGACGACCTCCTCGCTCGTCCGGGTGATGCCCCCGGCCTGCGGGATCGCCGCCCACACCACCGACGCACTGAACAGCCCGATCAAGAGACCGGCCGCGGCTCCGGGATTGAACCACCGGAAACGAAGGGTTGGCGGACCAGACGACTCGGCTTCTTTCTTCGCTGGCTGTTCGAGGGCCCGCTCCCGGAGATGGCTGTCCATCCGGGTCGCAGAAAGAAAGGTCTGACGCAGCTGCTCATCCTCCTTGAGCCAGGCATCCAGTTGTTCGACCTCGGCTTCGTCGGCCATGCCCGTTAGGTAACGGTCGATGAGTTCTTCTTTATTCGGTGACTTATCCATGGGCTTCTAGTTCGCGATCCACACAATCGCGCAGGGACGCCCGCAAGCGTCCGATCAATTTGTAAAGACTGTTGGCGGTTCGGTTGGTGGCTTCGGCCAGTTCTTTGACCCCGCCGTCCCGCATGCTGGCGGCAAAGACGAGATCCCGCTGTTCGTCGCCCATTTTCTGGAGGCAACTATTGAGCGCCGCTCGCTCCTGCTCGAGGTCGTCCCCGGTGATGTCCGTCGCCTCATCGGCTAGTAGATTGAGCGTTTCTTCGCTTAGTACGAGCCGGTCCCGCGCCGCATTGCGTCGCGCTCTCAGGGCCTGATAGCGTACGATGACCCGCGCCCAGGTGAAAAAATCCTCCTCCTTTTCCAGCTGATGCAGCTTCTTCCACATCACCACGCTGGCTTCCTGGAGCACATCATCCACCGCCGGCCAGTTCGGCAGCATCCCACGGGCAAAGACGCGCAGATCCCGCTCGTGTCGCACGAACAGGCGCATAAAGTCGGATTGGTCTATCGGGTCTTGAGACATCGGCGTCACCTATAGACTTCCGCTTTCCGCGCGACCTGCCAAAGTTTTTTGGAAAAAGGCGATACGAGCTGCTTTTCACCAGAGCGGATAACTGAGAGAAACTCTGAGCCAAATGGTGCTGCATTAATCAATTCATTCGGGCCGGCCAGCCTTTCTCTCTACTACTCACATACGCCAATCATTCGTCTGCGGCGGAAAGAAGTCCTTTAAGGAGAGGAGATTCTCAAACTTCCCTTCGCGAAATCCGAAACATCCGCAAACCTACTGACAAGGTAGAAGCAAACCATGAAATCCCTGACC
>PKCI01000223.1 GCA_002862135.1 Verrucomicrobiota bacterium | reverse complement strand
GTCCGCCGGAACACTCCCTGAGGGAATGCCGGTTGGGGAGTTTTCGGGAGATATGATGATGAGAGCTCATGCGTGCTTCGCCTTATCAAGGATCATCCAGAGTCTTTTGGACAAGCTTTCTCCACCGGCGCTTGATCACGTGTTATCATTGGAACAGATTAATTCAACCGGGAGATCACTGCCCATCCGCGAATAAGCCTCCGCTTTTTTGTCCAATCGCTCTGCCTCCGATGGACCCGATCAGAGCCCCAAGCTCATCCCGCACTTATGAAAACGTTAGTTTTGATTTTGAGCCTAGTAGCCATCGGCAGGCGGGCGACAGGCCAAATGTGGTCTTCATCCTGAGCGATGACCAGAGCTGGGACGATTACGGCTTCATGGGCCACCCTCACCTCAAGACACCCCACCTCGATGAGCTCGCCACCGAGGGTCTGATTTATGAACGCGGCTACACCACCGCGTCAATTTGCCGTCCCTCTTTGGCCAGCATCGTGACCGGCCTTTATCCTCACCAAACAGCTGTGCGGCGCAATCGCCCTTTTATGGGTGAAGGCGTTGACCGCCTGCGACTGCGGGCCAACAAAGAACTGTGGTCCTTGGCCCAAGAGCAATCGAAAGCCATGACCGCCACGCTTGAGCATGCGCCTTCCTTGGTGAAACAGCTGCAGGATAACGGGTATGCCACGCTTCAGACCGGAAAGTGGTGGGAGGGAGATCCTCGCGACCACGGATTTGACGAGGGGTTTGGGCACGGGATTGGTCGCAAAACGATGGAGCCCATCCACCACTTCGTGGAAAAGGCGCAGAAGAACGAACAGCCTTTCTTTATCTGGTATGCCGTTTTCCTGCCGCGCACTCCGCACAACGCACCGGATCAGCTCTACCAGCTTTAAAATCAGTTCCCAAGGAGAGGGAAACATGATCGACAGAAATGTTTTGCTTTGAATACGGACGTTTTTCTAGTAGCTCGCCTTTGTGGATACAAACGACGAAGCAACAAGAAACCTTGAGATGTTTATCTTTAAGGCAGACGACCACCTCATCCAGGATGCAGCTGTAGCAAGAGTAGACAGTCTGATCATAGATTGGGAGCGGAAAGGAAAAGATGACCGGCAAACAGGTTACTCGACTCAAATCGGAAAAGATACCCTTGAGGACCTCATACATTTCAGAAATCAGAATTTTATCCCGATCACCGTCCGAATTGACGGAGGCATTAGCTTCGATCGAGATCAGCTGGAACTGGCCATCGACAATGGAGCCGGTAAGATTATCCTCCCAATGTCCGAGAGCGTGAAACAAGTCGAAGATTTTCTGAATATTCTAGATGGGCGATGCCAATCAATCATTCAGATTGAAACGCAGGACCTGATAAACGAGTGCAGCGATCTTTCGACTCTCCCGTGGGACTATTGCTATATAGGCCTCAACGACCTGATGATCTCAAGAGAAGATAACTTTCTTTGGAACCCTCTACTGGATGGAACCATTGATGAAATCTACAACCTGCTGGAGCATCGTAAAGTAGGGTTCGGCGGTATAACCGTTATGGGAGCCGGTAAGCCTCTGCCGTTCGAGATGCTCCTCAAAGAAATGTCGCGATTGAATTGCAGCTTAAGCTTCCTGAGAAGGTCATTTTTTCGAGACATCAAGGGCAAGGAGCTTCAATCCGAATTCAAAAAGATACGCAAAGCCTGGGACACTTTTAACAAACGAGATGATCACGAAATCACAAAGGATCATGGGGAAATTAAGAGCCTGATAAAATCGATCTCCCTATCTCATGTCTGAGGTATCAGTCATTATTCCAGTTTACAACGGTGGTCGCTTTCTCGAAGAAACTCTTGCAGCGGTTCGTGCTCAAACATTGCAAGCTAAAGAGGTAATCGCAGTGGATGATGGCTCTGCCGACAACTCTTGGGAAATTCTTGAAAGAACACCCTGGGTAAAACGCTTTTCCAGACCCAGGCACGGTGCGAACAATAATCGCATTCTCGGAATTGAGCAGTCTTCTTCCCAATACATTGCCCTGCTGGATCAGGATGACCTATGGCACCCACAACATCTCCAAATTCTCGCCGGTCTTCTAGAAAAGCACCCCAGAGTGCCATTAGCCTTTGCTAGAAGCGGCTCGTATAGTGAAAAAAAGAGGCCTAGCTTCGACCTCTCCTCTCACAAATTCCGACAGATTGATTTTTGGAAGAATGCCCCCTCCATGCCATTCGACTGCCCATCGGTTGCTCTGATCCGAACAAGTGGTCTCGATAAGATTGGCGGGCTGTCTTCCGAATTCGAAGGAGTATCCGATTTTCACTTATGGGGAAGGCTATCTTCGGATGCCGAATTTATCAAAAGCGACGCGAAAACAGCTGCCCGCTACCAAAGCGAGAATTCATACAGCAATACGCTTCGCAGCAAGAAACCGCTCTACTACTTAAATAACCTAATCAGGGCATTTGAAAGCATCTCCGAAGAAAGGATAAAAAAGAACCCGGGGGAATCGACGAGCAGGACAGCACAATTGCAAATGTGGCAGGAATTCGCCGCACTATTTCAACATGAGGGACAACTCCCCAGAACAACCTTAGAACAGGCATTTAAGAGAACTGATACGCTCTGCGGTAACGTTTCTTCCAGACAATGTTACTATGTTTTTGAGGCAACAATCTGGCACCTGAAAAGCTGCTTAACGAATCAAGAAGCTCCAATTCGCCACCAATACCTTGACCTATTTTTTAATTCGATTCTGCCCGATTTCCCACGAGCGAAACTGCCCCTCATGATTGCCTTAGCGCTCGGGCTTGAGAAACCAATACTAAAGGAGGCCGCAACGCTCAGCTCACCACGCAAAGACGCGAAGCGAATTTTACAGATAAAAGCTGTTCTCAATTGGTGGAAATCACACACAAAAAACTTCAGAAGATAACATCCAGAAGCGGCTCTCCCATGAGATAAAGGTCGAGCTGGTCTTCAACGAAACGTTCGATCAAGTCATATCTCTCATACGAGTAAGAAGCGACATGAGGCGTGATCAAAAGACCGGGAATCCTCCAGATTTCATCATCCTCAGATTCGGGTTTGGGATAAATAACATCCAAACCAGCTCCGCCCAGCTTTCCGGAATTCAAGAGATGAACCAAATCCTTGGTAACCAGAGTTTCTCCTCGGCCTACGTTTATCAAAACTCCTTTATCTGCCATTAATTCCATCAACTGGGAATCAATCAACTCACGAGTATCTTCTGAATTAGGAAGCGCTAGAAAGACCCAATTCGCACCAGTAATCGCCTCAGTCCGATCACTGACCGAATAGATCTGATCAAACTCCGGAACCTTGCTCTTGCTATGGCTCCTCCTAACCCCTCGAACGCGAATACCGTCACGTTTCAAAAGTTTCGCGATTTCACTACCAATTCCTCCAACACCGAAAACAACAGCATCTCGTGGTTCAGGTAACCACTGAAACTGGTTATCCCAAAGTCCGTGCTTCTGCTGCTGAAACGACTCTGGGATTCTTCTCGTAATCGCCCACGCCATCGTGTGTGCATGCCTCGCGATTCCACGGGACGGGAATGACATATTAGTCAGACACACATTGAGATCCTTCAATTCACTCAAAGGCAATCGATCAACCCCTCCGGCAGTGCTCTGAACCCACTTCAGCTTTTCGCAACCGGGTAGACTCTGTCGCAGATAGCGATGACCGATAATGATTTCTGAATCGGTCGCTTCGCGAAGCGCAGACTCATCAGAGTCAACAACAACCACTTGATCAACTGGCTCAACACTCTTCAAATACTCAACATGCCGATCACTCGGCACATGAGTGCTATACATCAACAAAACTTTCACAATTCTTCACCAAACCATTAATACAACACTTCGACTGCAAAGCACATTTCACTTCCAAATCAGGTCACTGCACTGGAGATCAATGAGTAGTAGAGTCGAATTCATTGCGTTAATCTAAAAAAGCCAGAAGTTGATTGCCGGACAACAGGAAAGACCAAGTGGATACAATACACATAGCATTCGCCTCAAACGATCATTACGCGATGCCATTGGCTGTCACACTGTCTTCGATCTCTCGCTCGCTCTCAAAGAATTATCGTGTCGAAGCTCATATAATAAACGATGGCATCTCATTAACGAACCAAAATAGAATAGTCGGATCTGTAGACCCTGCGCACGTATTGATTATCTGGGTTGCCCCCCTTCGAGAAAGAAAATTGAATTCAGACGCCAGGGCCACATGACCAAAGAGACTCTCTATCGTCTTTTCTTGCCCGATCTTTTGCCTGACCTAACCAAGGTGCTTTGGCTGGACTGCGATCTACTAGTGAATCAATCGATTCACAAACTATGGGAAACAGGAATGGGGAAATTCTCCAAAGTCGCAGTTTAGTCTTTAGGAGCACCGTTTTTCAACAGCGAGCACACATTCGTAGACAACCCCAAAGCCCTGCAATTGATAGGAAATTGCTAGCAGTAGTCCAAGTGGGAGCCTCAGCAGTGAGGGTTCAACAATCGCGTGGGTGAACTTCACTGGAGGCGAGCAGAAAGAAGCTTCATTGACACCCATACCCGTCTCGGTTGAGAGTTTTCAAACCGTGATGAAGAAGACCGTTTGTGCCATCGTGATCCTCTGGTTGATCGGATTCCTCTGCCCGGGCACCGCCCTCACCGAGGAACCCGCAAAGACTGACATTACGGTCATGTCCTACAATATCTACCGTGGCGGCACGATGCGTGGGCAACCACTGTCCCAAACAGTCAAGGTGATTCAGGAGGCAAAGGCCGACATTGTCGGCATCCAGGAAGCACGTTCCCCTTCCGGTGTGAATGCCCAAAAATTGGCGGAGCTACTGGGCTGGAATCACTACGAGGATCGGGGGAATCGAGTCATCATCACGCGTTATGAGATCGTCGAGGAGATGAAAGATGGCATCAAGGTCAGGCTGCCTTCGGGTCAGGAAGCCTACCTCTTCAATCTGCACCTGCCATCTCACCCCTATCAACCCTACCAGCTTCTTGAGATCCGACCGAAATGGCATAAGCACACCAATAATATCGAATTTATCAAAACCGAGGCCGAGGCAATTGAATGGGCGCAAAAGGCGCGCGGGGCTGCCATTACCGCACTGCTTGAGCAGATCAACAAGCTCCCCGACCAGGACGCTCCGGTCTTTGTGGTCGGCGATTTCAATGAGCCCTCCCACCTCGACTGGACCAAAGAAGCAGCCGCGTCCGGTCGCCATCCGATCAAGGTGGCCTACCCGGCTTCCAAAAAGATGGCTCAAGCCGGCTTCGCCGATGCCTGGCGAACCCTCTATCCCGACGAGCTGGAACAGCCGGGCTACACCTGGTCTCCCGCCTATCCCTTTGATGACCCCACGACCCACCCCGACCGCATCGACTTTGTGTATTTCCGGGGGAAAGGCGTCAGCCTGAAGCAAGCGAAGATCGTCGGTGAAAACAAAGAGAACGCGGACCTTGTCGTTTCTCCCTACCCCTCTGATCACCGTGCCGTAGTGGCGGCGTTCAAGCTGCCCGATCAACCAACGGCCAATCCAGCAGCAGACCAGGCCGCGTTTGAAAAGGCCGAAGCCGATACGGCTTGGGCGAAAGTTTTTTCCGATTCCGGCACATGGGATTGGCAGGAACAGTGGTTTCTCGATGGCGAAGTGGGCACGGTGACGAACAGCCCCGAGGGCATGACTCTGACGGCCGGACCGGAATTCAAGAACGACGCCCACCACATGGTGCTGTGGACGAAGGACAGCTTTTCGGGTGACCTGAAGATCAAATACGACTACACCCGGCTCGATGAGGCCCCCAACTGCGTCACCATCCTCTATCTCCAGGCAACGGGGAGCGGCAAAGGTCCTTACGCGAAAGACATCACGAAGTGGAGTGACCTGCGAAAGGTGCCTGCGATGAAGATGTACTTCAACAACATGAACACCTATCACATCAGCTATGCGGCCTTCCCCGAGTCGAAGAAGGCCTATCTCCGTGGGCGTCGCTACCTGCCAGAAAACGTAGGACTGAACGGCACCGAACTGAAACCGGATTACTCCACCCCAACCCTGTTTGCCACTGGGGTTAAGCACCGCATCACCGTCATCAAGAAAGACCGTGACCTTCATGTACGAGTCGAAAATCCTGACGAGTTCGTCTATTTCCACATGAACAACCCGGACCTGCCCGCCATCACCCAGGGGCGCATCGGATTACGACATATGTTCACCCGCTCAGCTCGCTACACGAATTTTCGAGTTTGGCAGCCTCGAAGTGGGAAAGTTCGCTGACCTCGTCGTCCTGGATTGCGACTACTTGTCCGTCCCGGTGGATGAGATTCGAACTATCGCCCCGAAAATGACAATGGTAGGCGGAGGAGTGGATTTCGAAATAAAATAGCTAGAATCCGATACCAACCGCCGCAGCCGTAGCTCAGGCCGACAATGCCTCCATGGCACCCCCTCCAACCCGGGGCAATGCGCGGTGACCACCAACCGGAGAGAGTTAGCCTGCCTGCAAGGCCGGAGCGAAGCGTCAAAGCGGCGGGGTTGAAAAAGCGAATTTCTAACAGTAAATAATTCTATGATAGGCAATTACAA
>PKCI01000034.1 GCA_002862135.1 Verrucomicrobiota bacterium | reverse complement strand
CCGTTTCGCGATGGAAAAGCTTCCCTTTATGAAGGCGGCTCCCACGTGCCCTGCCTCATGCGCTGGCCCGGAAAAATTGCGGCAGGGGAAACCAATGATGCCCTCATAGCGACGATTGATCTCTTGCCGACCATTGCTGCCCTGGCCGGCGCAACAGTTCCCGAAGACCGGGTCATCGATGGGGTCAATCAATTGGACTGTATCCTGGGGAATTCCAAGTCCGCCCGGACCACCTATCTCTACAATCCAGGTTCCGCTTCCGTGCAGTCCAGGATCGTCAAAGGGAATGCAATTCGAGAAGGGGACTGGAAACTGATCTCGCCCTTGACCGTGGGATGGTTTCTCGAGGATGCCGGTTCCGGTGATTGGGAGCTCTACAACTTGAAAGAAGATATCGGGGAAACGAAGGATCTCGCCAGGAAATACCCCGAGAAGGTGCGGGCGCTTAGAAAGAAGTTAGAGCTTGCTGAGGCGGAGTTGACTCCCTAACAGGTTTTGATTGAGGCTGCCCGTGACTGAGACAAGGTCTGTTTTCGGTCATTCGAAGCTACTGAACCCTATTGGGATTGGCTCTCTTCCATTCATCGATGAACCTCTTATCCTCCTCGCTTAAGGCTGTGATCGGTATCGTGAACTGTCCGCCACCCTCGCGAATGATTGTGACTTTATTTCCGGCGACGGAGAGGATCCTCGCTGTGATTTTCTTTCCCGTTTTGTTGGAGAATTCCCGGAAACCTTCATCGGAACTCGCGTCATCGGCTGATCCATGCTTGCTTGATTTCGAGTGCTGGTTAAAGAAGTCGAAAACTTCGCCGATCATCTCAGGGTTGTTGGCGATAGACGCTCCGTGGTTGCCATCTTTAATCTCTTTATAGATATGGGTGACTCCCTCGGCTTTGAGGGTTTCGATATAACGTCGCACGCCGGCCACCGGAATCAATCGATCCTTGTCCCCCGTAACAAGCATCACCGCGATATTATGCTTCTTCAGGACATCAGCTTTGTTCCGACCTGACATGATAGCGGGAGCGAGAGGCGCCAGCCCCGCCCAGATTTCTGGATAGGTTGTCCCGATGTGAATGGTTCCGCCACCCCCCATCGAGTGTCCCATCAGATAGATGCGATTCTCGTCGATGCTGAACTCTTCCTGAATGATTCCGAGAACGTTCAAGACATCCTTCTCACTAAGTTCCCCGAGATTATCCGGATCGGCTGAGTTCGGCCTGATGAAGCCCCGGCCCTCTCCCTGAGAACCATACCAACCCCGGCTATTGTATCCGTAGGGTGCCACCACGATGTAGCCGTGCTCTTCAGCTTCAGAGGTAATCCCGGCGTATCGGATCACATTCCTTGGCTTGCCACCCAAGCCGTGCAGAAGCACAACTAACGGGGCGCTGGTGCTCTTCTCGTAGCTCCGCGGAACGTAGAGGTAATATTCCATCTCCCGGGAGGCTTCCTTAAAGTCGTAGGTTTGTTTTTGAATTTCCCCTTTAGCTATCGATTCCTTCGCCTGAACTTGAGCCAGGTTAAGAGTCGCCAGCAATGCAACCAGGGTTAGCTTGGGATGAGTTAGCATGATATCAGATCTGTTGAGGCCTTTTAATCAGTGGCTCTTGCGGTATGGAGGTAGCATCTTATGGCCGAACCCGCTCAAACTCCAGCATCCAATCCATCAATTCAACGGCATTGAACACAGCAATGCATTCCTCGCGATGATCCGCCCCGTCGAACTCCGTGTGTTTCACGTTCTCATTCCCCGCTGCTTTCAATCGGTCTACCATTTTTCTAATTCCAGCAGGATTGCTCCGATTATTGCCGCCTGCCATCGCCCAAATCGGTGAGCTCGCTAGCTTCTTCGCATCGCCCTGCTGTGTCATTGTCAGCGCGCTGATAGTTCGCGTCAGTTGATGCTCGGCAGTTTTTCGAAACGCAGCACGCGGTGATTCATACTGTCGGCCACCCAGAGTCGTCCTTGGGCGTCGAGCCGCGCACCGTGGGGGCGATTCAATTGAGTCTTGAGCGGATCGCTGCTGGTTTGGGTTCCGGCATTTTCGGGAACGCCGGCGATGAGGTGGATTTTGCCGGTTGTGGGAGAGTAGAGCCGAATGCAATGATTAAAGTCGTCGGTGATGATAAGATTCCCAGCGCCATCGAGACAGAGATGCTTGGGCCCGTTGATTAGGGCCTCCGTGGCCGGGCCGCCATTACCGGAATAGCCCTTTTCACCGGACTTCGAAACGATCGTGCAAATGTTGCCCTGCACATCGACTTCGCGAACCGCATTCCCATTTCGCGAGGCGATGTAGACGGTTCCGCCAGTTCCGTAGCAGGCGGCGCGTGGCGAAACAAGCGGTTGAGATGTGGCGGGCTCCCCATCTTTGGGTATTCCTTTTTTGCCGTTTCCTGCGACGGTCGTTATTGTTCCGGATTTGAGGTCAATTTCGCGAACTCTGAAATTCCCGAGATCCGTGATGAGCAGTTTTTCGCCGGCAAGATCGAGAGCGACCGTGTAAGGCTGATTGAATTTCGCTTTGACGGCAGGACCGCCATCGCCCCCAAATCCCGCTTTGCCACCGGTCCCCGCAAAGGTCGAAACCGTTCCTGCTTCCAGGTCGAGAAGCCGGATCCGGTGATTGAAGGTGTCCGCAATGAAAATTCGCATCCCGTCAGGGTGAAGGGCCAGCTCGTGCATGCCGTTGAATCTCGCCCCGGCCATGTTCCCTCCATCACCTTCGGCGATGTCTCCCAGTTTCTTTCCGCCGGGAGTGTTGCGACCGGCAATGAACTGAACTCGCCCGCTCGGGCTGATCGAGAAGACGCGATTTCCTTTTTCGTATTCCACGCCGTATGCCGTTCCGTCCTCGGCAAAAACCAGTGAAAACGGCTCAATCATTCCACTTTTAAAAACGGCGGTCTCAGCTTGAGAAGAAGGTGCGAACGTCAGAGCGAGCACCGTGGCGATGAAGGGTGAACATCGATTCATGCCCGGATTTTACCCTGCAAATCCGTGAAGTGCCAAGGCGGGAATGAATGGGGAGGGCGCTAGGTATCAAGTCCGCATCCAATCTCGATCAGGGGATTGCACATTGTGGGTGAGTCGCTGAAAGTCATGCTGTGAAATTTTCAGAAAACAGGGCTCCGCTATGGGCCTTTCTTCTTTCTGCCATTGTCTCGATTCAGTTGCTGGCCATGGCTAAGCCCATATTATGGGCAGACGGAAGCGATCTCTGCCGCTACGCCACCAAGCAAGTTGATCTCAGCCAGGCGAAGGAGGATGTGGCGGCCTCATCGCTCGAGGCAATCATTAACGGAAGCGCCACCGCAACAGAGCTTTCGATCGAGGGCGATAGGACCACTGATGACCAGAGCCGACAGCAGTTGATTTTCCGAATCGATCGAGGAGTGGCTTACTTTTTGATCTTCGTAGGTATCCTCGTGCTGTTCATGAGAAGGCGATCTCTTATCGTTGCCAGCCTGCTTTTGATCGTCGGGGGATGGTGCGTTGCCGACAGTATCGCCGCGTTGCTGAACGGAGGTAAAGCCTACTCCGGGATGACTCCCTATAGTCTGGCGGCTCGCAGCGTGACCCCCTTTCTGCTCGCGCTTCTCCTGCTCTTTCTTCCGAAGTCCGCAAGAGCGAAGTCGGGAAATGGGTCATCAGTTTTCGACAGCCTCATTCGCAATCGAAAGTTCCTCAACGTCTTTGATATCGCAGCCCGTCTCGCCCTGGCCTCTACCTTCCTGGTCCATGGCTACAAGGCGGTTCAGGGGCATTACCCCTTTCGCGATCTTATCAATCTTTCGGCCCGCCGCATAGGCCTCGAGTTTTCCACCGATAGCTTGCTGATCATACTCAAAGTCATCGGTTACCAGGACATTCTTCTGGCGGTTTTTGTGCTGATTACCCGATCGAGATTTGTTCTTTACTGGACAGCGATCTGGGGCTTTGTGACAGCTTTCAGTCGGGTCACTGCGCTGGGGTCTCCGGGAGTCGACCTCTGGCTGGTGCGGTCCGCAAATGGCGGCCTCGCCCTGGTCCTCATCGCTCTCTACTGGTGGTTCGAAAGGGGAGGAAATGAACTGAAAATCTCTCAAACAACCCCTATGATGACCTACAAACCACTGTAGAAATCGCCGACCCCTTTGATCCAATATAAAAATGAAAACGACAACCCTCTGGGTGCTGAAGTTGAGCCTTTGCGGCATCGCCTCTCTAGCTCTTGCCGACGAGTATGGTGACTACTCGGAGATTGATCTGGAAAAAGTTCATCAGCGAATCACCACTCTCTCGGGTTCCACCCCGGCACAATGGAGAATCACGGTCAAGGAGGATGCCTCCACTTCGGCCACCGTATCGTGGTCGACCCTGGAACCGGAGGGCGAACATGTCCTCTACTATGGGAAGAAATCTACCGGAGGTGATCTCGGGAGATACGACGAAAAGCAGGAATGTCAGAGAAGCGGTCTCTACACCGGAGCTCCCTTGAAAGACAGAAAGGAAAAAAAATCCGGGCTGGCTTCCTATCATCACGCCGCTCTTTCTGGCCTCGAACCCGATACTACCTATTTTCTCACGATGGTGAGCAATGGGGTGGCTTCACGAGAATTTCACTTCCGGACCGCTCCCGCCAAAACGGAGCAACTGATCTTAATTCACGGAGGGGATTCCAGGTCTGGCATCACCGCCAGGAGCAAGGTCAACTACATGATTGGTCAAATGGTCGAACAGAACCCCGAGATTTGGGGCTTTGTCCACGGTGGGGACTACATCGTCAGCGGGAAAAGCTACTCCCAGTGGAAAGCCTGGCTGAGCCAACATGAACTGACCACGACGAGCCAGAACCGAATCATTCCGATGGTCGTCGCGAAGGGGAACCACGATGGTGGGCCGCTTTACGGCGAGGTTTTTGATTTCATCGCGGATGGGGACAAGCAGGTCTACTACTACAACACCACCTTTGGCGACCTCGCCTCGGTCATCACTCTCGACACCAATATTTCCGGCACCGGTGCTCAAGAGGAATTTCTCAAAGCCTCTCTCGAAAAGTTGCGCTCGGAAAGCAAATGGCTCTTCACCTCCTACCACCGTCCTCTCTATCCCGCCGTGAAAAACATGCCATCACAAAAGAAAGTCTTTGTTCCCCACTTTGAAAAACACAATGTCGATATTGCCCTGGAAGCGGACGGGCACAACATCAAGAGAACGGTTCCAATTCGTGACGACAAGAAAGACCCCACCGGGGTTGTCTACGTCGGTGAAGGTGGACTCGGCGTGGGGCAACGAACTCCCAAGACCGATCGCTGGTACACAGACACTAAGGAAGGTGCCTTCATCGGGAAAGGGCACCATGTCATGCTTCTGACCATGGACAGGGATAAATTGGAGATCAAAACCATCATGTTGACAGGTGACGTGGTCGACACGCACGTCCAAAAAGTTCGCAGGTAGTCCCCAATTTTCAGGATAAAACAGGAAGGGGCCAAACCAGAGAATGCTCGTGAATGAATAGCGGCGCCATTGATTGCCGATGATTCATGCGCTCGGGGTGTGCAGGAGAACGAAATGAAGACCATGCTGCGACTGATCGTGATCACCGTTTTAGCCTTTGAACCCGCAGGCGCTCTGGCCACTGAACTCGCCTCGCTTTCTCCGGGAAGGAATGAAGTTCAGGTCGAACACGACGGGCGATCAAGGCGACTGATGGTGACTACCCCGAAGACCTATGATCGCGAGGAACTCTATCCCGTTCTGTTTTGCTTTCATGGCGCGGGAGGCAAGGCTAATGGGCAAAGTGTGAGGTGGAGTCCTCACGCGGATCGGCGTGGTCTCATTGTCATCAGCGCGGAAGCGGTGCAACCTCTGGCCAAATGGAACTTTAAGGACCATTTCCATGCTGAAGCGCATGACGATGTGGGCTTGGTTTCCAAAGTGATTGAAGCCCTGGTTGCGAACCAGATCGTGGATCCGAAGGCCGTTTATGCAACGGGGCATTCCAGTGGTGGTCTATTCTGTTACCGGCTGGCGAAAGAACTCGACTGGTTCGCCGCCCTGTCTCCCATGAGCTGCGGCATGGTAGAGGGCGCGCACGATCCGGGTGAGGGAACGCAAGCGGTCTCAATCATGCAAGTCATTGGGGACCAGGACAAAAGTTTCAACGGCTCAACCAACCCGAAAGTGACGATGTATTCAGCATCGGAGCGAATCGAAGTCTGGCGAACCTTTAATCAATGTTTGCCTGATCCGGTCGTCGAGAACTGGGGAGATGAGATCGTAGTTTACACCTATTCCAATCAGTCGGGCCTTGAGGTGGCTTTATGCAAAGTGAAAGGACAGGGACATCACCTCAGAGGGGATCTCCGTGATCGTGCAGATTCTCTTGCCTTGGATTTTTTACTGAAACACAGAAAACAGTAGAAATGGCGTCTTTGTTCCGGCTGCAAAAGCGGACAACGCTCGGGGCATCAAGAGTTTAATATCGGTCGCCCATGACGGGCGCCAACCCATCCTCGATCCGCTAACCGGTGATTTCGCGATCCGAAACTGCAAACCCAACAGATTCGCAGCGTAGCGGAGAAAGACAGCCGAGCGTAGCGAGTCAGGCGGCTCGAAGAGACGAGCGAAGCGTCCAAAACGTAGTGAAGTCAATTACCTCA
>PKCI01000113.1 GCA_002862135.1 Verrucomicrobiota bacterium | reverse complement strand
ATGTTTAAGAAGGATCTTGACCACCCTCAGCGCCTTGGCTTTGACGAATCCATCTTTTTTGGTTGGCACGAAGGGCCGCGCTTCCACGACCCCTATCTTTACAAGAATGGACAGCGTCCGGATCCCGAGACGAAAGGGCAGTATGGGCCGGAGCTGTTTGTGAAGTTTCTCAAGAGCTTCATGAAGCGCCATCGGGATAAGCCGTTTTTTATCTACTACCCGATGGCGCTTTGCCACGCGGTCTCAGACGATCTCAATCCTCATCCACCCCATGGTCCAAATGGTCGCTACATGACCTACGGTGAAATGGTTGCCGATATGGATCTGCGGGTTGGCCAGATGAGGGAGACGATCGAAGAGTTGGGTCTTACGGATCAGACCCTCGTGATGTTCACGACTGATAACGGAACGACCGGTCACAACTACATTCGGCACGAGGGGCGCAAGCTGATTCGGGAACCGGTGGTCTCGCGCATCAACGGAATGGAGCTGACCGGCAAGAAAGGCACCTATACCGACTGGGGGATGAGGGTCCCTGCTCTCGTATCCTGGCCGGGGCATGTCGAGCCGGAGTCGAGCAGTGAGGCCCTGATTGATCTCTCGGACCTGCTGCCGACCTTCGTCGAGTTGGCCGGGGGAGATAAGCCTTCTTTTCCTTTGGACGGTAAAAGTTTTGCCCCATTGTTGCGTGGTGAGGACCACGAATCACGCGAATGGATTTACGGCGAGGGAAGGAGAAAGAAGGGCGTGCGCACCCGCGACTGGAAGTTGATCTCGAGCGGCCAGTTGTTTGATATGGCGAATGACCCGGAGGAGGAGAATCCGATCTTTAAGAAAGAGGACACCGAAGCCTCGGCGGCAGCCCGGCTCGAGTTGGAGGCAATTCTTTTAAACGTGAAACGCGATTGAACGTGAAACGCGATTTCGCCTGATGACAAGGTTCCGGGGCTTCCGGTATCTTCGGGCTCTTTACTTAATTCAAACTCCCATCCTATCCATGAAACGAATCTCACTGATTCTTCTCGTCCTCGTCGTTGTGGCTCCGGTGTTCGCCAACGATCTCAAGGGCAGCCGCCCGAACATCATTTTTGTCATGCCTGATGACCAGGGCATGGGCGACCTCAGTTGCCTGGGCAACGAGGTGCTTCGAACACCGAACCTCGATAAATTCTACGGGCTCTCGACGCGCTTCACCGAATTTCACGTCAGCCCAACCTGTGCGCCGACGCGCGCGGCTCTCATGAGTGGTCGTCACGAGTTCCGAAACGGCGTGACCCATACCATCAAAGAGCGGGAGCGCATGGCGTTGTCGACGACGACGTTCGCCGAAGTCATAGCGGACTCAGGTTACCGCACCGGCATCTTTGGTAAGTGGCACCTTGGTGATGAAGACGAATACCAACCCTACAATCGCGGTTTTACCGATGTGTTTATTCACGGCGCGGGGGGGATCGGTCAGAAATTTACCGGAAGTTGTGCCGATTTCCCTCCGAACCAGCAAAAGGAGGGCAAATACTTCGATAACGTGATCCTCGAAAACGACACCATCGTCCAGACCAAGGGTTTCTGCACTGATGTGTTCTTTGAGGCGGCGCTGGGTTTTATCAAAGAGAACCACGAGTCCGGCACTCCCTACTTTGCTTTCATCACGCCCAACGCACCTCATGGTCCCATGATCGCCCCGGAGGGTTACAAGAAGCGCTTTCTCGATGACGGCTGGGACGAAAATACGGCCGGTCGTTATGGCATGATCGAGAATATTGACGATAATTTTGGGCTGCTCATGGAGAAACTCGATGAGTGGGGCGCTTGGGATGACACGCTCGTGATTTTTACCACCGACAACGGTCAGGCCGGCAAAAGCGCCAGGAAGAATGGCGAGCGGGTAACTCTGCATACCGCCGGATTTAGGAGCGGAAAAGGTTCCGTTCACGAAGGTGGTGCGCACGTGCCCTCTTTCTGGCGTTGGAAAGGTGTGCTGGAGGAGGGCGGTGATATCAACGCGCTGACGGCCCACATCGACATCTACAAGACTTTCTGCGATCTTGCCGGCGTGGAGATTCCGGATGGCATCCAGAAGATCGACGGACGCACCATGCTGCCATTGCTTGAGAGTGCTGACGTTGATTGGGCTGACCGCCACCTCTTCTTTCACAAGGGGCGATGGGAAAAAGGGGAGGACCCAAATCTGTCCCGGCACAAAAACTACGCGGTTCGCAACACCCGCTGGCGCCTCGTAAATGGCGATGAACTTTACGATATCTCCAAGGATCCTTACGAGTCCACCAATGTGGTCGATCAGAATCCTGAAGTCGTGGCGGAGCTGAAGAAGGTCTACGACCAGTGGTGGGAGGAAACTGTGCCGCTCATGGTGAATGAAGACGCAGACTATGCGGAAGAGCATCCTCAGGGAGCGCGCTATGAGAAGCAGTTAGCTGAGAAAGGTATCCCGGATTGGAAAACTCCCGAGCTTTAGTGGTATTTACCAGCACTTGAATATGGAATTCTTCTGTCGTTCTTTTCTTTTAATTGCGTTCTTTGCCGGAGTCTTTTCCTCATCAGCTCAGACCGACGTCGACAAGCCCAACTTCGTCATTATCATGTGTGACGACCTCGGTTGGGGGGATGTGGGATTCAATGGCGGCACTCACATTCGCACGCCGCACCTCGACGAAATGGCGGCGAACGGATTAAAGCTGACTCGCTTTTACGCTCAAGCACCGGTTTGCTCTCCGACTAGAGCGTCAGTGGTGACGGGAAGGCACCATGACCGCACCGGAATTTACACAGCCAATCACGGTCATCTTCGTGATGGGGAATTCACACTCTACGAAGCTCTCAAGACGAAGGGCTACACCACCGGTCACTTCGGCAAATGGCACATGGGCACGCTGACAACGAAGATTAAGGACGCCAATCGCGGAGGCCCAGGTGGCGCAAAGGAGTTTTCTCCCCCATGGCATCACGAAGTGGATGTGACACTGGCGACGGAGTCTAAGACACCGACCTTTGATGCCATGTGGAAACCGGTGGGAGGTTCGGCGAACGAATTTACCAACGCCTCAAGACTGGGCTGGAATGTCATTCCCGAAGATGGCGAGAAGGAGTTTTATGGGACTCACTACTGGACCGGGCAAGACACACTCTTCGATCCGAAATCAGACGAGCTGCTCGGCGATGATTCCAATCTCATCATGGATCACGCCATGAAGTTCATCGACGATAGCAAGGAAGGACCTTTTCTTGCTATCGTCTGGTTTCACGCACCACACCTGCCGGTGGTGGCCAGTGCCGAAGACGCGGCGAGTTACGATGACGGAAAGAACACCGCCTTTCAGCGAAACTATAATGGCTGCGTCACTGCTCTCGATCACGCTGTTGGTCGCCTGCGGGCCCAGTTGCGGGATCAGGGAATCGCCAACAACACGGTGATCACCTTTTGCTCCGACAATGGTCCTGAAGGAAAGGACGGCGCTCCCGGTTTGCAGGGCGACTTTCGCGGGCGCAAACGCAGTCTCTACGAGGGAGGTGTCCGCGTTCCCAGCCTGATTGAATGGCCTGCGAAGATCGCGCCGGGTTCGGTTAGCAAGGCTGCAACCTGCACGGTGGATTACTTTCCCACTATCATGGAGATCGTGGGATTCGAGCTGCCGGATGATCGTCCGCTTGATGGCATCAGCCTGATGCCGCTGATCAACGGGAAAATGAAGGAACGTCCGACGCCGCTCGGCTTTCACATCAAGGGTCAGGCTGCCTGGCACGACGGGATGATGAAGGCTTATCGGAAGAACCAGAGCAGCGGCTGGGAACTCTACGATCTGGGAGTGGACCCGAACGAGACTGCGGATCTTGCCGAGAAGAATCCGGAGCGCCTCAGGGGAATGGTCGAAGCGTGGACGGAATGGAAAGCCTCCGTCGACGCGAGCGATGGAGGCGCGGATTATTGAGCCGAGCTTCGAGGGCCTTTTCTTCGACAAGCCTTTTATGCGCCGTAGATCGCGGTCGCCAATCGTTCCAGTAAGGATTATGGGTCCGCTATGATACTCAGGTCTTTGTTATTTTTTTTCCCCCTGTTGCTGTCGTCTGCCAGTTTGAGTTTAGCTGATGACCGTCCAAATATCGTACTCATCATAGGGGACGACATTGGCTTCGCTGATATTGGGTGCTTCGGCGCGGAAATCGATACGCCAAATCTGGACAAGCTCGCTGCCAACGGGATGAGGTTCTCTCAGGGCTACAACATGGCCAAGTGCAATCCGACCCGTTCTTCCATGTTAACTGGAACGCTTCTTGGAGGGCCGGAGTGCCAGTCGATGGGGGCTTTGCTGCGCGATGCCGGCTATACCACTCTCTATTCCGGAAAGGAGCATTTTGACTCGTGGGTGCCGCTGGAGCGGCTCACCGCGATGAACAGCTTCGACAAGTCGTTCTGTCACTACGGTGGCTGCGGGAACTTCTTTTCCTACGAGCCGGTTGAGATCTACCTGAATGACAAGTTGCTGACGCAGGAAGAGATCGAAGCGGGAACTTCCAAGCCCTATTACAAGACGAATGCCTACACCGATGCGGCTTTACGCTTCCTTGAAGAGACCGAGGGAGAGGACAAGCCCTTCTTTCTCTACCTGCCTTACGAGTCCGCTCATTATCCGCTGCAGGCGCTGCCGGAGGACTACCAGAAGTTTGAGAAGCTCTACGATGTGGGTTGGGATGTGATTCGCGAAAACCGTTTCAGGAAGCAGAAGGAGATGGGCCTGATTGCCGGGGATGTTGTCATGCCGCCGCTGGTGGGGCAGGGCAAGGACCTCTACCAGCCGTGGGAGGAAGTCAGCGAAGAGGACAAGAAACGCCGCATCGAAGAAGCGGTTGGTTTCGCGGCAATGGTTCACTGCCTCGACCGCAACATCGGGCGCATTGTCGACGAGATCGAATCGCAGGGGGAGCTCGACAACACCCTGATCCTGTTCCTTTCCGACAACGGTGGTTGTGGCATTCCCGGCAAAACCAAGAACTGGCTTCACCCAACCGATCCGGAATCCTGGCGCAGTCCTCATGCGGTCTGGGGTATGGTCAGCGGAACGCCGTTCCGGCGCTTCAAGCAGGCCGGTCACGAGGGCGGGGCTCGCACGCACCTGCTAGCGCACTGGCCGGTGAAGATCAAGCCGAACCAGATCTGTCACAGCGTGGCGCACCTGGTCGACTTCATGCCGACCTTTCTCGAGATGGCCGAAGCGGAATACCCGGCAACTCAGGACGGCAAGCCAACACCGAATCTGGATGGCCTGAGCCTCGTGCCGCTCTTTGAAGGCAAGGAGCGGCCCGATCACGATATTCTCATCACGGGTTGGACCGAGAATAAGCGGGCCATCCGCCAGGGGAACTGGAAGTTGGTGAAAGAGGACAAGGATTGGAAGCTCTTCAACATGTCGGATGATCCGACCGAGTTGAATGATCTTGCCAAGCAAATGCCTGAAAAAGTGGAAAGCCTGCACAAGGCTTACGCCGACTGGCGCGCGTCGCGTCCCTACCTTCCGGAGAAACAGAAGACCCAATCACCCTACGTGGGTAGTGACGGCGTGTAGTTGTTGAACACTCCTGCGCGATCGAAGTTAATCTGTTTGAGGGCCGCATCCGAACAAAATCACAGGGAAATGGACCTAGAATCTTTGGTCCAGTATCGGTAGGGTGTTATTTCCATGAATCCTCGGTTTATCCATTTTCTTTTCATCGCGGTTTGCGTGGCGTGTTCCGCTTCGGCGGCTGAGCGCCCTAATGTTGTCCTCTTCTACATCGATGACATGGGCTACGCTGATCCATCATGTTTCGGCAATCCAGAGATCAAAACGCCGAACATTGATCGTCTCGCCCACGAAGGGCTGAAGCTCACGAATTACTACACCAACTCGCCGATCTGTTCACCGTCGCGGGTGGCTTTGAATACCGGACAGGCACCTGGTAGGCACCGGGTCTGGGGACATTTTGCCTCCAAGGAACAGAATAAGAAACGCAACATGGCCGACTTTCTCGACCCTGATGTTCAGACTATCGCCAAGGTATTGAAAGCGGACGGTTATGTCACTGCTCACTTCGGGAAGTGGCACATGGGTGGAGGGCGTGATGTTGTGGCGCCGCTGCCGCAGGCTTACGGCTTCAATGAATCGCTGGTTTCTTTCGAGGGGCTCGGTGAACGAATTCTTTTCGATACGAAAGGGCTCAGTGGTGCTAGTGCCAAGTTAGGGCACGGAGAACACCGCATCGTTGAGAAGCACGAATCGAGTGGCATCTACGTGGACCGAGCCATCGACTTCATCATTCGAAACAAGGACAAGCCGTTTTACCTCCATGTCTTTCCCAATGATGTGCACGACAAGCATGTTGCTACCGAGGAGAAACTCGCCAAATACGAGAACTACGAGAAGGATCCCTTTCTACAGGCCTTCCTCGCGGTGCTTGACAACATGGACGTCCAGATTGGTCGCCTCCTCGATGCGTTGGACGAGCATGAAATTACCGACAACACGATCGTGATCTTCACGAGCGACAACGGCCCCACTGACTGGCCGCGCTATTATAAGGAAGGCTTCGCTCCTCCCGGTTACACCGGCCCCTTCTTCGGTCGGAAATGGTGTCTCTACGAAGGCGGTATTCGCATGCCGTTCATCATTCGCTGGCCGGCCAAAGTGGAAGCGGGCAAAACGGACGGGACTTCGATTGTTGCCGCATTGGATCTTTTCCCTTCCCTGTTAAGCATGACCGGCACTCGTCCTCCTGCTGGATGGGATCTCGACGGGGAGGACATGAGCGGGGCTCTCACTGGTATAGCCCAGGAGCGCTCGTCTCCCGTGTTCTGGGAATACGGGGGCAATCCGGGGATCCTGCGGCCCGGAAACCCTGATTTTGAGAGCCCAACCAATGCGATGCGCGATGGCGACTGGAAACTGCTGACTAATGATGACGGCAGTGGCACCCAGTTGTTCAATCTGGCAGAAGATCCTGGCGAATCTAACGATCTCACAGCAGTGCA
>PKCI01000116.1 GCA_002862135.1 Verrucomicrobiota bacterium | reverse complement strand
TCATGCGAGAAGGTCGATTAGTGGGAGAGATTGAGAATTCACCGGAGACGACCCAGGAAGATGTTCTGGCGTTGGCCATGGAAAAGATTGCGATTAGATGAAGAAGTTTTTGGGAGAGTATGGCATGGTGTTGGTGCTAATAGCGCTTTGTGCGTTGTTCAGTTTGCTGACCCTGAAACAGGAAAGTGCGACCGGAGGTGCTGCGGCGACAAAGGTGGCGGGCGAAGTCGAAGCTGAGGTATCGCAGGGTGGTCATGTTTTTGTGGTCGGGGCTGCGAAGAAGCCGTCCGGGGTTTTTGCCCGCCTCGTTGCGTCCGAGTTGGAGAAAACTGAGGCCGTCGAGGTCAGGCAGGTGATTGGAACGCCGCGCGACCTTCGGCGGGCCTGGGATGCGGCAAATGCGGTTGGGAAGACACCCGAGGCACTGGTGGTGAGTGGCGATGTTTTGAAGTGGACGATCCTGCCGGCGCTGGTTGAGGAGGCGGCTGACCTCCAGCTGGTCCAGCCGACTGAGAGAATGGTTTCGGATTTCTTGAAGCGCGGAAATCTTCTAGCGATTGTCGACCGCATTGTGGTCATCGCTGTCATGGCGATCGGCATGACCCTGGTCATTCTGACCGGAGGGATCGACCTCTCAGTGGGAAGTCTCGTCGCTTTGTCAGCTGTGATCGCAACGCTGGTGATGAAGATGATGGGGGGACTCGAAGCTGGAGGAGGAGCCGTCTGGACCGGCTTCCTTGCCGCGACCGTGGCTTGCGGTTTGATCGGAGCAATGGCCGGGTTCCTTGTGGCCCGGTTTGAGGTGGCTCCGTTTATCACTACCCTCGCCGTGATGCTGATTGCCAGGGGAGTGGCGTTCATGATGACGGGCGGCTTTTCTATCTACCAGGTACCAGAATCCATCACCTGGCTGGGGAGGGGATCGACTCTTGGCATTCCTAACACGGTCGTTGTTCTGGTTGTCTTTTACGCTGCGGCCCATGTCTTCATGAGGCACACCCGCTGGGGACGCTACATCTATGCGGTCGGTGGTAACGAAGAGGCGGCCCGTCTCTCCGGCGTTCCGGTAAAACAGATCCTGCTCTTCGTGTATTTCGTGTGCGGCTTGTGTGCCGGCTTTGGTGGCTGTATCCAGGCGTCGCAACTTGCGACTGGTGCTCCTAACCTCGGCGTGATGTTCGAGTTGTCTGTTATCGCTGCGGTGGTCGTCGGGGGCACGAGTCTCTCGGGAGGATCCGGGCGCATTATCGGCACCCTGATCGGGGCGTTTATTATTTCTGTGATCCAGAATGGAATGAACCTCCTTGGCTTCGACAGCTACCTGCAGCAAGTCGTTCTTGGGGCTGTGATCCTGTTTGCTGTCCTGCTCGACAAGGCCCGGCAGAAAGGAACCGTGACCGTTAAACATTGATTCACGCTCTTGATTTTCGTAAATCCTACCAAGCTATGAAACGTCTCACTCTTCTTTTGTTCTCGATGGTTGCTACCTTTTTCCTCGGAGGTTGCGGGGGCGATGCTGATTCGCCTATTCATGCCATCGAAGCGAAGGGGCGCATTGGAATGACCTGCATGGATCTCACCAATCCATTCTTCAAGTTGATTGCCAATGTGATGACCGAAGAGGCGGCCCTGCAGGGCTACACAGTGACGGCTTTGAGCGGGGAACTTGATCCTGCCAAGCAGAACAGTCAGCTTTCAGATTTCGTGGCGCAGGGATACGATGCTATTTTCCTGAACCCAGTCGATTCCAAGGCGGTTGGGCAGGGAGTCAAGGCGGCCCACGAAGCCGGTATTCCCGTGTTCTCTTTCGATATCCAGGTAAGCGACGAGGAGGCTGCCAAGCTCGTGGTCTCACATATTGGAAGCGACAACTACCAGGGAGGACGACTTGCCGGTGAGAGCATGATGAGGGCGCTCGGCAACAAGGGCAGTGTGGCGATCCTTTCGCTACCGGAAGTTTCTTCCTGCATTCTGCGGGTGCAGGGATTTCACGATGCTCTCGAAGAGGCTGGAAGCCCGATCAAAATTGTCACGGAGTTGAGTGGCAAGGGCAGCCGTGATGCCGGATACACCGTGGCAACCGACATTCTCCAGGCTCATCCTGACATTAACGGGATTTTTGCAATTAATGACCCCTCAGGTTTGGGAGCGCACGCTGCCGTGGTAAAAGCTGGTAAGGAGGAGCAAATCACCGTGGTGGCGTTTGACGCGTCACCTGCCGGCAAGCAGGGGGTATTTGAAAAGAAACTCTACGATACCCCGCAGCAGTTTCCCCGCAAGATGGCGGTGGGAACGGTGCAGGCTTTCGTGGATTACCTGGCCGGAAATGAAGTGGAGAAGAAGGTTCTCATTCCCTGCGAAAATTATGTTCACGAGACCTCTGTGAACGATGAGAGCCGCATTGCAGAGCAGTGGTAATTTCGGTAATCGCAGCATGGCAAATGTTGTGTTTCCCCTTCAATCTTTGAGATCTTTTTGCTGCTTGATTCAGGCAAAGAAAAGAGAAACTCAATAGATCGGAGCGAAAGAAGGCTCCGATTGAGAAGATGTAGAGATACGGCATGTTGTTGACGTAGCCTCCCGACGGGAAGCCACAGTTTCGACACAACCAGGTTTCGTTTGCGCCAGGTTCGAGGCACCTCGTGCAGACAGCAGTTGTTTCTCGGCCCCTCACAGCCTTGTCCGTTTCGTCGTCCCAGGGGTCGGGAGTATCTTCCGCAGTGAAAGCCTTTTTCAGCAGGCGGGTGAGGGGGGCTTTGAAAGTTGCCATGATCCTGATCGAAAGATCTTTTTGAACGTTTTCTAATCGGTTCCTCTTGGATAGTTCCGATTAGTATTTGTTAAAAGCCGCTTTCAGTCATTTTCCAAATCTCCACAGATGCCCGTCACTGCGAATGTAGACGGCACCATTATCCAGTGAAGCCGTACTGAGAATTGTCTCTCCCAGTTCGATCTCACTGAGGATCTTGCCCTCTTCGCCTGACACATCCACGACCAGTCCGACTCCCGCTTCACTGAAGAGGTAGATAAGTCCGTCAGCACCGGCAACCGGGCTGCCGCTGAAGCTTCCGACCGGCGTGGCTGATTTGTCAGAGCGCTCCAGTCGAATCCGCCAGAGACGCTCTCCGGTCTCGCGATTGGCGCAGTTGAGAACGCCCGCGTTGTTGATCACAAAGACTTTGTCGTCGATCACGAGCGGGCTGGAGGTGCCAGGGCGTTGTGCTGATTCGTTCCAAAGTTTGATCGGTTCACTGCCATCGGTTTTGACAGTGATAGCTGTTAGTCCACCGGAAGGGATGTAGAGAGAATCCCCGGCGGGGGCACTCGATGGGATGGTGGAGGCACCACTTCCAAAATTAAACAGTTCGGACCCGGTGTCTGGCACGACGCCAAGAACACCTTTGCTCGATTGCAGGGCAACGACTTCTTCACCTTCTACATTGAGAATCGTAGGTGAAGTCCAGTTGGCCGCCTTGGGACGATCCAGCTTCCACTTGTTGATTCCGTTGATCTTGTCGAGGCCGGCGGCGAAAGATTCGGAATCATTTTCTACCTGGACGACGAGAGTCTCGCCCGCAACGAGAGGCGAGGACGACATGCCGAGGCTGTTGGAAGCATTGGGATAGTCGAGTGTCAGGCCGCGGAGCCAGAGCAGGTTGCCGTCGAGGTCGAGGCAGATCACATCATTGCTTGAATAGAATGCGTAAACCCGCTCGCCATCACTTGCCGGAGTTGGCGCAGCAACGCAGGTCTTCTTGTGAGACATGGTTCTACCTGTTGCCCAGAAACGGCGTTCCCAGACTGGGCTTCCGTCTGCTGCGTTGAAACAAAGCACGTGAAGTTGTTTTTGGTCTGGACCGCTCGCGGCGGTGACAAGGACTTTATCGCCCACGGTGATTGCACTGCCAAGACCGCGGCCGGGAAGGGAGATTTTCCAGGCAAGGGTGGCGTCGCTCAATTCGGAAGGCACGCCGGCGGCGTCGGGATCATACCCGGAGGCGCTAGGACCTCGAAAATTTAACCAGTCCGCTTTGGCTGTGATTGAGAAAAGGAGAGCGCAGAGAATGAGATGGGTAATTTTCATCGAATCAAAAGACTAATGATTAACTTTTAATTACTCACCGCGACGGCGGGCCGACTCGTTCGCGTCGGGGGTGGGCTTACGATCTGTCGACAGGATCGCCGTCCCTGTTTCATCAGTAACGCGAAGTTGGAATTGCCATTGCACGGTCCAGTCCTGCTCCTGCTCGTTCTGGCAGGCCTTTACCAGCAGAGTGTTTTTTCCTTCGTTGAGATGAACGGGGAGGATGTACTGATCGATGCGAATACCACGGTGATATTCGTCACGGCCGAAAACGAGTTCGCCGTTGAGCCAGATCTTCCAGGCATTCTTGCAGCCGAGGCGCAGTTGGGCACTCCGGGCTTTTTCGGAGTTGAATTCCGTGTAGGCGTAGCCCACGACCTGCTTGAGGGGTGAGAACGGTTTATTGAAATCGACCATACCGTAGTCGTCGGAAGTGGAGTAAGCCTGCCAGGAAATTTCCTTTCCTTCTTTGTCGGGGTAGCTGCCGTCGAGGTCGATCGATTCTTCTGGCGGGTAAGCCAAGTCGAACCCTCCGCGGTCGGTATTATCAAACGGGGCGATCAAATCCCAATACATGAGAAAACCAAACTGCCGGGGCAGGTCGACTTTCTGATCCAGTTTCTCTCGCAGCAACTTGGCGATTTCGTCGATCTGGTCGACCTCGCGAGCCGCTTCGAGTGCGCTTGTCAGGGTGGTAATACTCTCTTCCTTGCGTTCTTGGTTGAAAAGATTCTGCCCTTCGTCAATAAGTCGGGCAACGGCTTCGCGGCGAAGCCCGGGGCTGGGATCGTCGATGAATCCGGGAACAATCGCGTTGGCGTCGTTCGGGGTGACGCGGTGGTAGAGATCAAAGGCAAGTCGGCGGGCATTCGGTTCGTTATTCCGGTCGAGGAGGAAGATCCTGAGGGCGTCGGTGGGTAGATCGGCAGAAGCCGCGAGGTCTTTTTCGAAAACAGTCTCAACCGCGCTCCGCATCCAGTTGCGGGCAAGCGGCCCGGCGCTCTCCATCGCCTCAAGAACGGGAATGATGATCTCGGAACCCTGCCCGGTGAGCTCCGCCCAGGCTTCGGCAGCCTCAGCGTTGCCGGCACCTTCAGGGCCAACTTCGGCAATTTGGTCGAGTGGCGCGGTCCACACTTTAGCGTGGAGATTGGCAGTCGGAAGGACTGTCACGGCGAGTGAAGTCGCCAGGAAGAGAAAGTGTTTCATATTCGGGTGCAGCATAACGAAACGGCCGGATCTGCTTCAAGTTATTCGAGCCGCGCAAAACCGTCATTTCGCGATTTTTTTGTAAAGTGCCAGCGTCTCTTTCGCGATCTCTGACCAACTGAAAGTGCTGAGAACACGTTCGCGACCTGCCTTAGCCATTCTTTCACGGGTGTCATTGTCTCGCATGAGTTCATTGATGCCCGCGGCAAGGTCACTCGCGAAGGCAGCAGGATCTGTGGCTTCGAAGGGCGATTCAGACTGTTGTTCCAGCGGTACGAGCACTCCGGTTTCTCCGTGGATGATGATTTCCTTTATGCCGCCTACGGCAGAGGCGACGACTGGCGTTTCGCATGCCATGGCTTCGAGGTTGATGATCCCGAACGGTTCGTAAATAGACGGAGTGCAGAAAAGGGACGCGTGGCTGTAGAGATGAATTTTCTCATCGGTCGCGACCATTTCCTCGATCCAGACAATCTTACCGCCGAACTCTGCACGGGCAGTATTGACGGCCGCTTCCATCTCGGCAGCAATCTCGGGCGTGTCCGGCGCGCCGGCGCAGAGAACGACCTGGGTGCTCGGGTCGAGGTAGTGGATGGCATTTACCAGGTGAATGATTCCCTTCTGTCGGGTGATGCGTCCGACGAAAAAGACGTAGGGAATGTCAGGATCGACTCCATATTTCTCCAAGGTCGTTTTGTCGAAAGTCGGGGTGTATTCGTCAGGATCGATACCGTTGTAAATCACAGGCACGCGTTCTTCAGGAACATCGAAAAGGCGCAGGATATCTTCCCTGGTTTCGTTCGACACGGCAATAACAGCATTGGCCATCTCGACTGCAGCTTTCTCGAGCCAGAGGGTAAAGTCGTACCCTCCACCAAGTTGCTCACGCTTCCATGGCCGCAGCGGTTCGAGTGAGTGAACGGTCAGGGCCATGGGTAGGCCATAATTGAGGTGAGCAAGAATTCCTCCGAAATGGGAATACCAGGTGTGCAGGTGAACGACATCAGCGTCGATGTCGCGAGTATTGAAGTTGAGACAGTTCTGCAGCGCGGAAAAAACCGACTGCAATTCCTTAGGTGCCGTGTAATCGGACTTGTCAGGGGTCGTTCCGAAAACCTCAGGATTCTGTCCTTCGACCAACTGTTTGCCAAAGCAACGCACTTCCACGTCGCAGATTCTGGAGAGCTCGCGGGAGAGATACTGAACGTGGATGCCGGCACCGCCATAGATATTGGGCGGGTATTCGTTGGTCAGCAGGAGCGGTTTCATGAATGACGAGAACAGAGCGAGCTAGAGTGGAATTTCAACTGTGGAACGCAGCCCGACGGGGTCGACTTATACTGTGTGACGTTCGCTCAAGACTTTCTTAAGGGCATGGGACTGCTCATTTCGCCATGAACAAGAAACGCTCGAGGTGAATCCGGAAGATCTCAGCCACGCCACAGAACGTGATTTTCAAGCGGCGGTTCTATCGCTTTCGTGAAAGGGGATCAATTTTCTTGGAAAAGACCTCGTGAAGCTCACTAAGCAATTTTAGAGCTGTTTCATAATTATCGTAAGTGAAATAAGCATGTTTTAAAAATAAATTAAGAAATGTTAAATTTTACCTTGTCATAATATAAAGTTTGCTTTAACGTTATCGTTATGAATCGGATTGTGACCACTCTCACCGTTTTAACTGCCCCCGTGTTTCTGGCTTCGGCTGTTCAGGCAGACGACGTTCTTTTTCAGCAGATCAACTCCCGCCTCATGTCCATTGAGAGCCGACTGAATGCCCTGGAAAAGGTAACTCAGCCTGGCAGCAGCTCCTACGCCCAACTGAGCGATGCTGCTACGCTCGAAGCAACTAACGGCATTACCCCTGAAATTCCTGCA
>PKCI01000002.1 GCA_002862135.1 Verrucomicrobiota bacterium | reverse complement strand
CGTCGTCAAGCCCCGGGTGGGCCGAGAGGATAATCGCCCCTTCCCAGGCATCCGGGAAATCTGACATGGCCTTCAGAGCAAGGCGCCCTCCAAGGGAATAGCCCGCAATCACCGGTCTTTCCCCAGCCGGACGTATTTCATTGGTAAGGAACATGGCGAATTCCTCCAACGACAGATCAGAATACGCCCAGAGGTCGACAGCGACCATGCCTTCAATCTCAAGACGCTCCCAATCATCCGCCGAACCAAGGTTCCCGTGCAGCGCAACGATTGACGACGCACTCATGCCATCTCCTTCCAGAACGATTCAGTCGCCGAATTTTCCAGCAATACCTCTATCAACACATTACCCCCTTTGACCTCAGGTGCCGTTTTTCCGGCTCTCCAAACCACGTATTCCATATCCCACATTTCTGCCCATGCTTCGAAACGATGTCGATGGTGGTTTTCGGTAACAAGCTTCTCATCACGTTTCAACCCGGCCATTGATGGCAATCTCGAAAAAATCCTGCCTCCACCATTATTCAACACAACGAAACGACGACGACCTTTGGGAAGTTGCGAGAGAAAGCCCGGAGCGTTGAGATCATAGAGAGCCGTCAAATCTCCGAAAATACCCCACGACTCCTTCTCTCCCTCGGTCAAACCGAGGAAGGTGGCGACTTCACCATCGATACCGTTAGCTCCCCTACTCGCGAAACAGTTCGGGTGCGGGGTGAAAGGCGCTGCCAGATTCCACTCACGAATTGGCATGCTGTTTCCGAGGAAAACCATCGCTTTTTTCGGTATCAATTCCGCCACGGCCCGCATCATGGAAGGCTCCGACCTGGGAAATTTTTCAATAACCGACTCCAGTCGCCTTTTCGCGGAATCCACCTCCTGTTTTTGAGTATCTACTTCGATCTTTGCGGGGAATTCGTTGCCGGTAATCAACACGCTATGGCGGGCCAGTCCCGAAAAGGGATGTGGCGAAACCGAGAGCACTTCAATCCCACGCAGAGTTTCAAGTTCCCGCCAGAAACGGAGACTGGGAACGCCCCCAATGCGAAGAACGAAATCCGGACGAAGGGCTGTGATGGAACTCTCACAAATCACTTGTTGATCGGTGAGAAGCTTACACTCCCTTAAACCGCTCGTAGCCTCTGCCCAGAAGGGCATCCCTGATTGCTTCAGGAAATTTTTAACCGCTTTCCTCCATTCAGTCGGAACCGACCCGAGCAGGCAAATGGGATTCTCCCTCCCCCTGACAAAATCCGCAATTTTCTCCGCAATGCCTCCCTCGTCCTCTGCCACCGGTTCCGGCATTACGACTGTCTTAAACCCCGTCACGCAATCCACTGCTCGTGGCTCCTCGAAACAAACGTTGAGGTGCATCGGCACCTTGCGATTCCACTTGATCACCCAACTCAAATCCTCGGGGCGCTGCACATCAATGGAGAGAGGCGTGTAAACTCCAAAAAGTCCGCGCTGCTCGATCGCCTGGGGAGCTCCGCTCCCGCGATACCACTCCGGACGGTCAGCTGTCACCAAAACCAGCGGAACGCTTGTGTAGTAGCCCTCAATCGCTGCCGGAAGCAGCTCTGCTGCGGCAGTACCGGAAGTGGTTAAGACAGCGACGGGCTCACTTCCGCCGCGGGAAAGCCCCAGTGCAAAGAACGCCGCTGTTCTCTCATCAAAATGATGCCAGACCTTGAACGACTTCACTTTTTCCGCTGCCAGCAGAGAAGTCACCAGGGGCGCATTGCGCGCGCCGGCACAAACGACGAAATGGCACACTCCCAATCCTGCCAGATGACCTAACGTAGCTGCAGCCAGTTCCGAATTCCTGCTCATACACCGAGCAATGACTTAACTGAATTTCGCTTCAATGCCAACTCCCGCCATTCCCTGTCGAATCGGCTTCCTTCTACGAGCCCGACTCCGCTGGGGAGCGCCACGGCTCGCCCAATCCAGGAAACATTTCGGATCGCGACCAGTCCCTGGAAAAAACCTTGGTGCAGGGCTCCAAAGGGTGCCCCGAAGTCATCCGGTACCCCCAGCCTCTCTCGGTAGTCGACCAGCTGCCGCAAAGCGCCTTCACCACGAGGGCAGGCTCCAAGCGCCGGCGTCGGATGCAGGCGCCGCATCAGCTCATTCAAATCCCCTTGCCCGTCATCGAGGACCACCTTGAGTCGGGTTATGAAATGAACAATGGACCCTAGATCGAGCAGGCTGCGTTCATCGCGCTCCACCACTCCAAAGGGAGACAGCAAATCCTCAAGATAATCCGCCACCAGCTCGTGCTCACGAATCTCTTTCGGATCACTCGGAAAATCGGCCACCTCATGGCGAGGTGCGGTTCCGGCCAGGGCCATCGTGCTCAAAACCCCGTCCTCAACCGTGAACAGTTGTTCCGGCGTCGCTCCAATCATCCCTTCAACGCCTTCGCGATAACCATACCCCCATAAGGTATTGGGCGCACCAATGATTGCTTTAACCAACGCGGCGGGTTCCCCGCGGTGGAGGATCCCGCGCTCGGTCAGAACGGGGACCGACTTTTTAAGCTCCCCATTCTGGATCTGGTTGAGAATTTCGTCGAAAACCCGGCGCACATCGGCGTCTCCCAGTCCAGACCATGCAATCTCCGGCAACGGCGTCGCTCCGTTGTCGGGGAGAAGCACCCGCAGATCAGTGGCTTCAAAAGATCGAGTCGGTATCTTCCATGGGCCCGGATCTGACAACTCAAAATTGTTCCGGTAAAAAGCGCTGCGCCCGTCCTCGGGAGGGGATTCCGCAGACACAAACGGCCCTGCCCCGCATAGGTAGCGGTTGGGGGCCAGTTTGATGAACGCAAAGTCTTCCATGTGATTTTGGGAGCCGGATCCCTATCAAGACATTACGAAAATGGCAAACACTGAGATGTCGTGCAAAACGCCTGCATTGGCACGCAACCCGCTCCCTCAGGAAAACTCATGCAATCCAGAGCGTTTCGACTAACTTACCGGTGGTGCCGACATCCATCGGACATCACTTCTCGATGAATTTCAGCGACCTCAGAGCCATCCTTCAATATGTCCCGCAGTTTCGGGGAAGTACATTTGTGATTGCGCTGGACGGTGCCGTCATCGAATCCCCCGACTTTTCGGATATCCTCCTCGATGTCGCGGTCCTGCGCTCGCTCAACATCAAGGTCGTCCTTGTCCACGGAGCAGCGGCGCAAATTGCAGCCCTCGGAGAAAAACGCGCGGTAACGCTCTCCAACAACGACGGAACAGGCGTCACTAACGAAGCGACGCTTGAAGTCAGCATAGATGCCATCTCCCGGCTCAGCAACGCCGTCATGCAGAGCCTCACTACCGTGAAACTGAAAGCCGCTACCGCGAACGCCATCCATGCCCACCCTGCCGGGATCATCAACGGTATCGACGCAGGACTAACTGGCACCATCGAACGCATTGATGCCGGGGTGCTGCAGGGTTTCCTCGAGCAGGATATCCTCCCCGTCGTTCCTCCGCTCGGGTTCGATGCCGACGGCCGGACTCTGCGGGTCAATTCGGACGCCGTCGCCCGCGAAGTCGCCACAGCTCTCGATGCCGCCAAGATCCTATTCATTTCTACTGACGATCCACGCGAACCTATTTCCGACGACCGGCAGTTTTCCAGCGAGAGCGCCCTTGCCTTCGTCGAAAATGCAGCAGATCTCCCCCCGGGACTCGCTTCCAAGCTGAACCACGGTGCCAACGCGACCCGCAACGGGGTCACCCGTGTCCACCTGATCGGATGCAGCAGCGACGACGCGCTCCTCGCCGAGCTTTTCAGCAATGAGGGCGTTGGCGTGATGATCTATTCCGACGACTATCAGCAGATCCGTCAGGCCAGCCTCGCTGATGTCGATGAACTCTATTTGCTGATTCATCGGGCCATGGAGGAAGATCAACTTGTGACTCGTTCGAGGGCCGAGATTCTCCACCAGATCGATGACTACATCGTGATGGAGGTGGATGGCAACGTGGTTGGCTGTGTCGCTGTTCATTTCTATCCCGAAGAAAATAAGGCGGAACTCGCGTGCCTCTTTGTAAAGAAAGGCCACACCGACCAGGGCTACGGCCGCGCCCTCGTCAGTGCAGCCATCGCGGAAGCGAAAGAAACGAGGGCTTCCGAGATTTTTGCCCTCTCAACTCAGGCCGCTGGCTACCTTGAACGTGAAGGCTTCGAACGGGTCGACGATCTCAACGCCCTTCCCGAAAGTCGCCGTGACAAGTGGAAGGAGAACGGGAGAAACGCGTTACTGCTGATTCGACCAGCGTAGAACGACCTCGCCGATTTACAGCACCTTCACCACAAACAAGGTCGTGTCATCCATACCAGCCTCTTCGAAGGACCATTCGAGAATGCGTTTGGCAACGTGCTCGACACTATGATCTTCTTCATCGGCTTCATCGAAGCATCTTGCGATGTTCTTATTCCAAAGACCGTCGATCACTCCATCGGAACAGATCAGGAACCAGTCTCCCGTTTCGAGCGTTGAAGAGTCCACCTGGGGATTCACATACAGGCAACCACCTCCGATCGCCTGGTTCAGGACATTCCGGCGCGGATGCATTCGCATTTCCCGCTCGTTGATCCGTCCCTGACGGAACTGGCTTCCGAGGAAAGTGTGATCGCTGGTTAACTGGGTCAGTTCCCCGTCGCGATATTGATAAAAACGACTGTCACCGACATGCGCGAAGCAGACCTTGGTTCGGTAGAACAAACCGCAAACCACTGTTGCCCCCATCCCGCGAAGGTCATCGCTGTTGTCACCGGTCCTGGTCACAAAGTCATGCAAAGACTTCACTGAGGCTTCAAGCACTCCCTCAGGATCTGCCGCGCCTTGAAAGTCTCCCATCATTGCCGGCAAAAAGCGGCGCAGATCTCGCACCACGAGGTTACTGGCCACAGCACCACCCGCCGGGCCACCCATGCCGTCACTGACAGCAAAGACGAGGCCATTTTCATCAATTGACTGCTCACCCATGAGCCCGGAGGAATCAGCCCAGCCGCCGCTGGATGAAAATACGGAGAGGGAATCCTGGTTATCGGGCTTGCGCCGGCCGGCTCTGGTTAATCCACACCATTCCAGCGAGCGATGTGCCTCCTCTTCTTGATGGAGGTTTTTGGGATCCTTCATCACTTCGGCAAGCTCAAAGTCGATGATACAGAAACGCCCCATCCGCTGGTTGTAGGTAATATTCCGGGGAAAAGGATCGTCGTGAACGACTCCGAATTCCTCTTCTAATTTCTTAAACAGCGCCTGCGCTTTGGACTTGCTGATGCTTTTCTCCGCCGGAGAACCCGCATTCGTCGTCACGATGGTCAGCGTTTCCGGATCATTATCCAGCAGGCGCGGCACGTAATCACACCCACGGGCCTCCAGCACGTTCAAAACACGCACTTCATTGGCAAAACGCCCTTCTTTGTCCGTTCCGCGGAAGGTCTTATAGACGCGGCCGTCGTAACCGACCTTGACGATGGAACGAATTCCGTCTTTGGCGATTTTCATGAGGTTGAATTCCGGGAAGGGCTGATGATTGCCGCAAAGAAGCCAAAACTCTGGGTGCTTTCGCGAAAAAAGCAAAGCCGATACATCGGACACCGCCGTCTTTTAAGGCCGATTCGTGGACGACGATGGTGCTTCGAAGCGCAGCCCCATTTTTGCCAGCGTTTCACCTGTTGCGACGCGAGTAGGCCCGTGCTAACCGTGCCACATCAGGAATGACAGGGTTCAGCGACATCCAGATCATCGGAGACGAAGTAGCCATCCGCTGGGCAGATGGTTCCGACGACTTTTTTAAAATGGACCGCCTCCGCGCCCTCTCTCCCAGCGCTGAAACGCTAGGCGAGACTGACCTTCTTGGAAATCCCATCTCCGGAAATCAAAAGGGTAAAGACTTCAGCGGCGTCAAGGTGACCGGCTGGCAACAGATCGGCGGTTACGCTCTCCAGTTCCACTTTTCCGATGGCCACAAGACCGGCATCTATTCATACGACTATCTCAAACAGATCGCCTCTCAGGCATCCTAACCACTCTTACCTTCCGACCTTTCCCATTTTGTCTTTTGAAGTCATGATTCCAAACGTCTTAGCCGAACGCTACGCCACCGCTGATATGAAAGCGGTGTGGTCCCCTCAAGGAAAAGTCAGACTCGAACGTGAGCTCTGGATAGCAGTGATGAAAGGCCAGAAGGATCTCGGTCTCGATATCCCGCAGGAGGCTATCGATGCCTACGAGTCCGTCGTCGATCAGATCAATCTGGAGTCGATCGATGCCCGCGAACGCGTCACCCGCCATGATGTCAAAGCCCGAATCGAAGAGTTCTGCGACCTGGCTGGGCACGAACATATCCACAAGGGCATGACCTCGCGCGATCTCACCGAGAACGTGGAACAACTCCAGGTCTATCGCGCGCTTGAAGTCACCCGCTTCAAGACCGCCGCAGTCCTCCAGCGCCTGTCCCAAAAGGCCGATGAGTATCGCGACCTTGTCATCACTGCGCGCACTCACAACGTGGCTGCCCAGATCACGACTTTCGGAAAGCGTCTCGCCATGTTTGGCGAAGAGATGCTCATGGCCCAGCGCCAGCTTGAGGCATTGATCGCCGAATACCCGGTGCGCGGACTCAAGGGGGCCGTCGGCACCCAGCTCGACCAGTTGAGCCTCTTCGAAGGAGATGCGGCAAAGGTCCTCGATCTCGAATCACGTATTGCCAAACACCTTGGCATCGCCCGCATTTTCACCAACGTTGGCCAGGTCTATCCTCGCAGCCTCGACCTCCAGGTCGTTTCAGCGCTCAACGGAGTGGCCTCTGGCCCGTCCAGCTTCGCGACGACGATTCGTCTCATGGCAGGCCACGAACTTGCCAGTGAGGGCTTTGCCAAAGGGCAGGTTGGTTCTTCGGCCATGCCGCACAAAATGAACAGCCGCAGTTGCGAGCGCATCAACGGCTTCAAGACAATTCTCGGCGGTCACCTCGCCATGGCCTCCAGCCTGGCCGGCGATCAGTGGAACGAGGGTGACGTCTCCTGCTCCGTGGTGCGGCGAGTTATGCTGCCGGATGCGTTCTTCGCCATCGACGGCTTGCTCGAGACCATGGTCACGATTCTCGATCAGATGGACGCTTACCCCGCCGTTATCGATCGGGAGAACCAGCACTACCTCCCCTTC
>PKCI01000239.1 GCA_002862135.1 Verrucomicrobiota bacterium | reverse complement strand
CTTTTTGCGCAGGAGTCGAAGGGTTCAGGCAGTTGATCCGGGACGAGAAATGTGATTGTCTCGGGGCGTGAGTGACTCCTCCCGTGGTTGGATGGCGCTGGCGGCGTCCGTTCTTTTGGCTTCCCAGATCGGGGAAGTTGCTGCGCAGCGTGTTTCGCGAACCGGGCAGCCCGAGCCTGCGAGGCGAGGTGAGGAGCCGAATCTTGATGTCCCTGACATCACCTCTCCTGATAACGATATGGCCAGGGGAGTGGTCCAAGGGCCTGCGCAGGAGTTGAAGCCCAGGTTTCAGCCGGGTTGCACTTATCGCTTTGTGAATGAGCTCGAAGTGAAGCTTCAGTTCCCGGTGCGTGGCCCGCGCGAGGCAAAGATTGAGCAGCAATCACGGTTTGATGCCGGTATTCGTAGGGATGGTAAACCGGGGATGTCGCTGAAGGGACGAACCGAGCGTCTCAAGGTTGAGATGAAAGCGATGGGCGAATCAGTCAGCTATGATTCCCTCGACGCGGTAGATCGACAGACGCCGTTGGGGCAGCACCTGAATCAGTCCCTGACCCAGTGGGTGGAATTGAAATTGAATGAGGAGGATCGCATTGTCTCCGAAGAAGTGGGAGGACGCCAGGCGACGGCCTCACCTCTCGAAGGGTTTCCGCAGTTTGGGACCAGTGACCTGGGGCAGACGGTTGCGGTGGTTCTTCAGGGTATGCCTGACACGGCGGTCAGGCCCGGAGAAAGCTGGGTGGTTAAAGGCGTTAAGCGCCTGACAGAAACAGGAGAGGTCACGCTGGATATCCTATGTCGGTTTCGGGGCGAGGTAACCCACGAACACAATCGTTTCATGCAGATAGATTTGACCGGTGAAGCTTCCGGTGACGTGGCGCTGCCGACGCAGGAACCCGAGGGGGGGGAGCCGGTTCTGATGGCTTTCCAAGTTCCGACTTTGATCGGGAAGATTCTTTACGACCCATTGGAACAGATGGTGCGTCTGAGTGAGCAAACCGTCAATATGACGGTGGAGATACCTGGTGGTCCGGGGGTGGCGCCTCTTGTCGTTCCAATCCAGCAGAAATCGACGATCCAGCTGCTGCATGTTGTCCCGACTCCGTGACTGGCATCAGCCGGCGTGTTTGAGGTAGAAGTGGATCATTTCTTCGTAAAGGTCGTCACCTCCTTCAGCGAGCACATCGTCATGATATCCAGAGTGCACTTCCCGCCATACTTTGTGGGGGGAATTGGAGGCTTTGAAGAGCCGTTTTGAATGATCGATGGGGATGACTTCATCGAGAGTGCCGTGGGCGATGAAGAGGGGAGTGGTGGTTCCCGTAGTTTCGCGCAGCGGCGAAATTGAGTAGGGGTCAAAATCAGCCCGGAAGCCGCCTATTCTCATCGCGAGGTGAATGAGCCACTCCGGGATCGCTGGATGGATTTTTCGACGTCCCGAGGAAATGACGATATCAGGCAGTTCGGCAAAGGGTGCCACAGCCACGGCAGCCTTAATGCGAGGTTCGCTGTTGAGCGACTGCAGAACGACCGATCCGCCGAGAGAGTTGCCAAAGACGCCGATCGGCCCCAGTGAGGTGCCTCGCGCCTGCAGGTGGTCTTCGTAAAAGTTGATCAGCGCGGTGAGGTCGCCGACTTCCTCGATCCCGAAGGTGCAGAAATCTCCCTCACTCTTTCCATGGGCTCGCGCGTCATAGACAATGCAGCGGTAATTAGCGGCAACGAAACGCTGAACTACCGAAAACAAGTCTTCCTTCCGGCCGCCGCGTCCATGCAGGAGAATAATTGTGCCACGTGGATTGGCGTGATCTGCGATGCCACTGACGGCGAGGCGCTTTTCCATCTTCCGTGTTTTCTGGGCAAGACCGGACTCCGGGGAGCGGTTTGCTAGGATGGATTCGAGCAGAAAGTCATCATCGGTCCTCAACCGAATATGTTGTAACGTTAGTCCATACTGAGCTGGATTTGAGAGCAGTTGCAGGTGCCTTGGTTCCAGTCCGCGGCGGATGGGCGTAATGAACCAGGTTGATCCAAGGTAGACTAATAGGATGGCAGCGACGGCGATGATCCCGAATGTGAGCATCACAGCAGTCATCAAGTATCGAGGGAAGCGGTGGCGTGGGAAAAGTGACATGCCACCCAACACGGGATCGGGCCGTTCCGTGTTTCAATCGACCGCGATCAGCGTTCCATCAGTTCGTATGCGGTTACGCTGAGTGCGTAGATCGCTGCAGTTTCACTTCGGAGGATGATCGGTCCGAGGGATATGGGAGCGAATCCTGAAGACAGGGCCTGGGATATTTCAGCCGGAGTGAAATCACCTTCGGGACCAATCAGAAGCGTGGCCGAACTGGGACGATCTCCCTTTTCTTCATCCCAGTCAGCCAGCGTGTCCTTAAGGGTCTGCGCATCTTCGCTGATTGCGGCGATGAGTCGAAATTCGTCTCCGGCGTCGCGGGTGAATTTTTCTACGGAGCAGGGCACGCCGACTTCGGGCACCCAGTTCTGGCCGCACTGTTTGCAGGCTTCGATGACAACACGTTGCCATTTTCGCTGCTTTTTGGCGAGATCGCCTCCACTGAGTTGGACGACAGTTCGTTCGGAGATCAGCGGGAAGATGCGTGCGGCTCCGAGCTCGGTCGCTTTCTGGATGATGAGATCCATGTTCTTTCCTTTGGGGATTGCCTGACCGAGAGTAAGCGATGCGGGCGGCTTCGGTGTCTGGTTGACGATAAGTGACTTTAATTCAACGGCTCCCTTGTTGGTGACTGTGATCTGGGCTTCGGATTCTGTGCCCTCACCGTTGAAAACGACAACACGATCACCTTCGCGACACCGCATCACGTCGAGGCAGTGATGGGATTCTTCTTCGCCGAGAATGAGGTTTTCAAGATTCCACTCGTCGGCGGGAATGTAGAAACGATGCGTTGCCATGATGAAAAATGAGATGAGTCTTAAGGT
Organism: Verrucomicrobiota bacterium; assembly: GCA_002862135.1. Lineage (GTDB taxonomy): Bacteria > Verrucomicrobiota > Verrucomicrobiia > Verrucomicrobiales > DEV007 > Arctic95D-9. The sequence goes on along the minus strand of PKCI01000239.1, from coordinate 4,255 downwards.
AGCGGAGAGATTCACTTAACGATCCGATCCGCCCTTGTCTACTCGTGATTATCCCCTACTAGCTATGCCGCGTCCCATTCCCTCATCCGATCTCCCACCGGTGCAACGCTTGCGTGAAATTATGCATCTTCTTCGTTCGCCCGGCGGTTGCCCATGGGATGCGGAGCAGACCCACGAAAGTCTTGTAAAACATCTAATTGAAGAGGCCTATGAAGTGGCGGACGCAGTAAAAGGTGGGAATCGCGATGAGATTGTTGACGAGCTGGGAGACCTCTTGCTTCAGCCTGTATTTCACGCCGAGATTGCTTCAGAGACGGGGCAGTTTGATCTCGACGACATCGCGTCAGCCATCTGTGAGAAATTGATTCGCCGTCATCCGCATGTTTTCGGCGAAGCACAGGCTGATTCACCTGACGCGGTCTTGAGCCAGTGGAATCAGATCAAGGCCGGGGAGAAGGGCGAGGATCCTGAAAACGAAAGGAAGCCATATCTGAAGAAAGCGAACGATGGGCTGCCGGCGTTGATGTCGGCGCAGAAAATCCAAAAGAAAGTGGCCAAGGTCGGTTTTGACTGGGGCGAAGTGGGGCCCGTTCTCGAAAAGGTTCGTGAAGAATTAGAAGAGGTCGAGGAGGCGATTCAGTCAGGCCAGAGAGAGGAAGTGGCTGAGGAGATTGGAGATTTGCTGTTTGCTGTGGTCAATCTGGCACGTCAGGCCGGGGAAGAGGCAGAGTTGCTCCTGCACCGCGCAAACTGGAAATTTGTGATCCGTTTTAATGCGATGGAAGCGTGTTTGCTGAATGAGGGACAGGAATTGCCATCGGCGACGCTTAAACAGATGGACAATGCCTGGAACAATGTGAAGCTTGGCCGATTTGGATTGGCGAAAGATTTTGAGTGAACCTCTCTCTAAATATGGGATATTTGTAGATAATATGGGATATTTGTAGATGACAAGGCCACTTAGCAGGCGAAAACTACATCCCCAGAAGCATTAACGGATGATGTTTGGATTTCCGAAATACCTCCTTCTCCCAATCGCAGGCGCTGCATTGCTACTGAGCAGTTGCGCTAGCACGTCAGGCCCGGTGAAGATCACCAAAGTGAATCCGTATCACCTCGAGTCTACTCGTATCGTTGATACGGATGATCAAATGGTCGAGTTCGAGCATCGCCGGCATCTACACGGGGCAATTACTTCGGAGGAATATCATGCCAAGATGGGACAGTATTATTCTGTCTTCTGGAAGAGTGCGACGAAACAGTCTGTCACGGTGAGGCTTGACTACCGGCAGGGAATTACGGGTTCGCAGGTTTTTTCCAAGGAACTCTTTATTGCCAAGCCGAAACGAAGCAATGTTACCAAATTCGAAGTTACTGGTGATGAATACAGGGACGGAGGAAAGGTGACTCAATGGAAAGCATCGGTGATTGAGAACGGATCGGTCGTTGCCGAGTACAAGTCTTATCTCTGGAAGGAGTAGGCTGGATTGGGAAGTTGTTGGAAGTGGTAGTGAGGCCGGAAAGAATGTGAGTGAGGGAGCTTCCATATTAGTCGGTTGTCTAGGAAACGTGGCTTGGGTCAAGGTCAACGGGAAGGCAACCCATGATAATGCTGGAAGTCTCAAGCAATTCCTTCAGGGGCAGCTCGAGAAAGGCTGCCGTCAGTTTGTGATCGATCTCGAGGACTGCAATGGCATTGATTCGACCTTCATTGGCATCCTCTACAGGGCGGCAGCAGGTCTGGCGGAGATTGGTGAGGAGGGCCAATTGCAGGTGATTAATCCGGGTGAGCGAAACCACCGATCCATCACAAAGCTCGGGCTGGACCACCTCATTAAGATTGATGGCAGCGGAGAAGGTTGGCAGCGTGAGCGTGAACTTGTGAGGCAGAACCTCGGGAACCCAATTAAGGAAGACCCGCTGGAGAAATGCGATCATACCCAGATGATTCTGGATGCTCACGAGGCGCTGATTGCAGCGAACGAAGAAAATCGTAATCGTTTCTGCGATGTAGTTGAGTTTCTGCGACAAGACCTCGAAGCTCAGCCAGCGGACAATTAACCCTTCCGCGGTTACTTTTCATGGAGCACCTGGCGTACCTGGCCGTCATCTCAGTTTTTACTGCAGTAGCGATTTTTATATGGTTCCGAGAGCACGGTAAAGTGGTGCGGCTCTCAGAGGAAAAAAACGAGATCGAGGGCGAGGAACGTCGTATGTTCGGTTTTCTCCACGGACTCGGGGAAAAGTTGCAGGATGACAATTCACCCTCGAACATGCACCGCTATGTGGTTGATGGTGTGGTTGAAGTGATTAATGCGGACGCCGGAATTCTTTACCTTCTGGATGGCGAAACGAATCAGTTGGTGCCCGTGTGTCAAACTTTAGAGCTTGCTCCGGTCATTCCCATTCCCCCTGAGATTGCGGCGATCCGCGAGCGCGAGGACGCCGAGAGTCAATACCGTAGCTTTCTCCGGCTTTCCGCCCTCAAACCCGGCGAGCATCTCGTGGGGCGCAGCCTTGAATCGGACACTTACCTCTACGTAGAGAACCTCATCAAGGACGAAGAATACGCGGAACAGGGGGATGGTTACCAAGATGGTGTCAGTTTTCTGGCGACGGCTCTCGTCTATGGTCACAAGAGGGTAGGGGTGCTTGCGATGACCCGCGGGGGAGCGCAAGGATTCAGTTCCAACGATCGCGAAGTCTTTGGGAGTATCGCAGAACAGAGTTCTTTCGCGTTGGGCAGTGCTATCATTCATGCTGAAGCTGCGGAAAAGCGTCGCATGGAGCGTGAGCTAACTCAGGCCAGTGAGATCCAGAGAGTGCTTCTTCCCTTTTCTGCACCGGCGCTGAACGACTATGAGTTGGCGGCCGAGTATCACGCCGCTCGGATTGTCAGTGGTGATTACTACGACTACATTCCGGTCGATGAGGACCGCTATGGGATCGCGATAGGGGATGTGTGTGGTAAGGGAATTGCCGCTTCCCTCATCATGGCGATGTGCCGGTCAAATCTGCGGAGTCGGGCGCACGAGAATCTCTCTCCTGCTTCTGTTCTGCACTCGGTGAATCAGTCCATTTTCCCGGACATCAAGGAGGATATGTTTGTCAGTTTGCTCTACCTCATTCTCGAAAAAGGTTCCAACGAGGTCACAGTGGCTCGTGCCGGGCATGAGCCGCCGATTCTTTATCGCCGTGCCAGTAAATCGATTGAGCTGATTGAGCCACCCGGGATGGCGGCTGGGATTGACGGCGGCCCTGTGTTCAAAAGGAGTGTCAAGGATCACCGTTTTACGATGAACCCGGGTGACATTCTGCTGCTCTACACTGACGGACTCAATGAGGCGATCGATCGTGACGGGGACGAGTTCGGGATGGATCGATTGAATCGTGCTGTGGAGAAGTACTCCTCAGAATCCTCTGAAACCCTGATCCGGTCGATCGTTGAAGAGGTGAAGCAATTTTCTATGGGGATATCTCAAACTGACGACATCACCTTGATTGCGATCGAGAAACGGTGAATAGTCCGCCCGCTCCGGAAATTAGAGCCAGAGCGCCGAAAATTCGGCAAATTGAAGAATTTTAGTATTATGAGTAGTGTTGAGGAAGAGTCGGATCGTGAAGCATCTGAGCCTGAAAAGGTCGAGGAAGCGGTGTCTGAGGAGACATCGGAGTCCGCCGAAGAAGCCAAAGAAGTTGGCGAGGCTGACGAGGATCTCACACCTGCCGCTGAGGTGGACAAATGGAAGGACGTCGCTGCTCGCTCCCAAGCTGAACTGGATAACTACCGCAAGCGCATGGCTCGGGAAAAAACTGAAGCTATCGTCTATGCCAACCGAAATCTGCTTGAGGGGCTCTTCCCCATTATCGACAATTTCGAAATGGGATTAAAAGCGGCCCAGGACGGTGAGGGGGAGTCTTCGATGATTTTCCAAGGTATGTCCATGGTCTTTAAGCAGATCGGCGACTTTCTAGCGGATCAGGGAGTCGAGATCATTCCTTCTGATGGCGTGGCTTTTGATCCGAATATTCACGAGGCGATCAAGCAGGAACCCAGCGAAGAAGTGGCCGAGGGCCAGATTCTTTACACGATGCGACGCGGATACCGGCTCAAGGACCGGGTGCTGCGCGCCGCTAATGTGGTGGTTTCCTCCGGCCCCGCTCAAGGCTGATTGGCCGACCCCATTTTTCTGAATTTCCAAGATGGAAAAACGCGATTATTACGAAGTGCTGAGTGTCTCCCGAGATGCGGATG
>PKCI01000196.1 GCA_002862135.1 Verrucomicrobiota bacterium | reverse complement strand
CTCCAGCAAAGACGAGGAGACCAACCGCCTCGCCTACATGACGCCCTTCTTTGCCGTGAACCAGGTCTCCGCGATCAAACCGGGTGCCAGCATCCTGTCCACCGTGATCGACAGCGAGCGACGTACCTTACCGGCCATTATCACTCAGCGCTACGGTGAAGGGAAATCCGCAGCCGTGACCATCGCGGACTTCTGGCGCTGGGGCATGAAAGATCCGGAACAGCAGGAAAACCTCGCCCGCTCCTGGCGCCAACTGGTTCGCTGGGCCATTAACGAAGTCCCGTCCCGCGTCGAGTTGGAAAAAGAAGAAGTGAACTCAGGCCCCCTGCCTCTCACCAAGCTTTCCGTCCGCGTCCAGACCAAAACGTTCGACCCACAGGATGACGCCACTGTAATCCTGACCGTGTCACACCAGGACGGGGAAACCTCCACACTTTCCGCGGAACCCTCCCTCACTGACCCTGGACTCTTCACTACCGAATATGCTTCCGAAAATCCGTCCGGCTATCGCGTTCAAGCTTCTGTTCTTGACGGTGAAGGCGAAGAGATCGGCACTGACGAAATCGCACGGACCATCAATCCCGAAGCCGATGAATTTGCCAAACTCGGACCAAACCAGTCCACCCTCGAGCGCATCGCTGCCGAGACAGGTGGCAAAATGCTTAGGCTCGACGAACTTGCTGAGCTTCCGGCTCTTCTGAAAACCCTGGACCTCCCTATCTCCGAAGTTCGTCAGCGACCGCTCTGGCACACGCCCTGGCTTTTCCTCATCGCCCTCGCCTGCTTTCTCGGAGAATGGGTTATTCGCCGCCGACAGGGTATTCTCTAACTTTGCTCCATGGCCCGACTTCTCACAGGACTACTGATTTTCTTTGGCTTTGCGACTCAGCATTTAGAAGCTGAGAACGATGAAATCGAAATCATCGTGATCGTCAGCACCCCCGGTAATGACGAATACAAAACGCTCTTCAGCGACGTCGCCGAGAAGTGGAAGAAGGCTGCCTCCCGCGGGAGAGCACCCATCACCGTGATCGGAGAAGACTCGGTGCCAGAGGGAGAGAAGGCCACCGACGCTGAGCAACTGCGCCAGGCCATTGAAGGGTCCGAGGCTCCCGAGCTCTGGATCGTCCTGATCGGCCACGGCTCCTTTGATGGACGCACTGCTAAATTCAATGCCCGCGGGCCTGACTTCTCCGACAACGAATTCGCTTCCTGGCTTGTCAATCGTGAGGGCGAAACCGCCGTAATCAACACTACCGCTGCGAGCGGCTCATTCATTTCTGAGCTTTCCGGTCCCAAGCGCGTCGTCATTACCGCGACGCAGAACGAAGGCGAAATTGATTTCGCACGGTTCGGTAACTACTTCCCGGACGCCATCGCCGGCTCTCCAGAGGCCGACTTGGATAATGATGATCAGGTGTCATTGCTGGAGGCTTTCATCCATGCCTCCAACAAAGTGGCACTCTTCTACCAAAACGAGGGTCGCATCGCTACGGAACATGCACTGCTCGATGACAACGGAGATGGCAAGGGTTCACGCGCCGAATGGTATGAAGGAACCACCGCCACCCGTGTCGTATCGGACAAGGCGGAACCCGATGGTGAACTGGCCGGACAGAAGGCTCTTGTGAAAAACGATTTCGAGCGACGCCTCAGCGTTGATCAGCGCCGGGAACGCGATGCGCTCGAACGCGATGTTAAGCAGTTGCGCCGCAAGCGTGATGATATGGAAGAGGCGGTATATTACACCGAGCTCGAGTCGCTCCTCCTTCGCCTCGCAAAAATCTACGAGGCTGTAGGCGACAGTTAGGATGGCCTCTGCCATATTGGCAGAACGGATGAAAGTCTCTGAGCAACTTCGGCAACAGTCGCGACTGTCTCTCGGCGGTCGCAATCTTGCCGTTCTCCTCTTTGCCCTGCTTGCCGCCGGAATCGTCATCGCCGCTCCAGAGCCCGGTTGGCTCAAGTGGTTACTCGCTTCGCTCGCCACCTCCGGCTTCATCGTGACCCTGACGTTGAACAAACACGAGGAATCGGGAGAGAACGAAGAAGAGGATCTCACCGAGATCGCGCAACAGGCTATTCGCAAAGAAGCATCCCGCCTCGAGAAAAAGCGCCATGAACTCGAGCAGGTTCTCATGGCCTACGGCGAGTGGATGGAGTTTCCCGACTACGAACACCTCCAGTCGATCGACTGGCAGACCGAAGCCCATCAGCAGATGGACCGTCGCGTTGCAGAACTCATCGACGAAGAAGCTGATCGCATGTTGCAGTGTTATTCCTCCGGCGATTACTGGAAGGACGGCAAGTTCGATGGCCGCCAACCACTACTCGACCTGATCGACTTCACCGAATCCATCGCCCGCCTTCACCAACCGGAGTCCGATCGCCCCCTGCTCGAGATGAATCTCGAAAGCCTGCTGCGATCCGTGAATCGGGCCTCGATCCAGATCATCCTACTGCTCGAAGAACTGCCTATTCTCGAGGTGAAACAGATGAACCTGCGCAAGGTCTCGGACAACATTCGAAAGGCCAGCAAGGTCTACAAGAAATACGAAGAACTCCAACCGTTCCTCAAGCCGGTTCGCTACCTTTGGCAGGGCAGCAAACTCTTCCTCGCTTCCAATCCCCTGCTCGCAGCAGGATGGATCGCCGGATCCGAAGTGCTCTGGAAAGGTGGCAAGGCTATCGGCAAGAAAGCAATGGACGCCTACCTTCTGAGCTTTGTTCGCCAGACACTGGGCATCATTGCCTGGGAGACAAACAGTCTCTATGACACCTGTCACCGTTACCGGAGCCCCGACTGGATTTACGGTGTTGAGATCGCTCACCTTCTGAGCCGGTTCGACACCACCCCGGATGTTCTGCGCGAAGCGTTCGAGGAAATCGGACGCCTCCCTTTGCGAAGCAGCTACGACCGTCTCTTCCTCTACCGCTGCATTGCGCAGAATGTGAGCCCAAAGCCAAAACAGTTCGCGCAGCCGGAACTACTCACGGACGAACTAAAGCAGCAACTCTACGACCAACTCGACACCTTCTACGAAAAGACCATCGCGGAGAATCCAAACGTCAGCAACGACGAGACCCGAAAGTGGCGCGAGAGATTGCAGGACAGGCTCGGTCTTTAACGAAGCAGCGTAGCCAACTCACTGGCTTTGTCGGGTTGTTCCTCGCTCAGGTTCGACATTTCCATCGGATCGCTCTCGAGGTCATAAAGCTCCTCGGCCACCAACTCGCCGTTTCTGTCTGTCCAACGCACATAGCGATACCGATCCGTCCTCACGGCATGCCCCATGAAGTCGTTTTTATAGCGAGAGTATTCGTGGAATATCACATCCTTCACCGAAGCCGCCGCGTCCTTTAGCACAGGCACCAAGCTGACTCCTTCAAGGTGCGTTGGAGGCTCAATGCCAGCAAGATCGCAAAGCGTGGGATAAACATCCAGCAATGCCGCAAACGACTTTGTTCGACCCGGCTCCATGCCCGGCGCAGAAATCATGAAGGGAATGCGGTTGGCGATTTCGTAGTTCGTCATCTTACCCCAGGCGCTCTTTTCGCCGAGATGCCAGCCATGGTCCGACCAGAGAAGGACGATCGTGTTTTCCCGCAGGCCTGACTCATCAAGTTGATCCAACAACTTACCGATCTGAGCATCCACATAGGAAATGCAGGCAGCGTAGGCATGCAGCAATTTGATTTGATTTGCTGCAGGAATTTCCCCGTGAACCGGAGCGCCTACGTAACTTCGCATCTCAAAGCCATTCAGCGCGATCGCATCAGCCCGCGTCAGCGGATCCGGCATCGGATCGCCCACTTTCTTCATCATGCCACCATAGCCATCGGAGTTGAACCAGGCAAGGTGAGGCACATTTTTCGGCGGCTTCGGATTCATCGCGAGCCAGGATTCATCCGGCGCATAGAGATCGTAGTAGCGCTTCGGTGCCACGAAGGGAAGATGCGGACGGCGAAAACCCACGGCATAGAAGAAAGGTTTCTCGTGTAACTCTCCCAAGTGGCGGTTCACTTTGTTGACCATTCTCCCGGCAAAGAGAAACTCATCCGCCACATCGGGAGCCTGCGCGACGGGACAGTTCGCCCGATCCGCAATCAATGTCGCCGTGACATCGTCGTTAACCACTTCTAACATCTCGCCCTCGCGTCCGGCAAACAGGGGTGCACTCCAATCCTCCGGCACCGCCCAACCGTCGTGATCAATCTTACCAAATCCCCTCACTTCGTAGCCCGCTTCGCGGAACCAACGGGACATTGGCACCGCATCAGGTCGAGATTTTCGAAACTTCGTGATGTCCCTCTCGTTGTTGGAATAAACCCCGACCGTGCCGGGTCTCAATCCGGTCATCAGAGACATTCTCGAAGGACCACACTTGGAGTAGTTGCAGTAAGCACGCTCGAAAAGCATTCCGCTAACAGCAAGACGATCGAAGTTTGGAGTTTGCACTCGCTCATCTCCATAACAGCTGAGCATTGGCCGCAGGTCATCCACGGCAATCATGAGGATGTTTGGACGATCCTGAGCCACGAGGAATCCGTGACACAGGATGACTGAAAGGCTGACCGCAAACCACTTCATCTCTGTTTCACCCAACTGAGAGCGTTCTCAGATTCTTCGAACGGAAAGTGCCGCACCTCCGCGGAAACAAAGTGATTCGCAAACGAGATCGCTGCCGTCGCAATATGACTGTCCGTCACCAGCGCGACCCGTTGGATTATCTCGTGGTGCTTACGCACAAACTTGATGTGCTGCACCAACCCACTGAAGTTTTCCCAGCCGGGAAACTCCTGGACCTGGATCATTAATCCCGACAGCCCGTCGTGGGATTCGAGATACTGGTCGACTCCTCCAGCCAGTCCCCGAAAATCGCCCTCCGAGAAAGGGCCGGAAGGCTTCACAATAACAACCGCATCCGCTTCGAGCATCTTAAACGAGATCATAAATCAATCATCCCGAAGCGGTAGCGTTGTGTCGATCAGTTCTTCTTTGGCTTGTGCGGATCGTGGCAGGCCTTGCAACTGGAAGCATCATCAAGGCGATCGAGGGCCTTGGGGCCCGTGTCCCCGCCGGCAACAGCATCCATGGCAGCAAGGAGTTCGGCGATCTTTTCTGCATAAGCTTCCTAGTCTCCCTTAGGCGCTTCGATCCCGTCCAACTGATGCATCATCTTGGCGAGATCCTTGGCTTCCTTCTCTGAAGCCTCTCCATCCAGTACCTTGGCAAGAGGACTGTCGTCGCCCTTGAAGCCATTCTTCATGATCGTGGAAATAACCTTTTCGTTAGCAAAAGCAGACATACTGCCTATTGCAAGGGACAGACCAATAAAACAAAGTGTGACTCTCATCACTACACGGGAGCATCAGGAAAGCGTCATTCAATGACAAGGCCATTTCTCACGCGAAGCTGCCACCTACAAAAAAGCCCGAAGCCTCAGACGAACCTTCGGGCTTTCAAGATCATTCGAGCCGCCAACGGCGGCTCATGAAGGAGTTTATCACCCTCCAATGCCTGCACTGACGATTTCAGCGAAACTCTGGGGATCGAGGCTGGCCCCACCAACGAGGAAACCGTCGATGTCTTCACGGCCGATCAGGTCAGCCGCGTTGCCGGGCTTCACGGAACCACCGTACTGAATTCGGGTGGCTGCGGCAACTTCCTCACCGAAGACGTTGGCGAGAACGCTGCGGACAAATGCCTGGGTGTCCTGCGCCTGCTCAGGTGTTGCGGTGACACCAGTTCCAATCGCCCAGACCGGCTCATAGGCAATCACCACATCTGCCATCTGCTCAGTCGTCACATCAGCGAGGCTGCCTTCGAGTTGGGTGGTGAGAACGCTTTCAAGCTGGCCGCTCTCACGCTCTTCAAGAGACTCACCGATGCAGAGAATCGGCTTCAGGTCAGCCGCCAGGGTGGCGTGCACCTTTTTATTGATGATGGCGTCGTCTTCCCCGTAAAGAGAGCGGCGCTCGCTGTGGCCGAGAATGACATACTCGGTATTGATATCCTGAAGCATGGCAGCACTGGTCTCACCAGTGAAGGCACCAGAAGCTTCGTGGGACATGTTCTGGGCGGAGAGAGCAACAGCCGGATTCGGCGTGATCAGCTCGGAAGCTTTTGGCATCGCGATAAAAGAAGGAGCAATCACGATATCGACAGCAGTGGCTTCGCTGAAGGTGCTCAGGAAAGGATCGAGAAACGCAGCCGCCTCGGTGGGCGTCATGTTCATCTTCCAGTTTGCGGCAATGATGTTTTTACGGCTCATATTTTTGGTATTCAGGTGTTAAGGAATTTAGGGTTTCAGATCAAGTCATCGGGACCCAATTCCTGCACCCCCTAAACTCCTGAAAACCTTTCGTATTAAATGTCGTCGAGGGCTGCGATTCCAGGCAGTTCTTTACCTTCGAGGAGTTCGAGAGACGCACCACCTCCAGTGGACATGTGGTCCATCTTTTCTCCGAAGCCGAACTGGTTAGCGGCAGTGACGGAGTCACCTCCCCCGACAATGGTAATGGCGTTTTCGTTAGCGGCAATGGCAGCGCCAACGGCTTTCGTACCAATGTCGAATCCGCGCTTCTCGAACACACCCATGGGTCCGTTCCAGATCACGGTGCCGGCTTTGGCAATGGCAGCAGAGAATTCTTCGATCGCCTTGTCACCAATGTCGATACCTTCACGGTCAGCGGGGATGACACCACCCTCTTCCCAGCGAGCGGTCACTTCGGTCGGCATATCATCGCCGAAGTCTTCGGTGTAGCGAGTATCAGCAGGAAGCAGGAACTCGGTGTTATTTGCCTTGGCGGTCTCGATGATGTCGAGAGCCATCTGGCGGGCTTCAGGAGTGTTCTCCACGAAGCTCTTACCGACTTCGTATCCCTGAGCCAGACGGAACGTCGTTCCCATGGCACCGCCGATGATGAAGGCGTCCGCCTTGTCCATGAGGCGCTCGAGAATCTTGATCTTATCAGAAACCTTGGCTCCGCCCATGATCACGACGAAAGGGCGCTGGGGTTCTTCAAGCTTGGTCACAAGGAACTCGAGCTCTTTCTCAATGAGGAATCCCATCACGCAGGAGTCGATAAACTCGGTCACCCCGGCAGTGGAAGCGTGGGCGCGGTGAGCCGTGCCGAAGGCATCGTTCACGTAGATGTCGCCGTGAGCAGCGAGCTGCTTGGAGAACTCGGTGTCGTTATCAGTTTCACCGGCGTAGAAACGCACATTTTCGAGAAGAAGGACTTCACCGTCGAGGAGATC
>PKCI01000054.1 GCA_002862135.1 Verrucomicrobiota bacterium | reverse complement strand
AGGCTGTTGACGAAAAACCCGATGAGATCCATGTCATCCGGGCGCTGCCGATTCGCTATTGGCGTTCCGATTCCAAAATCGTCCTGGCCGCTGCAGCGCGAAAGCCAGATATGGAATGCCGCCAGCAGGACCATGAAGCGGGTCGCGCCTGCGTTCTCACACAGATTATCAATTCGGCGGGTCAAATTGGCGTCGAGGTGAAAGTAACAAGACTCACCCCGGTAGCTCACTTTGGCAGGGCGGGGATAATCAGTGGGAAGATGTAACTCGGGAAGATTTTCCAGTTTTTTGCCCCAATAGCCTAGCAATCTCTCTAGGTCTTTCCCTTCCATTTGCTCACGCTGCCATTGTGTGAAATCAGAGTAGTGGCCCCTCAATTCCGAAAGCGGCTCTTCTTTACTTCCAAGGCGAAAGAATTCGTAGAAAGCAGACAGTTCCCGAATTAGAACTCCTCGTGACCAGCCATCAAAGGCAATGTGATGAAATATGACTGCCAGAATATGGTGTTCTTCGTCGACCTGAATAATTCCCCCCCGGACGGGCCATTCGGTTTCCAAATCGAATGGGACTGCGAACAATTCATCGAGTCGCGCTATGGTGTCTTTGAGACGAATATAGACGTCCTCGTGATAACAATTCCAGCAGGGTAGCCTAATGGACTCCGCCTCATCCTCGCTTCCGACCTTTTGCGTTGGGACGCCATCTGAAATGGCGAAGGTTGTGCGAAGGGGCTCATGGCGTCGCACCACCTTCTGCAAGGCACGCTCGAGAGCATGATAGTCAATCGGCCCCTTCAGATCGAGCAATAAACCAAGATGATAAAACGGATTGTCGGGTTCCAAACGTGACAGAAACCAAAGGCGCTGCTGAGAGTAAGAGAGTTCAGACTGAGATATCAGAGATATGCTTTGGTCTCGTTGCCCATTGCTAAGGGGCTCGGGTTTCAGATATGATCCTTCCATCCTTACGGTCTGTCCTTCCCTTGCAATAGCATCAAAACACAGTACTGACCTGTTATTTTACGCGTACATCGAGACACACCAACTCCTCTTGGCTACGGATCAGAATTCTCCCATCTGCAATCGCGAGGGGTGCCCAGATTTGTCCTCCTCGACCGGAGAAAGGCTTCGCCCGATCCAATTCACGGTAGCCTTCGGGAGACGGGTCGATCAAAACGAATTCCCCGGTTCTACCGTCGAGGGAAAAAAGCAACCCATCGGCAAAAATGAATCCGCCCCGATCGAAATTAGGATCCTCCCCCGTATTCCATAGCAGATTTCCCGCGAGGTCAAAGCAGCCTAAGCCGCCTTCGTTGCGGCGGGACCTGATTTTGTTTTCGTTGTGATTAAGGTTCGCGTAGAGATGTTCCTGAAACAGAATGGGGGTATGGACCTGACTTCCGGCGCTCTCGTGCTTTCCAACTTCTCTTACGGACCATTCAAGATCCGTAGATCGCTTCACCTCAATGATTCTTGAGCCAAGATCATAGCCTCCGGTGATCCAAAATCGATTCTGCCCAAGCGGAACCGGAGCGGTAATTTGCGCAGGATTCCAAAAATTTGGCCAGCTCCACACAATCTCGCCATCACTCGGACGAATTCCATGCCAGGCGCACCGATCGATTGCCAGCATTCCAAATGTCATGATTTGGTCACTCCCTTCGATCCGATGCAAGCTGGGTGTGACATATGATTCAACCCCTAGGTTTTCCGAAACCCACCGACGCTCTCCGGTCTTTTTGTCAAATCCACACAGCCGACTGCTCTGATTGTCGAATAACGGAGCTACCACGAGGTCGCCGACAAGAAGTGGCGACTGGCTGACGCCCCACTGCGGTGGGATTCGAATTTCCTTTTCCGTTAACAAATTGGTCCGCCATAGCAATTCCTGCTTCTGCCAATTAAAGCAACGCAGATCACCAACCGCTCCAATAGTCCAAACAAGGTGGCCCTCTATCGAAGGCACTGTCCTTGAGCCGGAATAAGGCAATCGAACGTTCTCAGTTGGGTAGCGGTGCTTCCAAAGTTCCTTTCCCGTCAGGAAGTCAAAGCAACGCAGGTTTTCTTCGTCCGTCGCCGTTCTATCGAGGATAAAGACCCGACCGTGACCGATCGCCGCTCCACCAAAGCCTCCGGCAACCGGAACTCGCCAGCAAACCTCAGGACCATCCGGAGCCCAGGATCTCGCGAGGGGAGGGCCCTCTGCAACCAGTCCACTGGCATCAGGACCGCGAAGGCCGGGCCATGAGAGATTAATTTTCGTCTCGAATTCCAAGTTGGAGAGCTTCTCAGTTTTGCCATTCGGTGGCAAAGATTGACCCTCTCCCTTTTTTGGGGGGTTGGTCGAGTTGAGATTACTCAAGTAGGCGAACCCTTCGATCCCATTCACCTTGCCATTTCCATCTCGATCGATCGCGTCAAAATCGAATGCTTCGCCAGGAAGCTCGTCCTGAGTTAACTCTCCATCCTGGTTTCGGTCATACTCTCGAAAGAAGGACGTAACCGCGAAATACTCGCTCGAAGGGTCCGTTGAATCACTGGCGAATAAACATGACGAAGAGATCTGCAGAAACCACGCGAACAGGGTGGTAGATAAGGCAGCCTCGCGCATTAGAAGCCTTAGAAAATGATCCCGGTGACGACTCATTCTCGCGGGAAGTTCGAAGGGCTTTGCACTCTGCTGCTCAAACTTATTTTAATTTCCGGGTCGATCAAATTACGGAGTAGCCGAGCATTGCAGATCTGAAATCCGGGGCGAAGGGGCGGGGTAAGTATGTCCAAAACCTCGAATTTTCCAACCCGTCTTTCGAAAAAGCACTGCCCAATCATGCGGTGAAATCAGACTACATCGTGAAGAAAGTCTGTCAAGTAAGGCACCTGTGCGCATGGTTCTGAAGCTTGATTGTTTCGTCAAGAGGTATCCTGGCATTTGACTCTCCGGCTCTGTTGACATTCTGATTCGCATCATCCAGCTTGCAAACACACAGCTGGATATTCAGGCTAGGAGCAATCGGTCTCGCCCGAGTTTCATTCGGTGCAATAAGTAAAGAAAGTGATGAAGGGTGTTTTGAGTGATAACGCACTGGAGGAATACAACCGCAATGGCTTTGTTCGCACGGGTCTTCATCTCGAGCCCGCAACCGTGCAGACCATCAGAGCTCAATATCGGGCCATGCCTGCGACTGCGTCGAATTGGAGCTATTTCATGATTCAGGATCTCTCTCACTACGCTGAAGGAGGATGGGGAGAGTTTATTGCCAATATTCAGAGGAAGCTCAAAGCCAGGAAGATTCATCGTCAGATTCGGAATACGGTCTATGGTAAATCGATCTATGGAACCTCGGATATCGTTTCCGAAATACTCGAGGAGTGCGTGGAAGGTGGACTCGCCTCCTTTTTTTCCGAAGTCCCGCTCCTTGTCGGGCATGACATCTATCTCGAAAGTGATCAGAGTAATTCGACTTTCGGTTACCACGAAGATGGCTATGGATGGGAAATCTTCTTTCAGACCGAGGATGACGTAACTCTCTACATTCCGCTGCACGACGTGGACGCATCGACGGGAGGACGGTTGATCGTCGATCAACAACCTGATCGAAATGACAAGAATGGTGACCGCAATCAATGGCTCTGCGACTTTTCCAAAATATGCCGGGATTATGGAGCCACCGACTCCTCCGGTCAGGTCACTCGTTTATCCGTCGAGAAAAGTGGCGAACGGAAAAAGATAGCCCAGCATTTCAATCGCCTGCTTTTGGAGCGATCTCTTCGAAACTCCTCAAAGCCCTCTCCCGAGGAAATGCAACCCGTTGATTCAAAGGCCGGAGAAGTTATTATTTTTAACAACAAACGGTTTCACGATGTTGAACCCTGGAAACTGAGTCAGAACCGGGAAATCTACATCATCCGATGTTTTCCTCTCTTTGATATCGGCCTCACCCCGCCGACGGAATTCCTGAATGGTGCTCGGTGTAACCGCTTCCTTCTGAGTCCCGGTGTCCCGGGGATTAAGGGGCTTTCATCGATGGATGAGTTGCCGCCCTTTGTTCCTATTCCGGCCTAGGCTGACTTCAGTTCGTCGAGTTTTCCGTCCCATCATCAATCAGGGCTCCGAGTTTCGCGATGGTGGGATGGCGGAAGAGAACTGAAAATGGCAGAGGCATTTCAAACCTCTTTTCCATGACTACTTGAATCATGATTGCATTGATGGAATCGCCCCCGAGAGCCGTGAAATCATCGTCTACACCGATGGGTGAAATCCCCAGCGTAGCCTCCCAGATAGACACCAGTTTTTCTTCTGTAGGGGTTTCAGGTTCGCGATAGATGGTATCGACGGGACGGATCTTGTTTTGATTGGCCTCGAAGCGTTCGGGAGTATCTCCCACCCCGACGGGATCACCCGAAACGAGTAAGTAGTGCGGCGTTTCATCCGAAGAGATGAGACGACTCAACATATCGAGCCCCTCCTGAACCGGTATTCCCTTTCCGTATTCGGTCAGAAAACGCTCCAATCGCTCTTCGTCACCACCCTTTGCTGCGCTTACCGAAAAGACAACCTTTCCAATATGTTTCGCCTGAGCAACGAGTTTGAACCCTTCGCCTATCTCCGATAATGGAAACGTCCTCACGGGACTGGGATAAAGATCTCCCATAGCGAATTTCTGCATCAAGTTCCCGAATCGCTCCCGGAACTCCGCTTTCTTGAACATACCCAGCTGGCCGAGATCGACGCAAAAGTAAGAGAGGTTCCGACGGAATGGGAACAGTCCCAACTTATAGTTTGCGAAGACATCTTTCTTCCCAATTTCTACAAATCTTCCAAAGGGGCGCAGCAGCTCGAGGCTGGTTGGGATGTATTCACCTGCCAAGGCGTTAAGAATCACATCAATTCCCTCACCATCCGTGATCTTCATGACCTCCTTGGCGAAGTCGAGACTGCGCGAGTCCATCACGTGATCTACTCCAAGGCTTTTCAAATAATCACGCTTTGTCTCGCTACCGGCTGTCGCGAAAATTTCGGCCCCGATGCTTTGAGCCATCTGGATCGCTGCCAACCCGATTCCTCCGGCCCCTGAGTGGATAAGAATGCGTTCATCAGCCTGAAGCTGAGCCTGTCGATTCAAAGCCAGATCGACAGTCATGAAGGTAAGGGGGATCCCAGCCCCTGAGACGTAGTTAATATCCACAGGAAGCGAGGCTACCGAGTGTCCTTCGGCGATAACTTCAGTCGCAAAGCAATCACCAGCAATCGCGACGACGCGGTCGCCGACGCAGACGTGGTGCACGTCTGCACCCACTTCAGTCACGATCCCGCTGCACTCGGAACCAATGATAGTCGGCTCATTATCGTCCTGCGGCATCTGGCCCAGAGCCGAGAGAACATCTCTAAAGTTTAACCCGGCCGCGCGCACGGCAATTCGGACACAATCAGGAGGTAGTGGATGGGAATCCCGGTTCGTCTCCTTAAAAGAGTCCAAGGATCCCGGTTCCGTCAAAACCATAGACCGGAAGCCATCCTCAGGTTTCGCCACGGAGCTACTGAGTTTTTCCACCTTCTCGCCTACCATCGTTCGCGTCACATATCCGTCCAGTTCAACGAGAGGTTGGCCCTCGATATCAGCAACGATGATGTGGAAAGCATCGTTCGATTCAGCACCAATCGAACGGCCAAAAGATGTGGTTTCCCAACCCAGATCCCCGAAAATCCGCATTGTCTCGCAGGTGTAGGGAATCAGGCCGTATCGATGCTGTTCTGTGATCAAGTGAATTGAGCGGTCCAACAAAGACGGGTGAAGACCATACTGTCCCGCCTCTTCATGAAATTCGTCCGAGAGCCGGCTCCGAATTGCAAGCCCGTCCTTAGCTTCTTCCACGGCCCATTCGCATTGCCATCGCTCACCGTGGCCGGAAATGGCTTCTGAACTCAGAGCTGCCTTCCCAATTCGCTGCAAAGCATCGCGGCAATGCTCCTGCAGAACCGGCACCTTTGCGGAGTCCAAAGCGCCAACTTGGGCGATTGCCGTGTTGCTCCAACCGGGACTCGACATTGTCCGGGAACGCAACTCCACCTGATAGCCATCATCAGTGCGGGTAAAGAGAAGCTCAAATGCACTCTCTCCATCAATGAGGAAGGGCGAAAGCATCGCAATTTTGCTGAGTTCAATCGCATCAGCCTCAGGGTGCAAGCAGGCGAAGCCAGCTCGAAACATTTCCCAGATCGTTGTTCCTGAAAGTAGATGAATGCCCTGGATCATATGCTCCTTGGCTACCCAGTCTTCCTCGATACTGAATGATCCTGAAAACAGGGCATCACCATCGACATAATTCTTCTGCTCTCTGAGGAGGGGGTGATCGGGTGAAATTGGTGGACCGGCCAGATCAATACCTTCTTTTTCTGACTCGAGCGAATCGATGAAAGCTTCGGTGTGGCTCGCCATGGCCCAGGCCATCCCCGCATCGCGCCACGGACCCCAGCCAATCGAAACGGAAATTCCATGTTGGGAGGATTGGCGACGCATCGCAATCCGATCGAGAATCGCATTGGCGCCTGCATAATCAACCTGTCCCTGGGTTGCTCTGGAGGACGCGACCGAAGAAAAATGGACCAGCATATCCAGTTCTCGATCCTTAAAGATTTCCTCCAAGATTAGGGCTCCCAGCACTTTTGAATCGAAAACTCCGCGTATTCTTTCGCGGCTCTTATCCAACGCAGGAGCAGGATCGACCACTCCAGCGGCGTGAACCACTCCATGGATTGTCCCGAAGCGGGTTTCGGCCTCTGCCACTGCTGACTGGAAACTTTCGCGATCACTTGTATCGGTCTGAATGATGTGGAACTCGGCACCCGTTTCTTCTAGTTGAGAAAGCACCCTTAATGCGTTTCCCATTCTGCCCCCTTCCGCAATGAGGAGAGGCCACTCCTTTTTTGGAGGCACTTCCCATCGAGACGTCAGAATGAGCCGCGCATGGTAGTTGTGATAGAGGTGTTCGGCAACTCGCAGGCCAAGGGCTCCCATGGCCCCGGTGAGAAGAACCGTTCCACCGGGGCGCAAGCGCGGTCGGCCTTTGGGAAGATCTGGCATCTCAAACAGCTGCTGAGCATATCGGCCATCAGGGCGGAGTGCGACAAGGTTTGAACGACTGTCGCAGGAGAATTCTTTGACGATTTCTTCCCGCAGCTGAGCTGACATTTCTCCAACAGAATCAAGGGATATATCGACACACCTCAGGGTAAGTCCGATTGTCTCCATTGGAAGCACCATGGAGGGTCCCAGGAGTAAGCCCTTTTCAGGGA
>PKCI01000145.1 GCA_002862135.1 Verrucomicrobiota bacterium | reverse complement strand
AACGAAACTCAGATGAAGCCATCCTCTGCTTTGACTCTGATACCGCCGGGCTCAACGCGGCCAAGAAAGCATTTCGCATCCTTGCTCCTTCGGGAATGCTGGTTCGTCTTGCCCTCCTCCCGGAAGGTGAAGACCCGGACTCATTGATCCGAAAAAATGGTCCGGAAGCACTCCAGAAAATCCTGGAGCACCCGCCAGAGTTCTTTGATTTCCAAATCGATCGGCGAGGCTCTCAGCTAAGTTCAGGAACGCTTCGAGACCGCCTCAATTTTGCCAAAGATCTCTCCGATGATATCTCACTGATCGAGGACAAAATGCTGCAGGACTCTCTCATCAGCCGAGTCACCGTCCGGCTCGGCGTAGGCGAAGATGAGATCCGCAAGCTGGTTCGGGATGCTGTCGCAAATCACGAACGACTGAAAAAAACACGCCAACGGCGCGAGGCTGCCAATCGCGAGCGCGGTCACTTTCCTCAAGGTCGTGGAACTCCGCCACCTGATTCAGTATCCGCGCCACCAGCGGCGCCCACAGTCATCGACAACCGAACCATCCGTCTGCTCTGCAAAGCCCTGCTCAGCGACGCGCAAACAAGAGCTTCAGTTGTAGCCGATACGATTCCTGCTTTTTTCAACAACCTCGCTGAAACAGAGCTACTCACGACCATATGGCAGGCAACTATCGATCCCTCCAGCCACGCCAGCGTCAACGCCTTCATCACCACCTTAGCCCCCGCTGATCAGCAGTGCCTCAACAAGCTGATGAATGAGGACAGTGCCACCATCAGCCCGGATCTAGCAAGGGAGTGCCTGAGGGCATTGAACCGACAAAGCGTCCAAAATCAGATCTCAATGACCAAGGCGAGAATGGGCACCCCGAATCTACCTCCCGTTGAGTTGGAAAGCCTCGGCAAACAACTCCTTGACCTGCGCAGACAACTAAACGACTGTTGACCTCCCCAAATCGGCGGGGCTTTTTCCCCTATTTTACCTACCTCCTGAGAGTTTTTACGTATGGCCGCCGAAAACAAAACAAAGCGAAAGACGCCTGCGAAGACTGCGAAGCCCGCTGCGAAGGGCTCATCCAAAAAAGCGGTGGCGAAATCTTCGTCCTCCAACAGAAAAAAAAACGTGAAGGCATCCGCTAACAAAACCACATCAGCCAAGAAAAAGGCTTCTGCGAGAGCGACAAACGCCAAATCCAAGGCAAGAAGGGCCAAGGGACCGGCCAAGGTAGAGAAATCTGCAAAAAGCCCGCTCGACTCCCCTGAGTTCCAGCCCATCGTACGCGACTTGATTCGACTGGCCAAGGAGCAGGAATACCTCACTTTCGACGACATCAACGAAGCGCTCCCGGACACCCAGAGTGACCTGGAACTGATGGAAGAACTCATTGAGCGCCTCCGCGGGATGAAATTCCGCATCATCGACGGTGCTGAAGTTGATAACGTCAAGGCTGGCTCCGAAGAAGAAGCCGCCCCGGCCAAGCCTGCTAAAGAGAAGGAAGGCCGCCTCGACATTCTCGACGATCCGGTCCGCATGTATCTCAAGCAGATGGGACAGGTTCCCCTGCTCACTCGAGAGCAGGAAGTGGAGATTTCCAAACGCATCGAGAATGCGGAAGCTGAGACCCGCAAGATCCTTGCCCGGTTCGGGTTTATCCCCGATGCCTACCTCGACATGGCCGACCGTCTTGAGTCAGGCGAGGAGCGATTTGATCGTCTGATCGTCGACAAAAAAATCGAGAGTCGTGCCCGCTACCTCAAAAATCTGGTCAAACTTCGTGATCTCGTCGCCAATTCCCGCGACGAGTTGACCCAGCTTTACACTGAACTTCGTGCCGCCAAAACTCCGGCCAAGACTAAAAAGCTCGAGGAGGCCTGGGCGAAGATCCACGCTTCTCTCTCCCGAGGCTACAACCGCTTCTACTTCAAGCAAAAGGTTACTGAGAATCTCGTAGCTCACACCGAGGAGTGGGCTGAGCAATCTGAGAGCCTGACGAGGCAAGTCAACAAAGCCAAGGACCGCAAGAGTAAGACTGAAGCGACTAAGGCGCGGATTGCCTTTGAAAAACAGCTCTGGATGGGACAGGACCAGTTCGACGAACTCATTTCAACCCTCCGTGTGCACGTGGCCGAAGCCCGCAAAGCCAAAGACGAGATGGTGGAAGCAAACCTAAGACTCGTCATTTCCATCGCCAAGAAATACACCAACCGCGGTCTGTCCTTCCTCGATCTGATCCAGGAAGGCAACATGGGCCTGATGAAGGCGGTCGAGAAGTTCGAATACCGTCGCGGCTATAAGTTTTCCACCTACGCAACCTGGTGGATTCGCCAGGCCATCACTCGATCCATCGCAGATCAAGCCCGCACCATTCGTATCCCAGTGCACATGATCGAAACGATCAACAAGCTGATGCGTGTGCAGAAGCAGCTCGTTCAAGAATACGGCCGCGAACCTACCCCGGAAGAGATTGCGGACGAGATTCACCTCCCTGTGGAACGCGTCAGGGCCGTTCTCAAGATGGCTCAGCAGCCCATTTCCCTTCAAGCTCCGGTCGGCGAAAGCGAAGAAACCAGCCTTGGAGATTTTATCGAAGACAAGGGTGCCGAAGACCCGAGTGACATGACCTCCATGTC
The DNA here is from genome assembly GCA_002862135.1 of Verrucomicrobiota bacterium. Taxonomy (GTDB): domain Bacteria; phylum Verrucomicrobiota; class Verrucomicrobiia; order Verrucomicrobiales; family DEV007; genus Arctic95D-9. The sequence continues at coordinate 4,690 of PKCI01000145.1, read as the reverse complement.
CATGCTGAAAGATCGGATTAAGGATGTGCTCGACACCCTCACTCCGCGAGAGCGCGAAGTGTTAGAGCAGCGATTTGGCCTGATCGACGGTTACAGCCGCACCTTGGAAGAGGTCGGCAAGCAATTCCAAGTCACTCGAGAGCGCATCCGACAGATCGAGGCAAAAGCGCTCCGGAAGATGCGCCACCCCACTCGGATTCGTCAGCTGGAAGGCTTCATCGAGGCCCCACCCATGTAATGACTACTTTTTCCGAAACTCCTGCTGAAGTTCGGGGTTCCACCCCTTGAAATGGAAAACGAGGAAAAAAATGATCCTGTTTGGAAGCTTCTAGAACATGCCAGCGGGAGCAAGCCGAACCCTTTTTTTTACCGCAATGTGGTCCGTGAGGTGCGACTCATGGAGGACTCTTCCAGAGGCTTCGGGAAAAGCTTACTTCCCTTTTTCAGTAGGCGGCTTCTTCTCACTGCCATCGCTACAGCAGCAGTGGTTGCTGTGATTGCCTTCTTCCCCGGCGGTGAGACCGATGCCCCAAGTCTAAACCTTGCTCAGGAAGCTGTCGCAGAGTTTCCAGCCACAGATTTCGACCCGGCAATGGAAATGGGTGAAGTCGAATACCTCGGACAGCTGGTGGTCGTAAACGATCCCGGCCAGCTTACCGATCAGGCCTTGGCCGATCTCTTTTTCTAGGCATCTGGAGCGGGCGCCACGTGTTTTAATGAAAGTATAAACTCTTTTATTTACCTGAAGATCAATTAGACGCGCAGATAGACATGGGCCTTGCGGCGTTGATCGTATGACGCCCGGCATTTCGGTGAAAAAGACCCACGGTGCGCGGGCTCCAGACGCGCAAATTTTGCTTTAGTTGTTCTCGACGGCGAAATAGAAGCTTGTGCGGCCCTCGCGACCGCAACTCGCATGGGTCCATTTACCGCCAAAAGCCAAGTTTTGTTGTTCTTATCGTGTTTCCCCACCCTCCTTACAAGAAACGCATTTCCGAGTTGCAACGCCTTATTCCGGGGGCCAAGACTGCGTATCGCACCCAGCCACGACCTCAAATGGACAAACCTGCCGTCAGAAGAAATTGCTTTGCCAGGATCAAGTCGCTCTCGAGCGCAGAGAAAGCACAGTTCTCTGAGTCGATTGCCCAATCCGTTGAAGCAACAGACGTGTTTCGCGAGGCCCGTTGCATTTTTGCATACTTTGCGACGCCGGGGGAGCCGGATCTGGCAGAGCTGTTCCATAGGAATCCTAGGAAAACTTGGGGGTTTTCAAGAGTAGGAGAGGACGATAAGATCGTTTTTCATCGGGTTGAGTCGATTAGAGATCTGATAGAAGGAAGCTACGGATTCCTTGAGCCTGATCCTGACATTTGCCCTGCCCTTCCCCCTTCTGATCCAGATTTAATTCTGATTCCCGGAGTGGGCTTTGATCCCGCCAATCTCGCTCGCATCGGCAGAGGAAAAGGTCATTACGATTGCTTCCTTGAAGTCGCGCTCGCGCAGCCATCTCGTCCAGCACTCTTTGGTATTTGTTTTAACACCCAGCTCACCACTCTGTCGCCGGAACCTCACGATGTTCCCATGACGGCAATTTTCACTGAGTCAGGCCGAACCTCATAGGCTGGCAACTATGCTCTTAGCAAATTACCTTCCGCGAATGTGCGATGGGAGACACGGGGCGTCCGATTGACACCCTTGTTCAATCATGGTCGAATCTAGTTGTGAAGTTATTCCTCTCCGTCTCCCTGTCATTCCTGACAGTTACACTCGTCACGGCTGCTGAAAAGCCGGCGAATCTGGTGAATGAAAGGGCCTGGGCTAATTTCGAAGGTTGGTCAACCGCCGGCGCTATCTCAGGAAGTGCCGGCGAGAAAAAATGGAAATGGGTCAAGCCTGGCAAGACCATCATTCACAACACCGACAAGGTAGAGGCAAAACCGAAAGATATTGTCAGTGTTTTCGAACATGGTGACTTGGACCTCGAAATAGAGTTCATGATTCCCAAGTCTTCAAATTCCGGTATCTACTTCATGAAGCGCTATGAGGTTCAGATCCTCGACAGCTATGGAAAGCCAGACCAGGACCTCTCCTTTGGAGATTGCGGTGGTATCTACCAGCGATGGGATGATTCCAAGCCAACTAACAAAGAGAAGGGTTTTGAGGGCACCCCGCCCGCGACCAATGCTTCTGCAGCGCCCGGGGCCTGGCAAAAATTCCGTGTGCAGTTTCGAGCTCCCCGCTTTGATGCCAACGGCAAGAAGATCGAAAACGCCCGTTTTGTCCGCGTTGTTCACAATGGAGTCACCATTCACGAGGATATCGAAGTGACCGGCCCGACTCGTGGAGGCAATGGTAATGATGAGGTGGCTAAGGCGCCACTTATGATTCAGGGAAACCACGGTCCTGTAGCCATCCGCAAGCTGATCATCAAGCCGGCAAACTTCAAGTAGCCGGCAACTAAATTTGACGCTCAGCCTCACGTCCCACAATCTTTCGGGTTGGTCTAATTTGTCATTTGCAGATCGCAGCTACTGATTTTTGTCAACATCTTGGCCAGCAGACGACTGAATTTGGCGAAAAAGAGTCATTAGATTAGTTTCTCATCCGTAGGAGAAGGGAGGCGGGACTGTCTTGAACCCTGCCCAGTCGCTGCTATATTCAAAAAGAAATGAAGGTCTCAATTGCACATTTTGTTCTCACATGCCTTTTGTTTACCGTCACCTCACAGGCCGAGGTGAATAGAGGTGGACTTTTTGGATTCGGGCGCGGCGACGAGAACAAACGCTCTTCCGAATTCTCCCCGAATGCTGAGCCTCAGGGCGCAGTACCCGTCTCGACGATCGAAGATGCTGTCAAGCCCCCCGAAGAGTCTTCGACCGGCTTCAACATTTTCAAAGGCGGCAAGCCGAGGAAAGTGGATAACGTTTCTTATTCCATCGAGGACGGTCAGCGGGTTGAAATTGTGACCGAAGAGGTTGTCGAAGAGAAAAGGAAAGGGCTTTTTTCCTTCGGTAAAAAGAAGACCGACAAAGTGACCAATGAAGTGCTTGAGCCCGCCCCCACGGTGCCATCCGCACCTGCAGTGCCCGTTGCTTACCAGACTCCTACAGACAGCGACTCAAGCACTGCCTCCATCTCTTCGGAAGCCCTCGCGGCCATCGACGGAAGCCTCGATAGAGCGGTTGAAAAGAAGGGTGGCTTTTTCGGGATGTTCGGCAAGAAGAAGAAGTCAAACGTCCCGACAGGCCCGTCGACAGTGGATGTTTCAGCTGGTTTAACACCACTTCCGGAACCCACCACTGTTGCAGCCACAAACACAACTTCCGCTCCCAAGCCAGCTCCAGCCCCGGCCCCGCGCAATGTGAGGCCAATTACTGCGAGCACAGCAGCCCCGGATCCCCCCAAACCCGAAGCAACGACTCTTGCCAACAACGTTCCTGAATTCGAAGGATCAACGACGACCGCCTCAGTCAAAGAGAAGAAAGACAGCAACTTCTTCATGGCTCCGATCAATAAACTTCGCCCTTCCAAAAAGGAGTCCGCTCCAGTTGATTTTACTGGGGCCGAAACCATCATTCAGAATGGCGAGATCGTTGTGCCAAGCCTCACTGGAAACGAAGGTGAGACCGCAGCATCAGACATGGGTTCCAATATGCCGCGCCAAGCTCCCCGGGTCATTAACGGTGCCACTACCTATTCCTCCTGGGATGATGTGGAGGGAACCTCAACCTCAGCGGCCGAGAAGATTCTTCGCACGATCCGATAGGCTTCAGACCGAAGCCTATTTCTGCTGGCAATTTCAGAAGATTGGGGCAGCATGGTCCCCACTTTCTTGGACATGTCCGATCCTCTGAAAGATTCTAAATACCAGCGTAGCTCTCTTTTGCTTATCGGAGCAGTCCTGCTCTTTCGTCTGCTCTATGCTGCTATCTTCCCCGTAAATCCCGTAGGGGACGAAGCCTACTACTGGGACTGGGGGCGTCAACTTGACTACGGCTACTATTCCAAACCCCCTTTAATTGCCTGGCTCTACGCTTTCGTCGACTGGATCGGCGGAGGCAGTCTCTACGCGATTCGTGCCACTGCCGGAGTGATCGGATGCCTGACCCTACTGGTCCTGTTTCGGCTGACCACAGACCAATTCGGCGCGAAGACCGGTTGGTATTCCGTCTTCATCGGTCTGGCGATTCCCGCGAATTCCGTTCTCGGTTATCTCCTAACCATCGATGCTCCGCTGACGCTGTGTTGGGCCATGGCCTTGTGGATGCTGTGGCGTTACCTGAGTGGCACGAAACCGGGGCAGAGCCTGTTCTTCCTCTTTCTTGCGCTCGGCATCGGTCACTTGAGCAAACAGATGATGATGGTGTTTCCGGTTCTCACTGTCGTCCTTCTCGCACTTCAATCTGATACACGGTCCTATTTGAAGCGTCCGGCACTTTGGGCAACCCTGCTGCTCTCCTATCTCTCCCTTTTGCCACCGCTGATCTGGAACGCGCAGAACCACTGGATCACCTTCAAACACACCAGCCATCATTTTGAGTCCGTTAGCGGAGGCGGAAATATCGTCCTCGAACGCCTCGAGGATTTTGCTGAATTCATTGGCAGCCAGTTGGGAGTGCTGTCGCCCGTTTTTGGCGTTGTTCTCTACCTCATCTGCATCGGCCGCCTGAAAACAATCCGAACCGCAAAC
>PKCI01000131.1 GCA_002862135.1 Verrucomicrobiota bacterium | reverse complement strand
CGTCATTTTCGTCAACCGCCGGGCCGAGTTCATAGAGGTTTTTGTAACCATAGCCGTAGAGAGTCATGAAGGTGGGTATGTTTAACGCGAGCGGAGCGGATTTCAGTGTGAGTGGCTGGATGTCGTTCAGGAAGTTGTTATTGCAGTAGATGAGGATGCGGGTGTCTTTCTAGGGGGATTGCTTCCTTGAGATCGCGGGTAGTCATTTCCGAGAAGTTGAGGTGCACCGCGCCCTTGATGTGCTTGATTTCGGAGTTGGCCTTGCTGCGGGTATCGAGAATGAGAGGGTTCCCGTCCTTTGCCATTTCGAGAAACTCCTCGACCGCAACGCGGCGGTCTTCGCGGTAGGTATGGACTTCGCAGCGAGGCCAATGAATGCGGGGGAGTCGATCTGTGGATTTTCCGGGGATGGCTCGTCAGCGGTGAGGAGTGAGCTGATGTGGGTGAGTCCTGCGAAGAGTGCGATGAATTGAGCTTTCATGCCTCCAGCATAACTGGTTCTCCCGTCTAGTTGTCACGCAGTTGTAAATTCTGCAGGAGAAAAAGTTACCCTTCAGCCTTGCGGAGGAGAGAAAATTCAAATAGTGTTTAAATGAACAGTATTTAAATGCAGATGCAAAACACCGGGAAAGTGACGCCGGAGAAGGTCGTCGCGCTTCAGGCTCTTCGCCAGCAATTAGGGCAGGAACTGGGGCAAAAAATCACATCAGGCGCCGAATTGCTCGAAGAGCAGGAGGGACGCGAGAGTCGTTGGGCCTCCGGGCGTGAAGACTGGGATAACCAGCTCGGCGGAGGCTGGGCGCGAGGGCAATTAACCGAACTGGTCGCGCCGGAGGTATCGTCGGGCAGCGGGTTGGTTATGTCGCAGTTGCTGGCTCAGGCAAGGAGAGAGCGTCGCTATGCCATGTTGCTGGATGTGGGGCAGGGCTTTTCCCTGGAAACGCTGCCTGCGGCTGACCTGGAAACGCTGCTCTGGGTTGGATGTGGATCGGCCAGGGAAGCGATCGAGGCACTGGATGTGGCGTCACGGGATGAGAACTTCTTTCTTTTCCTGATTGATTTGCGTGACAGTGATCCGTCCGATTGGCGATCGGTCAAGGCAAGCCAGTGGTATCGTGTGCTGGGGCAGCTGAGACAGAGAGAATCGGTCGCGATCCTCTTTGCCCGGCAGGCGGTGACTTCAGTGGCGAAGCAACGCTTCGAGCAGAAGCAGCGATTTTCGTGGGAGAGCCTCGAAGGTGAACGGGAAGTACTAAAAGCGTCGGTGCGGCTTGAGCGGTCAAAGGTGCAGCTGGTGGAGAGGGAGCATGGTCTTCGGCGTGGGAGGCATGGCCTGAGTGAGCTGCGTAGTGGTGATGATGAGGTGTTGGCGGTCGGATAGGAGCGGAGAATGTATCGGGTTGTGAAAGAAACCGGCCAAAAGGCGCCGGGGTATGCTGTGGTCTGGTGTCCGGACTTTCGACTGCAGGCCGTGGTGAGGCGGGTGAACTGGCGTGAGGAACCCGTGGCCCTGGTCGATGACGGCCAGAGGCAGTCGCTGGTCCTGGCACGGAACGTGGCTGCGGCGCGGGAAGGGGTCGATGTCGGGATGAAAACAGTACAGGCCCTGGCCCGTTGTTCGGGGCTGCGGGTGGAGCGGCCTTCGGCATCGGGTGAGTTGGCTGCGGGCCGAACGTTGTTGGAGACAGCGTTGGGATGGGTCCCCGGAATCGAGGAAACGGAGGCGGGATTGCTGACACTGGATCTTACGACGCAGGTGGAGGAGGAATGGTTGGAAAGCGGGCGTCGCACGCGAGGGCGGTTGTACGATCTCGGCTTCGAAGTAGCAGTCGGTCTCGGAGAGACTCCGTCACTGGCGAGGATAGCGGCCCTGGCGGCCTGGCAGCGGGGCGGGTCTCTCTGGCACCTGCATCGGGAGAGTCGACTTGAGATGCTGGACGGTCTGCCTTTGACAGTGGCGGAAACGGGCGAGGAATTGAATGAGCGGCTGCGGCTTTGGGGGATTGAGACATTGGGTGCTTTCGCCCGGCTTTCGCGCGAGGCGGTGGCATCGCGATTGGGGGAGGAAGGCATTGAGTTATGGCTGCGATCGACAGGGCGCCTGAGACGCCCTTTGAAGCTGGCAAGGCTGGAGCAACTTTTCGAGGAGCATCACGATTTTGATTACGAGGTGTGTGACCGCGAATCGCTCCTGTTTGTGGTGAACCGGTTCATCGAGAACCTTTCGGTGAGGGTGGAGCGAACCGGACGGGCGGTCATCGCAGTGCACTTGCTGCTGAGCTACGTCGACGGCGGCTGTTACGCGAAGCGCCTCACGCTGCCGGAGCCACTGCTGGACGAGACGGTGCTGTTTCGACTCGTCAGCGGGCACGTTGAAACCCTGGAAATGAAAGCAGCGGTAGAAGCGGTGCGCTTGCGGTTTGAGCCGTCGGATCCGGTGGCGTCGCAGCGTCAGTTGTTCGGTGCCGGGCTGCGGAACCAGTTTCAGTTTGAAGAAACAATGAAACGCCTGCGCCGCCTCGTTGGAGCTGACCGGGTCGGGGCGATCCGGGAAGTGGATTCGCATCAACCGGGGGCATTTCGACTGGTGCCTCTGCCGGCGGAAGTCGAAGAAGTGAAGGAACATTCCGGCCCGCCGGTGACGGGGTTGGTTCTGCGACGTTATGTGGCAAGAATCCAAGCCCAGGTTTGGGTGAGGGCCGGCCGGCCGGTGCAGGTTAATTCACTGATGGCCTCGGGAGTCGTCGTAAATGTTTCGGGTCCATGGAGAAATGAAGGGGTGTGGTGGCATCGTGGTCGGGAATGGGAGAGGAATGAATGGGATGTAGAATTGATGAAGCGTGGCTTGTTTCGATTGGTGGAGTGTCAGGGCGAGTGGGAAGTGGAGGGTTATTATGAATGAAGTCTTAATCCTACTCTTACTCTCAATCTTAATCCCTCTGACAGTTCTGCTTCTCTCCACGGAAAGTAAGACCGTTGGGCCATGAGCTATGTCGAACTTCACGCCCGAAGCGCTTTCAGCTTCTTTCGGGGCGCTTCCCAGCCGGAAGTTCTTGCTGATCGTGCCGGTGAACTGGATTTGCCCGGTGTGGCCCTTTGTGATCGTGACGGTTTTTACGGCTCGGTTCGTTTTCACCAGCGTTCGCTCGAAAACGGTTTCCGTGCGGCTGTGGGAACCGAGCTGACCATGACCGACGGGACTGTTTTGCCGCTACTGATTCGCAACCGGCGTGGCTATCGCAGCGTGTCGCGGCTCATTACCCGTGCGCAGTTGCGCGCTCCAAAAGGGGAATGTCCCGTTAAGTGGTCGGAACTGGAAGAGGTGGTCGATGACGTGGCTGTGCTCACGGGGGATTGTGAAGGTCCGCTGGAGCTGGCCTGGAAGCGTGGTGGCGCGCGTGAGATGGAGCTAGCCTTGGAGCAGTTGAAGCGTCATGTGCCGGAGCGTCAGCTCTGGATGGAAGTGCAGCGGCATGCCATTCGCGGCGAGGAAACCCTGGTCCGGGCGAAACGTGATCTGGCGGAAACTTACGGTCTGCCATTACTGGCGACGAACGGGCCTTGTTACGCGGTGCCGGAGAATCGCCGGGTCCAGGATGTTTTTACCTGCCTGCGATTGCATACGACCCTGGATGCGGCCGGGCGGGAACTGGCCGTGAACTCAGAGCGACACCTCAAGCCGGGGGCGGTGATGGAGCAGCTCTTTCACGATTTACCCGAGGCGATCACAAACACCAGTCGGCTGTTTGAGCAGCTGGAGTTTTCTTTGGAGAACCTGGGCTACGAGTTCCCGCAATATCCCGTGCCGCCGGGGCAGTCGATGGACTCCTACCTGGCCGAGCTGGCGTGGCGTGGAGTGCGGGAGCGCTACGGCAAACCTTCAAAGCGGGTGAAGCAACAAATTCAACATGAATTGAAGCTCATCACCGAACTGGGTTTTAGCGGTTATTTTCTCATTGTTTGGAGCCTGATTCAGTATTGCCGCGAAAATGATATCATGGTGCAGGGCAGGGGCAGTGCCGCGAACAGTGCGGTGTGTTACAGTCTCGGAATTACTCCGGTCGACCCGGTGGGGAGCCGCCTGTTGTTTGAGCGCTTTCTTAGTGAAGGACGCAAATCGTGGCCCGACATTGATCTCGATTTGCCGAGTGGAGACCGCCGTGAGCAGGTGATTCAGGAAGTCTACCGGCGCTACGGTCGTCACGGGGCGGCGATGACGGCAAATGTGATCACTTACCGAGGGCGCAGCGCCGTGCGTGAAATTGGTAAAGTGCTGGAATTTCCTGAGGAAATGCTGAGCCGCTTTTCGGATCTCTATGCGAGCGGCGACTACAAGCACACCCTGACCTTTGAAAGCCAGGTCGAGCAGTCCGGGATAGGGGAAGATCATCCCCGGGCCCGGGCTCTGGCGGAATTGTATGGCCAAGTCTATGGCCTGCCGCGACATATCGGGCAGCACTCAGGCGGAATGATTATCTGCCAGGGGGAACTGGATGCGGTCATGCCATTGGAAAACGCCAGCATGATGGATCGCACCGTGGCGCAGTGGGATAAAAATGACTGCGAAGACATGGGGATTATCAAGGTGGACCTGCTAGGGCTCGGAATGATGGCCGTGTTGCAGGAGACCCTGACACTGTCTGAGAGGCGGGGGCGCCCGGTGGATCTGGCGCAGTTGCCGACAGATGACGAAGCCACTTATGACCTGATGTGTTCGGCCGATACGATCGGGGTCTTCCAGATTGAAAGTCGGGCTCAGATGAACACGCTCAGGCGAATGAAGCCGCGCTGCTTTTACGACGTGGTGGTTGAGGTGGCAATTGTCCGTCCCGGACCGATCGCCGGTGGCCTGGCCCATCCTTACCTGGAGCGACGTGACGGGCGGCAGCCCATCGATTACATCCACGAAAAACTGAAGCCAACCTTGGAGCGCACTCTGGGAATTCCCATGTTCCAGGAGCAGGTCTTGAAGATGGCGATGGTGATGGCTGATTTCTCGGGCAGCGAAGCCGAGGAGTTGCGCCGGGCGATGGGTTTTCATCGTTCTCATGAGCGCATGCAGCGGGTTGAAAACAAGCTGCGGGCCGCGCTGGAGCAGCGTGGATTCGCGGAGAGAACGACCGAACAGATTGTCCAGGCGATTGGTTCCTTCGCCCTTTATGGATTTCCGGAGTCACACGCGATCAGCTTTGGAATCCTCGCCTATGCGAGCAGTTACCTGAAGGTGCACCGTGCGGCTGAATTCTACACGGGATTGCTCAATAACCAGCCGATGGGATTTTATTCCCCGGCGACACTGGTGCAGGAAGGAAAGCGGCGGGGGCTGAAGTTCGAGCCGCCCTGTGTGATGCGATCAGGCTGGTGTTGTGAAATCCTGGATGATACGACGATTCGGCTAGGCTTGTTGACCGTTAAGGGAATCAAGGAGTCAGTGGCGGAGCGAATGCTGCAGGCTCGTGAGCGGTTGCCTTTTCGGTCGCTGGAGGATTTCCGTCAGCGGACAGGGTTTGATCGTCGGCAGTTAAGTCAGCTGGCGTCGGTAGGAGCCTTGAATGCACTGGCAAAGACACGGCGCCAGGCGATCTGGCGGGTGGAGGAAGCGAAGTTGGAGCAGGGCGACCTGTTTGCCAGTGCAGGCTTTGGGAGCGTAGGCGCGTGCCAGGAGTCTGCCAAGGTAGCAGAATCCCCTTTGCCGGAAATGTCCTACAACGAAAGGGTCCAGGCGGATTATTCAGGGATGGGATTAACGTCAGGGCGTCATCCCATGGCTCTGATTCGCGCTTCGTTACCCAAGTCGATTCTGCCGGCAATGTTGATGAATCAGCAGCCTGACGGAGCGCGAGCTTCGACGGCAGGGGCAGTGATTTGTCGGCAGCGCCCGGGAACGGCGAAAGGCGTGGTATTTATCACGCTTGAGGACGAAACAGGGCTGTCGAATAATATTGTCTCCGCGGACCGTTTCGAAGAGTTTCGCCTCACCATCACGACGGAGGCGTTTCTGCTGATCTCGGGAACGATTCAGCAGGGCGAAGGTGTGACGCACCTGATGGCGGAGCGGATCGAACCGCTCTCGACGACCCGGTCGCTGCCGGCCGGGGCGTCACACGATTTTCACTGATTAGTGAGCGTGGCCGTGATGACCCGTGCCAAGGTGTACCATGAACTGAAGCCACGCGACGTGCTCGCTGGTGAGGTCGTCGCTGTGGTTGTAGTCATATTGCACACGAGCCCGCACCCTATCGTTCGGACCGAAGTGGGTCGTCGCTGCTGTTGATAAACGGTGACGGCTGGCAATTTCGGCGATCTCAACATCAGAAACCCAATCGTAGCGCATGGCCAGCGTGAGGTCGTCCGAAAGGCCGTAGTGAGCGGAAGCGGAAATTCCTTGCTCGGTAAAGTCAGCGAGTGCTCCACTTTCTTCAAAACTACCGTTCACCTGACGGCCGATAAATTCACCACTCAGCAGAAGAACTCCGCTACCAAGGCGGTGGCTGTCGCAATGTCCGTCTTCGAAGCAGCCGTTGAATATTTTGCGTGCGCCAACCCCGTAGATTACAGAATTACGGCCGAAACCGTTCTCGCCGAAAGCGAAAGAACCTGAGACGATGAAGTCATTGTCAGCCGAGACAGGAATGTCAAGGTCAAGGGTCATCAGTTTACCTTCGATGCCGCCTTCATCGGCATGGAAATGATCCTCGTCTCCATCACCCTCTTCCTCCTCTTCCTCTTCGTGAGCGTGAGTCTTGGCTCGGCCGGCCCCGATAGTGAACAACATACCCGTGTCGCCATTTGGCCTGAAGCCCAGTTCAGCACCTTGCGTGATGAGTTCCGCCTCGTTTATCATGCGACTGGCGGCAAGGTTGCTGTTTACGAAATCCCATGTATGCAGATGTTTAGGATTTTGATCGCCGAGAGTGGCGAAAAACTGGCCTGCCGTGAGGGTGACGTTATCGTCTAGAATGATTTCGAGTTTGGCAACTTCCAAGTTCGCCTCCCATTCGCTTTCTCCCTGATGTCCAAAACCGGAAACCTCGCCATAAACGGCTTCATTGAGATTCAATCCAACGTGCATGTCGAAGCCTTGAAAGACAGCATCATCGAGGGGGTCATGCTCAGAGGTGGCAAACTCTCCGGCGCTACTGCCTGATTCGAAAGCCCCTACTGTGCCGAGCACAAAGAGGTCGGCACTGATAGGGCCGGGGGCGGCATCATTCAGAACTAACGCGTCGGAACTGGTGTGATCGCTGTGATCGCTGTGATCGTGACCTGAATGGTCAGCATGGTCGTGCGCGGAGTGATCATGGTCATGATCGGAGTGGTCGTGATCCGCGTGGTCATGGTCACTCGTCGCCTCTTGTGCCAAGATTGGCGCGGCACAATAAAAGGAGGCGATCGTAAGAGCGAAGAAGTAGAAGAATGGTC
>PKCI01000097.1 GCA_002862135.1 Verrucomicrobiota bacterium | reverse complement strand
CCTGATGGCATTGAACCCGATGCACCGAGCCTTTAGCGGCGTGACGAGCATCATTGCTTCCAGTTACCAGGCAGTATCCGGCAGCGGAGCCCAGGGCATTGCCGAGTTGGAAGAGCAGATCGATGCGCTCGCCAACGACAAACCGATGCCGGAGCGCAACGTGTATCCCCACCAGATTGCCTCCAATGTCATCCCCCAGGTCGACATTTTTCAGGAGAACGGCTACACCAAGGAGGAGATGAAGATGCATTTCGAAGGGCAGAAAATTCTTCACGCCCCGGACTTGAAAGCATCTGTCACCTGCGTCCGTGTCCCGGTCATGCGTTCGCACGCCGTCGCCGTGACAGCAGCGTTCAATGATAAGCCGAGCGTAGACGCAGCTCACGAAGCCATCAACTTGGCCGATGGCGTTCAGGTCCTCGACGAGCCCTTCGCCGATCAGCCACTCTTTCCGACACCACTGGACTGCACCAACAAGGATGACTGCCTCGTGGGTCGAATCCGTGAAGACCTCGTCCTCGACAACGCTCTCACCTTCTGGGTCGTGGGCGACCAGGTCCGGAAAGGAGCGGCCCTCAATGCGGTGCAGATCGCGGAGCTCCTTCAATAGCGATTTGGCTGGTAACTGCTTTGCTAAATATTACCTGATATTCGTAACGCTGGCGACACCCCTGATAAGCTAATGGCTCAAGAGCTGAAAACCTATCTCACGGAACGATGCAAGATCGTCGACAAGGCGCTCGGCAAGTTCCTTCCGACAGCACGCACTCGTCCTGCGACAATCCATGACGCGATGCGATACAGTGTGTTTGCTGGCGGAAAACGCCTGCGTCCCATTCTCAGCTTGGCCGCGGCCGAAGCCTGTGGCGGTGACTACGAGAATGCACTCGCTCCCGCTTCCGCGGTGGAGTGTATCCACACTTACTCGCTGATTCACGACGATCTTCCGTGCATGGACGACGACGATCTACGCCGAGGAATGCCGACAAGTCATATCAAATATAGTGAAGGCATTGCCGTTTTAGCTGGGGATGCCCTGCTTACGATCGCATTCGAGATCCTCGCACAAACGCCACCGACGCGCCGCTACGACGTGGGAGCCTACGTCGGCGAACTGGCTGTCGCTTCCGGCAGTCGACATCTCATCGGGGGTCAGATCCTCGATCTCGAAGGCGAAGGCAATGATGTGAAGCTCACTCCCGCTCAGTTGAAGTATATCCATCAAAGCAAAACCGCCGCGTTGCTGACTTCATCCATCCGCCTCGGCGCGATGACTGCCGACGCGACTCCGAAGAAGCTGGAAGCACTCACGGACTACGGCCAGTCTCTTGGCCTGGCTTTCCAAATCATCGACGACATTCTCGACGTAACCCAGACGAGCGAAAAACTTGGCAAGAGCGCCGGCAAGGACGAGGCCACAGACAAATCAACTTACCCCGCCCTCTTCGGACTGGAAAAGAGCCGAAAGGAAGCCGTTCGACTTACAGCGAAAGCTCATGACGCCCTCAAGCCCTTTGGCAAAAAGGGGGAAAGGCTTCGCGAGATCGTCGATTATCTTCTCGATCGCGATTACTAGAAAGTCATCCGATTCCTCAAGGATTCCCATTGATATCGAATCCAGAATCGAGCTATTCTGACGTTATGAACGATCAGGATCAGAAAGCATCTACCCAAGCACCAGTGTCACCCGGATTATCTATCGTTGGCCTCTTCCTCACCGGCATTGTCGGGATTATAGTCGGAATCCTTGAAGGAAGCGGAAGTGCCCTGTTGGCCTCGACGCTATCGTTCGGCCTGGTGGCATGGCTTTCGTTTCGATAGCGGATTAAGTCACTCGAACGTGAAACACCTGACCTTGTCGAGGAAAAGATCCCGCCTGTCATCGGTAAGAAGAGGTTCAGTACCCGGTGCATAGCCGTTGGTCAGATATGATCCTGTTTGGGCTCAAGATGGTTCGTTACGACGGTATCACCGCCTAGCATCTTCCGGACCGCTCTCTCGACATCCGTTGCCATGGCATGAGCATCGCGAACCGTCGAATCATCATCGGTGTAATGCACATAAGCACCGAGCCGCGCGACAGGAAATAAAAACAGAATCAGTTCACCAGGAACGGATCCCAATCCGGAATGCCGTGGGTGTTGCGTAGGAACATCGTCACCGGCAGTTCGGCCGGTGCTTTGGGTTCCTGCAGCAAACGCATGCCCGCTTCTTCCGGCGTGCGGTCTGCTTTGCGAGAGTTCACATCGCGCGCAGCGAGCACGCAATTTTCCCACGTGGTCTCACCTCCGCGTGAACGTGGCAAGATGTGATCGATGTTGCCTTCTCCGGGAGCGAGATTGCGTCCCGTGTATTGGCAACGACCGCCGTCGCGTTCCCACAGCGTCCGTGAATTAAATTTCGGGCGTTTCTTCGGCACTTGGCTGAAGTTCACCACCACAATGACCGTTGGAACACGGATACGTCCGCGAGCCGTTCCAATGCTGGCGTCACATTCGCGGACAGGCAATTTCTGCCAGTCTTCCCAGCTAGTGGGAGCCATCCGACCGGCGTAACGGCAGTCGCTCCCGTCGATATCGAGTGCCGTCGCGGCGTTAGTTGCCATTTGGCAAAAAGCCTCGGCAGGGGTCCGCGTGTTGATCGCCTGCCAGTTGCGGTTGAGAACCAGCACCGTCTTGAGATCAAGGATCGAAGCGCTCATTGGTTCAGGAATCTAAAGTATTTTCATTGAGGATCACAGCCCCAATCGTTGTTTTTTTGTCACGCGGGGAAGGTCTTTTCAAAGGACTCTGACGCAGAATTTGTCCATGTCAAAACTTCGACTAACTCCAGTAATTTTAAAGAAGGGTTCTATTCCCAAATTCTCTGCTCACGCAGTTGCTTCTCAGCAGCCTCAGCCCACCCCCGGTTCGCAGCCGGACTGGCCGGGCTGGGATGAAGCACTTTACCTATGACGGGCTCCATTCCAATCGAAGCAGCCACCCGCTTGAGACAATTTTCTGCAAATGCTCCAACGCCAATCGCGAACTCCGGTTGCATCAACTCCAGATGCTTGGCCACGTAAGCGTCGCAAGCTTCTGAAACCGGGGCCATCTCTCTGGCCGGCAGTTTGTCAGGTGTGCGGTTACGACCCGAATCCTCCATCCAAACCAACGGGCAATAATTCACCACATAGTGTTCTGCAAAAAAATCGGCGGCATCAGGACACTTCTCGGAGAACAGTCCCCACAAGCGACGCCCACTGACTTCGGATTTCTCGCAGGCAAATCCTACGATCGGACGCTTCGGGTGCTCCGGCTCCGGTTTGCCAACTTCTGCAGAGATTCCCATCCAATCGCGCACAGCGGAAATCTCTCCAAACGGAACCCCTGTTTGAGCCATTCCCCAGGGCCCCGGATTCATGCCCATCATGAGGACACGCTTGGTAGAATCTCCAAAGCGCTCCACATACTGCTTGTGTGATGCCCTCCCATATTCCAGCGGGTTGTAGACATGACTAACAGGGTCGCCGAATGACAAACCGCTCAGACGCGATACCAGTTCACCTGTCGCGGAGAGAATTTCAGATGCGATAGACATGCCCTCACTCTTGGGGCACTCAGCGATTCGTCAAGAAGCACCATTGCTTCCCCTGCCCGGAAATCGTATCACCAACGTGATGGGAGAAATCAACAGCATCGCCGTCGTGGGCTCAGGCTCCGTGGGCGGTTACTACGGAGCCAAGCTGGCTCTGAAGGAGAGAGTTTCCTTCCTCATGCGCCGGGATCTCAAAGCTGTGGAGGAACGCGGACTAACCGTGGAGAGCCCGGAGGGCGATTTCCATCTCGATAGGGTACGGGCTTTCGGGACTGCGAAAGAGATCGGCCCTGTCGACCTTGTCATCATTGCGCTCAAGACGACCTCCAACGATGTCATTCCGTCCATCATCCCTCCCCTTCTAAAATCCGGCACCCGCCTGCTGACCCTGCAGAATGGCCTCGGCAACGAACCGTTCCTCCATCAACATTTCCCTGATCATCCTGTTCTGGGCGGAATGTGCTTTGTCTGCATCAATCGCGGCGATCCCGGAGTCATTCGTCACATCGCCCACGGGAGAGTGGAGATGGGAGAATTTACCGAAAAAGGCGAGCTGTCTGCGATTGCCGCGATGTTCCATAACGCGGGCATCGATTGCCGAAAACTGTCCGACCTGAATCTGGCCCGATGGAGAAAACTGGTCTGGAACATTCCTTTCAACGGCCTCTCCATCGCAGCGGGAAACCTCGATACCTCTGAAATTCTCGAACGCCCAGCGCTGGTTGACCGCGTTCGCAACCTAATGCATGAGGTTATCGACATTGCCGCAGTGATGGGACACGTCATCGATCAAGAGTTCGCCGAGGATAATATCGAGGGAACTCGTGGGATGGGCCCCTATGAGCCTTCGAGCCTGATCGATTTCAAAGCCGGCAATCCGGTCGAAGTAGAGGCCATCTGGGGAAAACCGCTGAGCGAAGCCAAGCGACTGGGCGTTAAGGCGCCAGAGATCGAAAAGCTGCACTTCGAGATTTGCGAGGCGATTGAAAACCGGTAACCCTATTTCATGTCCGTCACCGAGTTTCAACTTCCCGCCATCGCGACTTCCACCTCTCCACAAGTGGGGCTGATTCTCGGCTCAGGCCTCGGTGGCTTCGTCGATGCCCTCGATGATACTGTTTCAATCGACTACGAAGGAATCGAAGGACTACCCGCCAGCATGGTTCCCGGGCATGAAGGTAAACTGCACCTTGGATCCCTGGGTGGAGTCGAGATCGCCGTCGCCCAGGGGCGACTCCATTGTTATGAAGGCCACACGGCGGCGGCAGCCGCCGCGCCGGTTCGCCTGCTCCATCAACTTGGCATCTCCACGCTCATCCTCACCAATGCAGCCGGAATCGTAAACGCCAACTACAAGACCGGCCGCTGGATGCTGCTCTCTGATCACCTCAACCTGGCCCGGCTTTCTCCACTGACCGGTTCCGCCACCTTCATCGATCAAACCGAGACCTACTCTCGTGATTTGCGTGAACTGCTCAAAGCGATCGCCTCTGACTCGGAAGACACTAAGCTTTATGAAGGTGTTTACGCCTGGGTGAACGGACCGGAATACGAGACGCCGGCTGAGATCAGGATGCTACGCTCACTCGGCGCCGATGCCGTTGGCATGTCGACCGTTCCGGAAGCGATCCAGGCTCGCGCCCTCGGTTTGCGAACTATTGCCTTGTCCTGCCTGACTAATTTTGGCGCAGGTTTGTCAAGGCAACTGCTCAGCCACGGAGATGTCATTGAAGTGGGTCATCAGGCTACGACTCAGCTTTTCAAGCTTTTGGAAAGTGCAGTTCCAGCAATGGTGGAAATCTGAGTGGAATTCTACAGAAGAGCCAATAGATCCTCCGGAGCATTGAGAATGGACCTCGCCCCGTGCTGGAGTAACTCCTCGACCGGTCGAAATCCCCATGAGACTCCTACCGCATACATCCCGGCGTTGACCGCCGTCATCATGTCGACGTCCGAGTCTCCAATAAAAAAGCAGTCAGACGGCTCCACTCCAGAAGCAGCCGCCACTTCCAGGGCTGCCGTCGGATCCGGCTTCTTTGGCACCCCTTCACGAGCACCAAGAACACTATTCCAGTTCCAACCTGGGAGGAATACGTCAACGCACTTTACGGTAAAGTCATGAGCCTTGTTCGACATGACGCCAAACGAGACCCCACGGTCTCTCAGCTCATTTAACAACTCAGCGATTCCCGGAAACGGCTTCGTTGTGTTTTGCCAGTTGCGCCCGTAGGCCTCACGATACTCGGCAAGAATCGCATCTGTTTCATCTCCTGCGGCAGGGCGATGTCCCTCCGGAAAGATATCGCGCACCAGGTTGGTCATCCCGTTACCAATGAACGTCCGATAGGCATCCACGGGGTGAGGATCGAAACCACGCGCCTGCAGAACTGCGTTTCCCGATTCGGCCAGGTCGCGGAGGGTGTCCAACAGCGTCCCGTCGAGGTCAAAGATGACTGCCTTCTTTTCGTTACTCATTCTTCCCAATCACGAAGCAGGTTCCAAGCGCAGATGAGCGCTTTCAAACCTGCCATTTCGATCGAAGAGTCAATCCCACAACCCCAGAGCAACGTCCCGTTCCTGGCATGCTTCACCTGAACATAAGCAGCCGAGTCTGCATCTGAACCTCCCCGCAGCGCCTGGCTTCGGTAGTCAGTCACGGCAAAATCCTTACGGCCAACCTTTCCGAGAAAATGAACAAAGGCATTGATGGGGCCATTGCCCTTGCCGACGCCCTTCATTTCTTCGCTTCCGAGTTTCACTGTGGCATGACAAAGGACTTCGCCAACGCCGCCGGCAGTGTGATCGAGCTCGAATTGTTCCAGACTCAAGGGGGAATCAATGTTCACGAACTCCTCAAAGAAGAGTTCCCCGATTTCATCATTGCTCAACTCACGGCCGGCGGCGTCCGCCTTGTCGTAGACGAACTTGCCGACCTGCGGGTGCATCGACTTGGGCAAATCAAAGCCGTGCTCACGGTCGAGCACGTAGGCGACCCCACCTTTACCGCTCTGGCTATTGATCCGGATGATCGCTTCGTAGCTGCGCCCGATGTCCTTCGGGTCAATCGTCAGATACGGCACGCCCCAAGCAACTTCTTCGCTCGACTCAGCAACCTCACAGGTCCGGCGGTCGAACCCTTTCTTAATCGCATCCTGGTGGCTCCCGGAGAAAGCGGTAAAGACCAGTTCACCGGCGTATGGCTGACGCTCTGGAACTTCCATACGGGTCGTCTCTTCGTAGACCTGGCGAATGGAGGAGAGGTCGGAAAAATCGAGGCCGGTCTCGATACCGTGGCTGTTCATATTCAAGGCCACGATGACGATGTCGAGATTACCGGTCCGCTCTCCATTTCCGAAAAGCGTTCCTTCGACACGATCAGCACCCGCCATCAAGCCCAGCTCAGTTGCCGCGACTCCGGTGCCACGGTCATTGTGCGTGTGCAAGCTGATGATGGAGTTTTCCCGGTTATCGACGTTGCGGCAAAACCACTCGATCTGGTCAGCATGCACATTCGGCGTCGACCACTCCACCGTAGCAGGAAGATTCAAGATGATTTTCTTGTCAGGATTGGGTTCCCACACACCGGAAACTGCGTTGCAGACCTCCAGCGCAAAATCCATCTCCGTATCGGAGAAACTCTCCGGGGAATACTGCAACGTGATCTCGGTATCGGGGAGAGTCGGGACCAACTCTTTGATTAGCTTTGCCCCGTCCACGGCAATCTGCTTGATGCTTTCCTTGGAGGCATCACCAAAGGTGACCCGGCGCTGCAACGGCGACGTCGAGTTGTAAAGGTGAACGATCGCTCTCTTCACCCCTTCGAGACTTTCAAAGGTGCGGCGGATCAAGTGCTCACGCGCCTGCAC
>PKCI01000115.1 GCA_002862135.1 Verrucomicrobiota bacterium | reverse complement strand
GCCAGGGATTTGACAAGCGATTTCATAGTGTCAGAAAAAAGGGTTTTGAATATGGGCAATGCCCATCGTGGTTTCTACACCAAATCACAATCGCGAGGCAATTCTGCTGGTATCCTTGAGACACGATTGCGTGCCTTCATTCTATTTCTTTATATCCGGATGGAAATCCTGGCATAATACACCCTCCACAATCATGAAACTGTTTTGGCTTTTACTCTTTCTCGTTGGAACCTCGTTGGTGCAATCGGAGGAACGCCCCAATTTCCTCTTCATTATCAGTGACGATCAAGCACCGGATGCCATCCGCGCCCTCGGTAATGAGGAAATACACACCCCCAATCTCGACCGCCTGGTCGAGCAGGGGACTTCTTTTGTGAACTGCTTCAATCAGGGCTCGTGGTCCGGGGCCGTGTGCGTGGCGAGCCGCACTATGCTGATCACGGGGAAAACCGTCTACGAGGCACCGAAGGTGAAATCCGTCCTGCTACCCTGGGCCCATGCCAAGAAAGCCCTGGCCGTTGAAGAGGATATTTCGGTGCCTCTGTGGCCTCAGGTCTTTCGTGAGGCCGGCTATGACACCTTCCTGACAGGCAAGTGGCACAACACACCGGAGTCTGTGCTTCTCGGTTTCTCTTATGGAACTGCTGTCGGTGACGGGTTTTACGACACTTTCGACCAGAATGGCTCCAAAGCGCCCGGTTACAATCGTCCGACGTCGGAGAACAACCATTGGACGCCCTGGGACCCGCAGTTCACCGGTCACTGGACTCCGGAAGTTTGGGACATCACGGGAGAGGGAACCGAAGGCGATCGATATCAGGTCGAGCAGCACACCTCCGAACTTTATTCGGATGCGGCAGTAAAATTCCTGGAGACCGCGAAGGAATCAGAGGCGCCTTTCCTGATGTTTGTTTCTTATAACGCTCCCCATGATCCGAGACAGGCGCCGAGAGAGTTTATTGAACAATACCCTCCTGAATCACTTAGCCTGCCGGCGAACTACTTACCGGAACATCCCTTCGACAATGGCGCCATCAAAATCCGCGATGAGAAACTCGGGCCGATGCCCCGCACCGGAGAAGTTGTAAAGGTGCACCAGTCCGAATACTACGCCATCATGACTCACATGGACCGGGAGATCGGTCGGGTCCTCGATGCGCTTAAAGCCAGTGGGAAAGCGGAGAATACCTATGTGATTTTCACCTCGGATCATGGTCTGGCTGTTGGCAGCCACGGATTGCTCGGAAAACAGAATCCCTACGATCACAGCATCAAAATGCCCTTTATTATCTGCGGGCCCGATATTCCAGCCGACCGAAAGGTGGAGGATATGATTTACATGCAGAGTGTTTACCCGACGACCTGTGAACTCGCCGGGATTGCTGTTCCGGAATCGGTTGAGTTTCCCAGTCTCCGGAGCCTCGCCATGGCGGAGGAAGGCGCGGAAGGGGAGTCTGTCATCTTCGGCACCTACCAGGAAGCCCAGCGTCTCGTCAGGACTCGTTCGCATAAGTTGATCTACTACCCGCACCTGAATCGATACCAGTTGTTTGATCTGGAGAAAGATCCCGATGAGATCACCGATGTGATTGAGAGTCCAGATTACGGAGAGATTCGCCAAAAACTGATGAAGACCCTGAGAGAAAGGCGAATAGACCTCGGGGACGGGTTCCTCAATTGAAGGCGCTTTTCTTTACTAATTGAATTAACGGGGCACAATGGAGCCTCTCATTTCAAAAACACCTATCATGGCATCCGAACCCATCATTGATCCCGTTTCCCTCGATCTTTCAAATGTCGCGTTTTCTAAGGAACAGGTCCTCGGGCTGAACCGTCAGCGTTATGAGTTTGAGCAGTTGGATAAGTTGATCTCACTTGATGTGGAGGAAGGTGTCGCCGTGGGCTTCAAACATCAGAGCCCGGAAGAATTCTGGACCCGCGGGCACATTCCCGGTCGCCCGCTTATGCCCGGCGTTCTCCAGATCGAAATGGCAGCGCAGGTCAGTTCCCTGATCTTTCACCTCAAGTTTGATCCTGAGGGGGAGAAATTCTTTGGCTTTGCTGGTGTTAACAACGTGAAGTTCCGCGGCGGCGTAATCCCCGGAGACGATCTTGTCATGGTGGTAAAGGCGACTCGACTGCGCTCACGTATGGCCAGCTTTGAGGCTCAGGGATTTGTCGGGGAAAAATTCGTTTTCGAGGGCGAAATCACGGGAGTCGTGCTGTAACAGGATGCTAATTCCAAGTTAGCCAGTCGTCATGAATCTCTCCGCTGATCAAGTTCTTCAGGAAACGGAACTGCGACATGAATTGGCAGACGCCTACCGCGTGTTTGCCATGTTAGGGTGGACACACCTGATTCACACCCACATCACGGTAAAGGCGCCTGGGGAGAATGAATTCCTCATCAATCCGCTGGGGTTGCTGTGGGAAGAAATCACTCCTGAGTCATTAGTGAAAGTGAACGCGGATGGCAAGGTTCTCAATCAGGGCTCAACTGATTACGGGATAAATCCCGCCGGGTTCAAGATTCACTCAGCGATTCACACTTCGGACCGCGCCGACAAGTGGGTCATGCACATTCATGTGCCGGAAGTGGTGGCAGTGGCCAGTCTCAAGCAGGGGTTGATTCGAGGCATGTCGACTTACTCGATGGATCTCGGGCCGATTTCCTATCATGCTTACGAACACGCCACTAACGAACAGGTCGATGTCTGCGAGCGTATGGTGAATGACTTCGGGCCGACGAATAAGGTGCTCCTGTTGAGGAATCATGGATCGATCACGGTGGGTGAAACGGTCCACGAAGCCTTTTTTCTTACCTATCAACTGGTAGAAGCCTGCCGGGTTCAGTTGCATGTCTTATCCGCGTCGAAGTCCGACTCAGACTACACCATGGCTCCACAACCGACTGTTGAGAATACTTACCGGATTGTTCAGGATAACTACACGGGAAAGAGTTTTGGCAAACTGGAGTGGGAGGCAGCTCGCCGACAGATGAAAAATGGCGGATAACGTTTTTAAGTAGTGGTCAATTGGTAACGGCAGTTGATACCTTCTGAATATGCCCAAACGGCTAGATTTTTGCGTGGTTCCAGTTCTCCTTTTTGGAATGCTTCCAGCGTTTGTTGCGGCGGCACCGGACTTTGAGAATGAGGTCGCACCTATCCTGGAGCAGAACTGCCTTTCCTGTCATAACGGCGACGACAGGAAGGGGAATCTAGTTTTATCGAGCAAGGCTGAGGCTTTTTCCTTCGAATCCGGCATCGTCCCGGGAAATCCCAATTCCAGTCTATTGATTAATGTGGTTTCCGGGCCGGATCCTGAGATGCCAAAAAAGACTGACGCCCTCAGCGACGAGCAGGTAACCGTTCTCAGGGATTGGATCGCTGCCGGAGCGGAGTGGCCTGAAGGGAGAGTCCTAACTGACAATCCTAAGCGTGATCTCAACTGGTGGTCTCTGCTTCCTATTCCCGAAGCCAACTCAACTGGGTTGAGTGTAAGACTTAACCCTGTTGATGCTTTCATCGAGGCAGAGTTGAGGGAGAAAGGATTGCGACCTGTTCCCGAGGCTGATGCTGAGACTTTGATTCGGAGGGTCACCTATGATCTGACAGGTTTACCTCCGACCCCGGAGGAGGTGGCGCGATTTCTCGATAGCAAGGACTGGAGCGTTACTGTCGATCGACTGCTCGGTTCGCCGGCTTTCGGAGAGAAGTTTGCCCAGCACTGGCTTGATGTGGCCCGCTATGCGGAAACTCACGGGTATGATAAAGACAAGCCTCGCAAACAGGCCTGGCCCTATCGGGACTATGTGATTGCTAGCTTTAGCGAGGACAAGTCATTCACACGTTTCGTTCAGGAGCAGGTGGCGGGGGACGTGTTGTTTCCTGGCGATCCTGACGGAGTGAGGGCCCTGGGATTCCTCGCAGCGGGCCCGTGGGATTTCATTGGGCATTGGGAAGTTGGTGAAGGAAAACTGGATGGACGAATCGCCAAGCATCTCGACCGCGACGAGATGGTGGCTGCGGTTTTTAATGCGTTCCAAAGTACAACGGTTCAGTGTGCCCAGTGCCATCACCACAAGTTTGATCCTGTTCGGATGGAGGATTATTATCGGCTTCACGCGGTGTTTGCCGCAGTAGACCGGGCTAATCGCGTTTATCAAGGGCTGCCACCGGCTCAGCAACAAAGAAAGAACGAGGTCACCTCTCAAATCAACAATCTCAAGAGAGAACAGGCCAGCCTTACCAGCGATATCAATCGGCGAGTGGCGGCCAAGGCGTCCGGGATTGATCGGCGTCTCGCTGAGTTGCGTGAGAGGTATGGGACAGGAACGGAATTGAAGCCCCAGTATGGCTATCACAGTCAGATTTCAGAACGCCCCGACACGGAGAAGTGGGTCCAGATCGACATCGGCAAAGCTCGGGCTGCGACGGAGGTTCGGTTGATGCCGGCTTTTGACAACTACAACAATATTGGAGCTGGTTTTGGGTTTCCGGTCCGCTATCGGGTGGAGGCTTCTAACGATGCGAACTTTGAGAATGGGGCGCGTCTCTTGTTCGATGGATCGCAGGAGGATCAGATCAACCCGAGAAAGCAGACCGTCAGGATTGGCGGCGATGGTCGGGCATTTCGCTATCTTCGAATCACAGCGACAAAGCTGGTGGAGCGTAAGCAGGACTATATCTTTGCGATTGGGGAGGTTGAGATACTCAACGAAGGGGCTTCCGAGAACTATGCTCTCGGCGCGGTTGTGGACGCAAAAGATTCGATTGAGTCAGGAACGCGGTGGGCGCGCGCCAATCTCGTCGATGGAATCTACTTTCGCGAGGTGGATAATCCTGAGGTTGCCGGGGAAATCGCTGATCTTGAGGAGCAGCGCCGCGCCATCGAGCAATCATTTCGCACTCCCAAGACGAAAAAACGCCTTGCTGAAATCAGCAAACTATTAACACCGCTGGAGGCGGAGCAGAAGAAGTTCCCCTCAGGTCAGTTGGTCTATGCAGCAGCCACCCACTTCCCCCGCGGTGGTCGGTTTATGGCTACCGAAGGAAAGCCCCGCTCCATCCATTTGCTTCATCGAGGGGATGTCGGTTCCAATGGAGATCGGATGTTTCCGGGCGTGCCGCCCCTTTGGAATGGGGTGGAACCCGCCTTTTTCGAGGGGGATGATAGCTGGGATGAAGGTCAGGCACGGGCTGAACTAGCGAGATACCTGACTCGTCAGGATAACCCCTTGTTGTGGCGCTCGATTGCCAACCGGACCTGGCAATGGGTGTTTGGCGCGCCTCTGGTTGGGACTCCCAACGATTTTGGACGTGGTGGTATGAAGCCCTCGCATCCGGAGTTGCTAGATTTTCTCGCAGCTACTTTGCGGGATGATCCAAACCAGTCGATCAAAAGCTTGGTGCGGTTGCTGGTATCCAGCGAGGCTTATCGTCGCTCCAGTAAGCATCAGGAGGACAATGCTGCGATCGACGACAACAATGTTTACCTCTGGCGGGCAAATCGAAGAAGGCTAACCGCTGAGGAAGTTCGCGACTCTATTCTTGCCTCGAGTGGAGCGTTGGATCGAAGAATGGGAGGGCCGAGCTTTCAGGATTTTATCATCGAGAAGCCGCAGCACTCACCGCACTATCAATATCACCTTCATGACCCAAATGATCCCAATTCTCATCGTCGGTCGATATACCGGTTTGTGGTTCGGTCTCAACCTCAGCCCATGTTGACAACCTTGGATTGCGCTGACCCCAGCATGAGTGTTCCCCAACGTGATGAATCAACCACCGCTCTCCAAGCTCTGACTCAATGGAATCATCGATTTATCGAAGCCATGTCACTGCGGATGGGTGAGCGTTTGCAAAAAGAAATGACCGGGTCAGCGAGCGAGAAGATTGATGGTGCCTGTCGTTTGGTAATAGGACGTGATCCCAGCGAAAAAGAACGTGCCATCCTCCTGGAGCATCTCGAAGAACACGGGGAAGCCAGTTTATCCCGATTGCTGTTTAACATGAATGCCTTTGTCTATGTCGATTAATCTCCCAGCAAATCGTCGCCAGTTTCTTGGGGCGCTCGGGAGTTCGTTCGGTGGTCTCGCGATGACCGACTTACTGGCACGTGATGGGATGTTGTCCAGTTCGCTTCATCATGCGCCGAAAGCGAAACGAGTTGTCCAATTGTTCATGGCGGGGGCTGCCAGCCACGTTGATACCTTTGACTACAAACCCTTATTGAAGAAAAGGGATGGTGACCCGTGGGACCCTGGAGAAACCGTGGAACTTTTCCAGAGTAAACCAGGGTCCTGCTTTGCAAGCCCCTGGGAATTCCGGCCCTACGGGCAACGCGGCAAGATGATGAGTGACATCGTCGCGCCGCTGGGAGATGTGGTCGACGATATTGCGTTTGTTCACAATGTCGAGGGTAAGACGGGGGTTCACAGCCAGGGCACTCTGTTGCAGACCACCGGTTTCAATTTCCCTGGATTCCCGAGCGCCGGTTCCTGGGTAAGTTACGCGCTAGGCAGCGAGAATGAAAACCTGCCGGGTTTTGTTGTTCTGCCGGACCACCGTGGGCTCGCTTCGAACGGTGCGAAGAACTGGGCAAACGCGTTTCTTCCTGCGGATCATCAAGGCACCGTGATTCGTCCGGGGAACGCGGAGCCGATCGCGGATTTATTCCCCCCGAAGAGTGGATTTATCAATGCTTCCAATGACCAGGCGGGACTCGATGCGCTGGGGCGACTGAATGCGATTCACGCTTCGGCCAGGCCAGGCGATGACCGACTCGCGGCCCGGGTCCGCAGCTACGAACTAGCCGCCGCAATGCAGCTTAGTGCGACGGATGCGCTGGATGTTTCGAGGGAGCCCGAATATATCAAGAACATGTATGGACTTGCTCCCGAAGGTCCGGGTGTGAATGACGCGGGTATTATTAACGAAAAGGCTGAGAGTGAATTTTTTGGGCGGAAGTGCCTCGTGGCCCGGCGACTCCTCGAGCGAGGAGTTCGTTTTGTTCAAGTCTGGAGCGGTAATGATAATGGATTTCCTCGGCGCAACTGGGATAGTCATGGTGACGTGAAACGAGACCATGCCCCACTCGCGCTGGGCATGTCGCGAGGTGCGGCGGCTCTGATCAAGGATCTCAAGCAGCGCGGACTGCTGGAGGACACGATCATCCTGTGGACGACGGAGTTTGGTCGCATGCCGTGCTCACAGGGCAGCACCGGTCGTGATCACAATCCCTTCGTCTTCACCAATTGGTTGTGTGGCGGTGGGATCAAAGGTGGCACTTATGGCGAGTCGGATGAGTGGGGCTTCAAACCGCTCGACCGGGCGCACCCGACTCACGTCTACGATATTCATGCGACACTTATGCATCAGTTAGGAATTGATCACAAACGGCTCACGGTGCGTAACAACGGCATCGATCGGCGCCTCACCGATGTGCATGGCCGCGTCATCGAAGAGATG
>PKCI01000030.1 GCA_002862135.1 Verrucomicrobiota bacterium | reverse complement strand
CCAAATTGATTTGCAGAGAAGCTTCCGACCGGTGCGGTGGTAGGAAAAGAGTCACAGCCGAGATCGGGGTGGTAATTGCCCGCCTTTTCGCTGGGTGGCCAGCCACCCTCCCACGGAAATTCGGTTTGCGACGGACCTTGAAGCAGCGCGTTGGTGTCCGTATAATCCGGCATCTTCAACCCGACAGCTAAACTCCATTCTGCAGAGGTGGGTAGTCGATACCGACACCCCTCCGGTATCATCCCGGCCTTCACTTCCTTGTCCGTGAGCCACCGGCAAAACTGCGTCGCATCCTCCCACGAAACCATCACAGCCGGATGATTTTCATCTTGGACTATTCCCGGGTCAGACCAGTCACGGTTGGTTTCGTTGACAAATGACCGGTAGTCCTTGACCCTTGTTTCCCAGATGCTAAATAAAACGCTAGCTTCATCTACTTCCGCGAATTTCATCTCCAGTGAATTTTCGAAATTGCCCCGGCCGGAACTGTCTTGTGAATAGGCCCTGGGTTTCAGGGCAAAAACGAGCAGAACGATCAGAACGAGCAGAACGAGCAAAATGGGCCGAAGCCGAGGAATAGTATGCAGGGATAGAACACTTCTCATGAAGTAGTGAGTTCGAATGAAGGTGATGCAGTAGTTTCCCCTTTTCAAGATCTATTGGGGTGCCTTAACCAATACGTTGACAGAGTCCTTATGCCGATTCCAAAATCAAAATCACAGATCGAAATCGAGAAGCTGTGGAACTTTGAGGGCCGCGATGCTGCTTTTTGGGTCGAGTTGCTGCGGGTATTCTGTGGGCAATTGGAAGCTGCCAGTGGAATGATCCTTGTGGGAACAGACGATGAGGAGCAGGCACTCGAATGGATGCCGATTGCGGTTTGGCCGGATGCAGAAGAAACGCGGCACCGTCTTGCCAATCACCGAGATGACCTCGTGAAATTAGTGACGAGTATGGATGAGGAGGGGGATTGCCTCCGAGTCGAATCGATCAGCGAGGGCATTTGGGCAGCGGCGTTGCCGCTCCGTCTCGAGGAGAATAAGTCCCGCTGTATGGCGACCTTCATTCGCTATGGCGACGAGGATTTTTTCCGCCCGGGTCAGAGAATTGAGCAGCTCATGATCGATTCGCCTCTGGTTTATGGTGCCTCAGCTTTCACCTCACCAGAAAATGCCGGGGAATCCTCTTCGGCGGGTTCTCCCCTCTCCACGGCGCTCACCCTTGGTCTTCTTTTAAATGAGGAAAAGCGATTTTTGGCCGCGGCGATGGTGCTGTGTAATGAGTTGGCGGTTCGTTTTTCTTCGGATCGCGTTTCGCTGGGATGGGTTCGAGGACACTACGTTCGGCTGAAAGCGACCAATCACGCTGAGAAAATCAATCGTAAGATGGAAATTTCGAGACTCCTTGAAGCTGCTATGGAGGAGTGCCTTGATCAGGATGATGAGATTGTCTGGCCAGGTAGTGCGGTCAATGCTGCCATTGAGAGAGAGCATGAACGGTATGCCCGCCATGTTGGTATCACTCAGCTTGCTTCCATACCCATTCGCAAAGGAGGCAAGCCGCTGGCAGCGATTACGCTGGAGCGAAGTGAATCGTTTACGACGGAGGACCTTCAGGAACTGCGACTCACCGCTGACTTATGTTATCGGCGACTGTCTGATCTCCACGAAACAGATCGTTGGTTCGGGGCGCGACTGGCGAGCTCGGTTCGTCGTTGGGCGGGCAAGCTTTTCGGCCATGAGCATACCTGGACCAAGCTCGCACTGCTCGCAATCGCGGCGGCAATCGCTTTTCTTTTCCTTTATCCCTGGGATTTTAAGGTTAAGACGTCGTTTGTCCTCCAACCCGAGCAGGTGTTTCATCTTCCTTCTCCCTTTGACGGCTACATCCAATCGGTAGAGGTGGAAGCAGGAGATCAGGTTATCAGCGGTCAGCCACTTGTCTTGATGGACACGTCTGAGTTGGAACTTAATAAGGCAGAGTTAGCAGCCACGGTTGAACGATTTGTTTCGGAAGCTCAGTTGGCACGTGCGGAGGCGACTCCGGCTGAGATGCATATCGCCATCGCAAAGGCTGAGGAAACAAGGGCTGCGCTCAAGAAGGTTCAGTTCAATCTCGAGATGGCGACCATTAATGCACCAGTTGACGGGGTTGTTCTTGAAGGGGACCTGAAAGAGCGCATCGGGTCACCGGTTGCCCGGGGCGAGGCTTTGATGAAATTGAGCCCGCTTGAAGGTATGTTCGCTGAGCTGCAGTTGCCGGAAAGTGAAGCTACCCGCGTTGTTTCGGGATCCATGGGGGAGGCCGCTTTCGAGAGTCAACCGGATCAGCGCTTCCCTGTGACTGTTGAATTTGTCGAACCGCTCGCGGTGCCCGAGGAGGATGGGAATATGTTGATAGTCCATGCTAACTTCCTTGGTGATCCAGCGGAGTGGTGGAGGCCGGGGATGTCCGGGATTGTGAAAATTGACTGTGGAGAACGCCCCTTGATCTGGATTTTAACAAGACAGGCGGTGGATTATCTCAGAATGCGTCTCTGGTTCTGATACTATGGTTGAGAGGCAACAAATGTTCAGCGATTCGTGGCACCGGGTGTCCAGCGAATGTGTGCGTTTGAATCCTGCTGTCAGCATGAACCGGCAGGTCTTTCGGGGGCAGGCCTGGTATCTCCTCCGTGATCCGCTTAACAACGAATACTTCAGAATAACGCCCGAAGCTTATGCTTTTGTCGGTCGACTCAAAGGTGATAGGACGGTTGGCGATGTCTGGCAGGAATGTCTTGCTCTCTTTCCGGATGAAGCGCCCGGGCAGGAGGAAGTGATTCAGGTTCTCTCCCAACTCTACCGCGCAAATTTACTTCAGTCTGATCTGGCACCCGACAGCCGCCAGCTGTTTGAAAGGCAGCGCAAGACAAAGACCCAAAAACTGCGAGGGCAGGCGGCTAATTTTTTATTCCTCAATATTCCGTTATTTGACCCTGACAGACTGCTCACTGTATTGAGGCCTTTTCTCAAGCCATTCCTGAGTCCGATCGGTTTTCTTGTCTGGCTTGGAGTTGTGGGTTCCGCAATCTGGACTGCGATCGGTCATATCGATGATCTCGCTGACCAAAGTTCAGGAGTGCTCGCTCCAAGTAACCTTTTTTTTCTCTACGCTTCTACGGTTCTCATCAAGGTCTTTCATGAATTCGGTCACGGAATTATGTGCAAGCACTTTGGCGGAGAAGTGAGGAAGGCGGGTGTCATGCTGATGCTACTAACGCCCTTGCCTTATGTTGATGCCACTTCAAGCTGGGGTTTCCGTCGCCGTTGGCAGCGGATCGCGGTTGATGCCGCAGGGATGGGTTCGGAATTCTTGATCGCGTCGATCGCTCTGTATGTCTGGCTGACGACGTCTGACCCACTCGTGAATCGCCTCGCTTATAATGTGATGTTCATCGCTTCGATTTCGACGGTCCTCTTCAACGCCAATCCTCTGCTGCGCTTTGATGGATATTATATCTTCAGTGACCTGTTTGATTTGCCCAACCTGTATCAACGGGCCACGCGGCAGTTGAAGTTTCTTGGCGAACGCTTTCTCTTCGGAGGAAAAAAAATCGTGAGCCCGGCTCACGCGCGCGGGGAAGCGTCCTGGCTGACGATTTACGGGATTGCAGCGTTTATCTATCGAATCCTCTTGCTGGCATTTATTACCTATTATGTGGCGCAAGGATTTCTGGGCCTTGGTGTCGCGATCGCGGGGTTCTGTGTGTTTCTTTACTTTCTGGTCCCTATCGGGAAACTGATTCATTACCTTGTCACCTGCGAGCGGCTGGATAGGCATCGTAGGCGAGCCTTCTCGGTGACAGCTATTTTGCTCATCTGTGTTGTTGGTGTCATCGGATTCATCCCTTTTCCGAGAAGTTTCCGCGCAGCTGGCGTTCTCAATCCGGCAGAGGAGACAGTGGTCTATGCCGCCAGTTCCGGTGCTATTGCTGAATTGCTGGTCGACTCACCCCAGGAAGTGAAAGCGGGGCAACCTCTTGTTCGGCTTTCCAATTTAGAGCTCGAGTTTGACATCGAGAGTTCCATTCAGCAAATCGACCAGCTTGAGACGCAAATTGAGAATGCAAGGCGCAATCAGTATGGAACAGTGACTGGTTCTTTAACGGGGTTGGCAAAAGCGCGGCGGATGCTGCTGCAGGAGCTGCAGCGTCAGCGCGAAGCTCTTCTCATTGTGGCCCCCAGAGACGGTATCTGGACTTCACCACAGAGTCGGGAATTGGTTGGCACATGGGCTCCACGTGGCACTGAAATTGGTCGCATTTTTGACCCGAATCGTTTCGAGTTTGTTTCTGTTGTGCCCCAGAAGCAGTCGGGGAATCTCTTTGATAAGAAAATATCTGGATCAGAAGTGCGGCTCTATCAGGAGGTTGGCCAGGCCATCCCGGTGAAGACTCAGGAAGTCACACCCGCTGGTCAAGCGAGGTTGCCTACCGCTGCTTTGGGATGGTTGGCCGGCGGCGCCATCCAGATCAAGAAGGGAGATGATTCCGGAATGATTGCAGCTGAGGATTTTTATCTCGTCCGTTCTCAACTCGATTTTCCGTCAGGGAGATTGCCTGACTCAGCGAGAATCACAGGTCAGATTAAATTTCGAATGCCTCCTGAGCCGTTGCGCTTTCAGTGGAGCCGGATTCTTCGGCAGACGTTTCAGAAAGGGAAAGATTCATGATCACTCCCACGAAACAGTTTTACAATGCGGAGCCGAAACCGCCCCGTAAGGTCGCTCGCGGGATTGATAAAAGAGTAGATTGGCTTCATGGAGTGGTTAAGCGTCGTAAGCGACTCCTCCGGGTTTTATCGAGGGAAGCCGATGCGTCTCTCCGCATTCTTGAAAAAGAAATCAAACTCCTTCCTCAGAAGGAGTTTGAGTCCAGGCTGAGGGATTCCAGTCGAAGGTTCAAGCGAGGTGATCAATCGAAACGATCTGTGCGAGAGGCTTTTGCCTGTCTCTCAAGGGTGGCGCACGATGTGTTAGGCCTCACTCCTTATCGGGAACAAATCATCGGAGCTATGGCGGTTCAGCGAGGGCTCTTTGCTGAAATGGCAACAGGAGAAGGGAAGACACTTACCATTGGGTTGGCCGCAACCTTAGCAGGGTGGATTGGGCGACCCTGCCATATCGTGACGGCGAATGATTACCTTGCGAAAAGAGATTCTGAAACTCTCGCAGCGTTTTATGAATTCTGTGGCGTTCAAGTTGGTCATGTTGTGGCAGAAATGACGCCAGATGAACGCACGGCTCAGTATTGCAAAGAGGTCATCTACACGACCAGTCAGGAGATCCTTGCTGATTTCCTGCGTGACCGTCTCAAGCTTGGTTTCGATCAAACCCCGCAGTGCCGCCTCATTAGGCATCTCTCTCATTCAGGCAATTCGACATCTCAAGGAGGGCTGCTCCAGAGGGGGATCCATACCGTCATCATTGATGAGGCCGATAATATCCTGATTGATGAAGCAGTGACCCCCCTCATCATCAGCCGGAAGATGCCGGGCAACTCACTCGAACTTTGCTGCACGATTGCCCGAGATCTCGCCCTGATGCTGAAGTCCGGTGACGATTACGATGTCGATTTTGCCTATGGAGAAATCAAACTCAAAAATCGCGGTAAGTCAGCAATCGCCCGCCACTCACATCGGCTCCCGGCAATTTGGAGGTCACAGGATCGTCGTAACGAACTGGTTCGACAGGCACTTGTGGCTCGTCACTTTTTCGAGCGCGACACGCATTATGTGATCACCGCTGAGAACAAAGTTGAAATTGTTGATGAGCTGACCGGGCGGATCATGCCCGGAAGAACCTGGAAGCAGGGCCTGCACCAAGCAATCGAAGCTAAGGAAGAAATAGCCATCACTGATCCGACGGAAACGCAGGCGAGCATGAGTTTCCAGAGATTCTTTCGAATGTTTCATTCGATTGCCGGTGTTTCGGGCACAGCCCGCGAATCATCATCGGAACTTTGGAGGGTTTATCGTCTCCCAGTTGTCTCCATTCCCACCCATCGTCCGCTCGTCAGGGTTGAGGAACCGCCGAAAGTATTTGCCACAAAGGAGAAAAAGTATGAGGCGGTGATCGAAGAAATCGAGCGTTTCAACGGAGAGGGCAAACCGGTGCTGGTTGGCAGTCGGACGGTTGCCGTCAGCGAAGAGCTGTCTGAAAAACTCACAGAAAAAGGGCTTCCTCATTCGGTCCTCAATGCGGTGCGCCATGAGGAGGAGGCAGCAATAGTCGAAAAAGCCGGGGAGAAGGGGCAGATCACGATTGCAACGAACATGGCCGGGCGAGGAACGGACATCCGCCTGAGCGAAGAGGTTCTCTCGCTAGGCGGGCTTCACGTCATTGCTGTGGAATACAATTTATCGCCTCGGATTGATCGCCAACTAATTGGGCGCGCTGGTCGGCAAGGTGAGCCAGGCTCTGCTCGCTACTTCATGTCGGTTGAGGACGAACTGCTTGTTCGATTTATGCGGCCCGTGAGGCGCAAGCGAATGAAGTCGCTTCTTGAACTCGGGGCGCCCGGCTCATACTCAATGGCTATTTCAGCCAGTCAGAGATCGCAGCGAACTGCCGCCAAGCTCGGCGAAAAACAGCGTGAGGCTGTTCTTCGGATGGACACATGGCTGGAGGAGCACCTATCATTCACGCGGCGATCTTCGGGGTAAGAAAGGGTTAGTTTCGGGTGGTCTGGTTTTTTGGGAGTAGCAGTTCCTGTTACCGATCAGACAGGATAACTCAATGCCAATGCCAATGAGTGATTGTTTTCGTCGAAGGAAGGGATAATACAGCTTGAACGGAGCGAAGAATTCTCCTTCTGGTTTGAGGGGAGTTTTTCCTGTTTTTGATCGATAAAACGGTTGTTTTTAGGGCCAGCATCCCTAGGATAATATTAGGTTCGTTTGAAACTTAATGTTCAAGATTCCACCATTATGCGCGGTCCTGTGTGTGACGTCTCACGGGGCTGCCTTGGTTTCCTAACCCATGAATCGTAAACGGTCAGAGAATCGAATGAAATCGCGGTCAGTAGAGGATCGTGATTCCACTCCCGTCTTTGATGTGGAGCAGATGGAACAGCGCCTGTTGCTCTCTGCAAATCTTTATCATTCCTCCCCGCCAGCCGATGCCGGTCTCATTCAGGAAAAACTGAGTTCACAGTTAAAAAGTACCTTTGAAGAGTTGGGAAATCTCGGTGATTCGCTCAATACCACCTACAATAGTGAGTACGCTGATACACTGGTTCCTCTGGTGGATAAAACATTGGACGACGTCATCGGGAATGATATCGGAAATTTCTTTAAATTTGCAGCTGGTGACCAGGGGATTGCCGATATCCTCGACGGGGAAAATCCGGATTCCGAAAAACTTAGACTCGGCATTCAGACAGCGATCGGTAGCTTCGGGCTTTCTGGGACCGTAGTTGATGAGTCTTCGGCTTTCGGCCTCGATCTTCTCGTTAATATCAAGGATGAGACCTCCGATGAAGCGACTGAAATTCGTCTTGGTAATGTTGAGGAGGAACTGAACGTCCGGATCGAAGAGGGGACTGAAGTCAAGGTTGACTCCAGTAGAGATCTAAGTTTTCGC
>PKCI01000195.1 GCA_002862135.1 Verrucomicrobiota bacterium | reverse complement strand
GCTCACGGCACTTCAGGAGCGATGGCGCGCCGGTCAAATAAGTCCTGTCAGGCTGTTACGAGTGCGCAAATTGTTTAATGGCCTTAATATAGGTCAGGAAAAATTGGTGGTAATGACGCGGCCTACTAGAGCTGGGTTACTAAGCTTCTTTTGATTAGCGGTAAAGGGGAGGCATTCCTAACGGTCACTCAATATTTCGAGGTCACCTACTAACAAACCGACAAATCAAGCAAGGCTGAGAGCTGTGAGGATTCGAGGTGCCGTCGTATTCGAGGGTGCCGGTGCCGGTGCTGACGGTGTCCGCGCCGAAGGTGTTTGTGGCGGAGAGGAGGATAGTGCCACCCTCGGTTTTCATGTTTGAGCTGCGGGTCGTGATGTCGCGATCGCTATCATCGTTGGTGATGCTGCGCACGCAGGGGTGCTATCCCATGATACCTTAGTTTTAACCCCACAAGCTTAGGGATACGCCCAGACAAATGCTTCAGGATATGCTGGACCTAGCGATCATAGAGCATGGCGAGAACGCGCCCGAAACTCGGCTCGGCGACTCAGAGAGCAGATCTACGAGATGGACTTAAAAGCGGAGAGGAATCAACAAGTGATGTTCCACGCAGGGGGAGTGAAGGCAAATCAGGAAGGCCAAAAGCCGACCAGGGAGGAGTAGCTCTACGCGCCGCTCAACCGTCACGCCAGAGCGGGACGCTGCCTACATGAATGCCGTTGAATCTGAGGCCGTGGAGATGGCGCAACGAATGGTGGACGAGGCCGCGAGAAAGGCCGGAAAAAACTTGGGAAATGGTTTCACAGTTCTCCACAGTCGGAGCGGTTTGAAATCTTTGCGCCAAAACCGGAACGCAGTTCTGGGGTTCCGTCTAATGCCATCGGGTCATGGTTCACACCAGACGAAGAGCAAGCCAGAGCATCTGCGGAGGAAGTGGACGGAGCGGGGCGCGAAAGCGGCCCCGGAAAGAATTGAAGGTGCAGCTCAGACCTGATCAGCGAGGTAGGACTCTAGAACAGCTGCGGCCACACTGGAACTTTATCGGAGCGTTCGCAGCGCAGCCAGCAGTGAAAGAGGAATGGGAGAAACTCCTCAGGAAACGGATTGTCGGTTTCGTCTGCGACGTGCGAACCAACCAAAACCGGCTAATCCAAGTCCGAGGAGAGAGAAGGTGCTCGGTTCGGGGATCGCAGCGAGTTGGCGCAGCCAAACACCCTGTCCAGTATCTGTTCCGCCAAAGTTGTCGTTGGAGATTTCAAAAGCAGAAGCTGTGAAATATTGCTCATTTTCTGCTGCTGAATCCTCAGACAGGGAGAAAGTGATGGCTGAGACGTCGGAAACGGTTCCATTCCAGATCTCCCACTCGTTGGTGCCCGCGGTGTTCCAGAAGGAATTTTCGAAGTCGACGCCACTTCCAAAGACAATCTCAAGGTTCAGGGCGCTGTCGAAGGAGATGGAACCACCGTTGTTTACCACAAACTGGTCGTAGTCGGTGCCCGGATTGGTTACGGAATTAGCAACGAGATCCCAGGCAACCGTCGCACCGTTCTGGTAGACGATATTACCTGCGATGGTTTGTTGGCCGACAGATCCGGCTGCTGTGGTTGCTCCGGCAGTGTGGGTGCCATTGGCACCGATGTCGAGAGTGGAACGGGTGGCGAGTTTGGCGCTGTTGCGACTGGTCGAGTTATCGGCGAAGATCGTACCGGAGCCTCCAAGGCTGGCAGTCCCGCCCTCGGTTCCAACGGTCACATTGCCAAAGCCGACGCCGCTACCAGCGGTGTTGTTGACCAGCAAGTTTCCGGAGATCACAGTAGTACCACCGGAGTATCCGTTGGCGCTACCGCTGTTTCCGCTGACCTCCCAAGTGCCATCGGTTTCTACCAGTAGGGCGACGGTTTGATTGCCATCGAAAGTCCCGGTTCCATTATCAAGGATTGTTCCCTGAATTTGGTTAATGCCGCCGGTATAACTGCCGGCAAGGGTCAGAGTTCGACCTTGGATCCGAGAAACTCCGCCATTATTCTCCACTTGGCTGAATTGAGAATTGGTAAAGACCAATGCGCCGGTGCCGTCGTTTCTAATCGTGCCGCCGATACCGGGATCTGTGTGAGTGCCGCTAAACCAAAAGTTACCGACTTGCACCCGCTTGTCAGTAGAATCGCCGCTACCGGTGTAAAGCAGGGTGCCAGGTTGGTTACTGTTACTGGTGATATTGCTGTTGGCATTGACGCCGAGAACGATCTGGTATCCCGCTCCCGCGTGACTCGCTTCACCGGCATTACCAATTGAGGCCACTTCGGCAATGGATCCAATCACTAAGTTACCCTTGAAATCGTTGTTTGCGTTGGCCAGAACGATGGTGCCTTGTTGTTCAAAGGTTCCGTTTTTGTAGGTAGAACGCGTAAAAAGGTTGTTGCCACTGACTTTTCCAGACACGGTCAACACGTCATTTCGTCCCGCATCGAGTCGGGTGGCGGTGTCGCTGCCATCGCTGGTCACGATTGAGCCAGACAGCTCTCCGCTATGACTTGCCGCTCCTCCGTTATCAAGGCGGATGTACTTTGTGTCATTATCACCGAAGAAAATATCATTGCTGATATTCAGGTTATTCGCGTCGATATCAATATATGGATCTCGCTGCTGATTACCCGTAGTATTGGTTGCTTCGATCGTGACAAGTCCCGTGCCGAGCGCGTTACTGTTGGTGATGTTAAGCCGACCCTCACCGAGCACTGTTCCTCCCGTGTAGGCGTTGTTTCCGCTGAGGGTCACTGAATTCTGGTTTGCATCGTTTATTGTATCGCCGTCAGCTACCAAAACTGAACCCTCACCGATAATGCGAGAACTGATCACGATGTCGTTTCCGGCGGAGCTTGTTGTGGCGTTACCGCCGGCAAGGGTCATCGTGCCATCGATTGTGATGTTGCCGCCGGAAATATTGTAGTCGTTCGTCGTAAGTTGGGGGGCGACCGTCATGTTGCCGACACGAACATCCCCTTGAACAACCACGGTGGTGGATCCAGTATCGTCAAAGGTAACACTGTCACGGTCGACGAAAAGGTTGTCAGTTCCACCACTCCAGTTTTCGGTTGTGTTCACGTCCCAGAAAGTTGGGTTGGTGCCATCGGTGCCCGCCCACGTCTTGGCTTGATACCCTGCATCGAAGGTAATGGCGGTAGAAGTGAAGGCGAGTCCGGCGCCAGCACCACGAGAAGAGGGTTCCGGAGCATTAATGACGGTGAATTTCGACGTGTCGTTGAAGCCTACGTTCGTGGTTTCTGAGTAAGTGATGACGTTAAATGCTCCTGGGCCTCCCTTGTTCTGCAGGTCAATGGTCACGTTACCGGTAACGGCGGTGAGGTCGAACTGACCGGTGCCGGTGGTGCCAAGGGCCCCCGCAGTCATTCCGTCAACAAGGAGAGTGTGGGTCGTTCCATTGAAAATGATGTTGCCGCTGGTCGTGCCTTCACCACCAAGATTCGCACCACTTGCTACAGCGATGTTAGAACTGTAGGTTCCGTTGATATTGAGAATACCCTCGTTGACTGACGTATTCCCAGTGTAGGTATTGGCCTTGCCGAGAAGGGTCACGGTATTGCTGCCAGTCTTAGTGACACTGATCGTTCCGTTGCCAGCTGTGTTGTTGTCGAGAATGCTTCCAAGTATTTCGATATCGCTGGTGCCGCCCAAGGTGAGGGTTCTGTTAACAGTCACTGCTGTCCTGGCTTCGTTGAATCTAAGAACGCCGCCGCCAACAGTCCCTGTCACTTTTAGGGTGCCGGTGCCATTGTTGATGAGAGAACCTCCTCCGGTCCTGGTCGCAGCAGCATTATTGTCGCCGATACGGAATTCTTCAGTCAGGACTCCAGCTCCCCCCGTGTAATAGAGCGCACCATCGAAAGTATTGGATCCGAGTGTGACATCATTAGTTCCGATGGCTTTGAGTTCATTCACGATGAGATTTCCCCTCCCGATATTTAGAGCTCCGTAAAGGGATTCCGTAGGTAAAAAGCGCAAGGTTCCGCTGCTGTTTTTCTGGAGGGTCCGGGTGAAGTTGTCTGTAGAGAACATACCGGTGAAATCCATATCAACGAACAGACCGGTCGCGGTGTCTACGGTGCGATCAGGAGAGGTCGTATCGTTTGCGCCAAGAACCATGGTGCCCCCGTTTACATGCACATGGACGTCGACAATCGATGTGATATTCCGTTTTCCGACGCTTCCGACGTTATTGTTAATTTGGCGCTGTGGATTGGCAGAGGCCGGATTATCGCCGTTAAAAATGAGCTTCCCGGTGCCAGCGCTATCGACGACGGACAGGGTGGAAATCTCCGCAACGTTCACTGTGTTCCCGTTACCGAGAACCAGGTTTTCGTGGAGGTCGATGGTTTGTCCGTTAATGTCCAATTGCACATCAAAATTTGAGAGATTCGCGTTGTTGCGCTGCTGCACGAAGACCCTGCCGTTTCCGAGAGTGTCGTCGGTCAGGATCGTGTTCCGATTACTAAAGATCCACCGATCGTTGTCGGCACTTGTTAATCCCAAGCTCAAAGTGCCATCTCCTAACACGGTAATGTCGCGCGTTCCGTCGTCATCATCGAGGGTGCCGCCGGAGATAATCAGCCGCGGCGTTGTCGTATCGGTAACGTTGCCGTTGATGGTCCAGACCCGGTTTGCTCCTGCTATGCGAAGATTCACATCGGTGATGGTCGCGGCGGCATTCTCTTTACCGGCGCTGCCGTCGTTGTATGTGATATTGTTGAGCGTCAAGCTACCGGTGCCGAGCGAGTCAGTCAAAGATGCGACAAAGCCGTTGGTCCCCGCAACATTGGCCGTATTCCCCGCCCCGAGGGTCAACCCTGTGATGGTGTTGCTGGTGCCATTGATGTCTACGGTTCCGGTCGTGCCTTGTGGTGTCTGAGCGCTGTTGCGCGCCGAAATATTCAAGAAGTCATTGGTATCAAGCGCAGTGTCTGAACCCAAAATAAGGGTTCCCGCCTGGACTGTAAACCCGCCGGACGAGTTGTTGCCAGACAACAGAAGCGTGCCGCCGGTGGCTTGATTGTTTGGTGCTCTCATAACGAGATCCCGGTCACTCCCGTCGTTAACAATGTTGCTCGAAATCGTAAGCTCGGCGGCGGTAGGATCAACATCCGGATTGTCGTGGATAACAAATGTCCGGTTGGCTCCTGTGACCTGGATGGTTCCCCCGCTGATGGTGGCTACTGAGGCGTCACTGTTGCCGGTCCGGTCTTCGTAGTTGATTCCTGTATTGAGAATCAGCGTGTTATTGCTCCCGATGTTCACGAAGGCATTACCAGCCTGCCCGGTGGTGTCTCCGAGAACGATCAGGCTATCAAACTGCTGGGAATCGGTATTTATGTTGAGCGTGCCGTTCCGAACCTCCATCACCCCGCTTCCGAATTTACCGGTGCCGCCAACGGTTGCTGTCGCACCATCCTTGATGATCGTCCGCATGACATTTCCTGTGCCGGCCTCGACTTGACCATTCAGGAGCAAGTCCGCTCCTCCCACAAGAATGTCGAGTCGAGTGGCACCACCTCGGGTCATGTTTCCGTCGATCTGCACAAGACGTCCGCCTGAAGCTCCACCTAGATCGCCTACTTCAAAACGCTGCACTCCAGCTGTCGCTGCGCCGGTGCCAACAGCGATATCTCCGGTGAAAATGATTTTGTTGGTGGTTGATTCGGTGTCGATCCGGAAAGCTCCGGCAGATCCATCTCCAATCGTGATATTTGCGGCAATCGTCTGGTCGGCAGCGAGTTCTGAGTTAGTGTCGACTCCGCCAGCGCTGACGAAAGTTAGAGTGTCAGTTCCCGCCACGCCGATGGTGTAGGCTGTCGTGGTGTTACCATTAAATACGAGGTGATTAATTTCCTGGCTACCGCCTAGGTCAATCGGTGCTGGTGGAACTTGGGCGGAATTAAAAATCGCTCTGTCTGCCAAACCGGGGAAAGAAGCATCAGCAGTCCAGTTGAGTGGATTGGACCAGAGGGCGTTTCCACCTCCACCGTCCCAGGTGAAGTCGGCGGAGAAAAGATTTGAAGGGATCAGAGCCAGTGAGAGCAAAGTGGCAAGACTTGCCTTCAGTTGGCGATTGAATAGGGCCTTAGGGGTCATGAGTGGCGTTTTACGGTGAAAACTTGATTGCTAGAAGTTTAGGAAATCCTAAAGATCTAGCCATCGGATTCTTTTTTATAAGCACAAGAGGGGGGTGTGTAAACCGAAAAAGCCGATCCCCTCCTTGCTGGTAGATAACCCAAATGGGGGGGTGCGGGGGAACGTGATCGGTGTGGGGTGATGAATGCAATGATTCAAGGTAATCCGTATTCGCTAGATCAAGAGTCTCACGGATTTGCGGGTTTTGACGACGCGGCGTCGCTGCCTCACTTCGGCACCTTCTTTCTCGCGCCGGTGACCCGCGGCGTTGAAATGCTCAAGCCCGAAGCCGGGGGACTCGATTTTTTTGACTCCTTGATAGACTTTGGGGGTGGGAACCTCGCTGGTAATCCTAACGATCATTGCCTCAGTGGCCGGAACACGACCTGCTGACGAGCGGCTGATTTTCCTCGGCGTGGAAAAGAAAACGGGGGCTACATCATTACGCCTAGGCAGGATCGCCTGATTGAAGCCGGGGATGTGGAGATGGTCTATGGTAACGGGGATGCCGCGCACAAGATCGCCTCGGCGACAGAGAAAAGTGGAACGTGATCGCTCGGCTCTTGTCAGAAAGGCGAGCGGTCCGTCTTTTCCGCAGGAAGCTCAAGGAGTGGTTTGACGAATGCGTCTGCGGCGAGTGTGCCACGCAAACCCCGCAAGGCCGAGACCGATGAGAGCGAAAGTGCTCGGTTCAGGAATCGCAGCGCTTTGAACCAACCAGACTCCGTTGACGGCAGCTTGGCTTGTGTCGTATTCCGCTCCGGCCTGAAGGCGGAAAGCATTGCTGTAGGAGGGATTGGACGGGGTTGCGATCACTGCCGTTAAGGAAGAGACAAGCGTTGTCTCATCCTGACCCGTATCCCAGACCAACCACTCGTTGAGGTTCGCGTTCCAGAAGGCATCGTTGAGTTCTACATCGCTTCCGAAGTGAATGTTCAGTCCGAGGTTAGTTCCAAACGCAAGATCGCCAGTTCCCGTTGTGAGATTAAATTGATCATATTGTCCTGCGGGAATAGCGCCCGAAGAGTTGGAGATGATATCCCATGAGACTGTGGCGTTATTACCATAGGTCAGGGTGTTGGTGATGGTCTGGGTAGCAGCATCACCAGAGGTGGCGGTAGCTGTGGAACCGGCTGTGTGAAATGAGTCGCTCGTCACTCCGATCGTTACCGTTCCATTAATGGTGCCAGCGCCTCCGAGGGAGCCTCCGTCGACGTTAACGGCGCTGGCGGCCGCAGAGGAACCGTTGATGAGCAGGGTGCCGGCACTGACCGTGGTGTTGCCGGTGTAGGTGTTGGCGCCATTGAGCTGCCAGGTTCCGGAAGTATCGACATTGACCGACACGGTTTCGTCAATGATTGGCCCGGTAGTGAAATTGTCCGAGATGACGCCATCGATCGTGTTAATGGCGGTGGAGGCGCCTTCTAGACTCAGTTGACGCGCGGAGATTCGGTTCGTCGAAGTGTCCTCGGGATCATTGAAG
>PKCI01000088.1 GCA_002862135.1 Verrucomicrobiota bacterium | reverse complement strand
CACGCCCTTCTCTTTCGCGTATTTCCACCATCGCCAGTCCATATCAAGACGCCATGGGTTGCAGTTTAGCTCAATGATCGTCCTCGTTTCGGCACACGCTTCAATCACAGCGGCGACGTCCACGGCATAGGGCTCCCGCTCCAGCAGGAGACGTCCTGTGAGGTGCCCTAACATAGTCACGTCAGGATTTTCTGCCGCCTTAATAATGCGGGTGGTCATGTCCTTTTCTGACAGGGTCATAGCGTTGTGCACTGAAGCGACAACATAATCGAGTTCGCCCAGCAACTCGTCATCAAAATCAAGTGCCCCGTCTTTAAGAATATCCACTTCATTCCCAGCGAGGAGCCGAAACTGGTGCCCTTCCCCCTTCAGCTCCGAATTCAACTCCGCAATTTCTTTCACCTGGGCCCGAAGGCGTTTGGCATCCAGACCATTTGCCTGGAAGGAGCTCTTCGAATGGTCAGCGATGCCAAGATACTGCAATCCATGGCCCATCGCCGCCTCCGCCATTTCCCGCAGAGTGTTATGTCCGTCACTTGCCGTGGTGTGATTGTGAAAGGTTCCCCGGAGGTTTTCCAGCTGGATCAAGTCGGGGAGATCGCCCTCAGATGCCGCCTCAACCTCGCCGGTATCCTCACGCAACTCGGGCGGGACATAATCGAGACCAAGAAACTGGTAAAGCTGCTCCTCGGTCTCAAAAACGGGAGGCTCCTTGGCCTTACTCCCGCCTTTGACCGCCAGTCGATATTCATTCAGCGTGTAGCCGCGCTCAAGAGCACGCCCGCGGATGGCGACGTTATGCTCCTTGCTCCCCGTAAAGTAGGCGAGGGCGCAGGCAAATTCATCATTGCTGACGACCCGAAGATCACACTGCAGTCCGTTCTCGAAATTAATGCTGGCCTTGGTCGCTCCCCGGGCAATGACGCGGCTGACCCAATCCTGGTTCACGAAGTATTCAATCAATCCCTCGGGATTAGAGGACGCAGCAAGTAAATCGACATCGTGAACGGTCTCCTTGGCCCTTCGAAAGCTGCCGGCAGCCTCCACTCGCAGACAGTCTGGATGTAACTTCAGTGCATCGAGAGTCATCATCACAGGCTGAGCCACATCACCGAGACGAAACCGGTCCGCGTTCTGCTCCTTGAAGGCGATCGACTCGAGAATCTTTTCGGCCGTCTTGGCCCCAAATCCACTCAAAGCCGCGATCTCACCTGATTCACAAACCTCCTTGAGCCTGACCACGGAGTCGACACCAAGGTTCTCATAAACCGCTTTGACTTTTTTCGGCCCCAATCCCTGGATCCCGAACAATTCAAAAAGGGTTTCTGGAAACTCCCCTTTCAAATTTTCGTAGTATTCGAGTTTCCCTGTTGAAGCCAGCTCATGGAGCTTCTGTTGCAGGGCATCGCCGACGCCCTTAATACCCTTCAATTCTCCGTCCCGCGCCAGGGAAACGATATCTCCGACAAATTGACGGACAGTTTCAGCTCCGGTTCGGTAGGCACGAATCTTAAATGGATTATCCCCCTTCAATTCGAGCAACAGGGCGATTTCTTCGAGAACTTCCGCCAGATTTTCACGTGTCATAGATGGAGCCAAACTAGGACGAACACCGCAACGCGCCAACTGTTTTCCGGCCTGAATTCGAACAGGCCCTTCACCCTGATTTCGCTGCACTGAGACAGCTCCGTGATTGAGCGGAAAAATGGGGCAATTATATGTGAAATATCCCACAATGCCCCTTATATTTCCGCCGAGGCTGGAAACTCACTGAACTGCTTGTCCAGCAAAGTTTCCATATGAGTAATCGCTACGAAATCCGCGAGCAAATTGGCAAGGGTGGTCTTGGCGCGGTTTACAAAGCTTTCGATACGCAGTTGCAGCGGGAGGTCGCTATCAAGCGAGTTCTCACCACTGGCCAGGCAACAGACGAAGAGGTTCACGAAGCGGCAGATAAGTTAATCGCTGAGGCTCAGACCCTTTCCAGCCTGAATCATCCAAATATTATAACCGTTTTCGACGTCGGTCAGGACGACCAAGGCGGTTTTGTGGTGATGGAACTGCTCAAGGGAGAAACTCTCGACGAGACGGTTGAACGAGGAGTGCTCACCCAGGAGGATTTCACCGAGGTGGTCTATCAGACCATGGAGGCTCTGATTGCAGCGCAGGCCAACGACGTGATTCATCGGGACATCAAGCCGACCAACATCATGGTGATCTGGCAAGCCTCCGGTAAATTCCAAACCAAGATTCTTGACTTTGGACTCGCCAAATTCAGCAGGACCCCTTCCGTCCAGACGATGGACCAAGAAGAATCAGTTCTAGGATCCATTTTCTTCATGGCGCCGGAACAGTTCGAGCGGGGCGAACTCGACGCCCGAACTGACCTCTACCAGATGGGCTGCGTTTACTACAACGCCCTGACCGGTCAATACCCTTTCAATGGGGAGACGGCTCCCCAGGTGATGAATTCCCACCTCCAGCACAAGGTGGTTCCCCTCGACCAGATTCGACCGGATCTCTCACCTTCAATCTGCCAGTGGGT
This sequence comes from Verrucomicrobiota bacterium, assembly GCA_002862135.1. GTDB lineage: Bacteria > Verrucomicrobiota > Verrucomicrobiia > Verrucomicrobiales > DEV007 > Arctic95D-9. The sequence continues at coordinate 5,189 of PKCI01000088.1, read as the reverse complement.
GATGTGGCTGATCAACCGTGACATTGAGCATCGCCCAACTGATGCCAGGGACGCGCTGAAGCGCTGGCCCAGGAACCAGGAATCCACCGGCCCAGTTCCGGTCGAGGCGCTCCCGGTCGAGGAAATATTGGATGGGGTTACTGGTCAGATCAGGATAGTGACCACCGCCAGCCAGGCATCTGCCCCGCCGGCTCTCATCGTGGGCACTTCACCCAACTCACCTCCCGGTTTAGCAACGGGTTCCATTAACCGCCCCCTTCTCCACCAACACTCCAAGCCTCCTGCACACAAGAAGACTAAAGTGGTTGTGATCGGGGCTATTGCCGGAGTCATCGCTCTTCTTGCCGTTATCGGCATCGTTAACAGCGCCGAAGTAAAAAAGCAACAGGCTCGCATCAAGGAGATGGCGGCTGCGGAAGAGGTTTACGCCACAGTTAAGGATGTCGGTATCGCCGTTGGAATCCTGAGCGATCCCGAAACCCCCGGATCGCTTCGAACCAACGCTCTTGAAGTCCTGACCAAAATCGAAGCTCCCGGTATTGACGAAGCTATTTTGGAGGAACTAAAGGAGGCCAAGTCCAATAACCTCCGAGTTTATCTTTCTGTTGTTCTCGGAGACAAAAGCCATACCGAAGCTTTGCCCACCATCCTCAGCTACGTCCCCTCGGCCAGCAACGAAGACCAGCAACTCCAGTTCATCACTGCTGCTGGCAAATTGGCTGACGATGAGGATCTGGCTGATATTCTCGCCGTTCTCCAATCGAATCCCAGCACCGCCGTCAGGCGTTCCATCGAGGGAATCGCGCTGAACCTCCTCAGACACAGCAGCAGCAAGGCTCGATATATTGGCGATATTTTAACCAGGATTTCTGCTGCGGAGTCCGACGAAAGGAAGAGCCTCTTCCGCATTCTGGGGGCGCTCAGCACAGATGAGGTCAAAACCCGTCTTTCCAGCATCTTCAATCAGAAGAAGGATCTCGAGTATCAACGTGACGCCATCAGTGCCTACCTGACCTGGGGAGACCGATCTGCCATCCCCAACGTCGAAGCCATTATCAACAACAGCGATGACCGGAGTCTCAAGGTGATTGCCGGTAAAGCGCTTGCCCGCCTTGTCACCCTGCCCGGCCCCGAAACTCTCGAAGAAAAGATCGCTGTTTGGGACAGCGCTGCCGGGCGAATCAGCGATCAGAACGATCAGCGCCGGCTGGTTGGAACGCTCTTTGAGTATCCGCATCCCGAGACACTCCAACTTCTGCGCAAATGGGCCGACGATGAGAACCTCAAGTCCGTCGCCAAGAGTTCCGTCTCGACGATGGAAAAATTCATCAACCAGGTCAAAACCATCAATCCGGGCGAAGCTCTCCCCGGCAACCGTGGTCGCGTTCTCGGAGACAAAAAAGCCGCTTTCGATTCTTCGCTAGGTTCGATTACCCAGTGGACGTCTCCCAACACGTGGTTTTCCTGGAGTTTCAAAATCGCCGAGGTCGGCGACTACACTCTTGAAATAAAGCAGGCCTACGATGGCGATGACGCAGTCGATTTTATTGTTTACGTTGCTAACCAGACACTAACAGGCACCGCGGTCGATACTGGTAACTTTTCCAGTTTCCGTCCCATTAAACTCGACGGTAAGATAAAGCTCGAGAAGGACACGATCTACACCATCGTTCTGAAAGCCGGTGACAATACCGCTCCCCGGATGATGGATATCGGGGCAATCCGATTCATCAAATCCTGAGTGCGCTCGCTGGATTTCTCACGAGTGTGTTTCCCGTTAACAACTAGCAGCGCTGCTAGTGCGGTTACCGACGCTGCCCTCCCTGAGTTTGCTGGTCACCACCCTGGGTTATCTGCGGAATGTCCAGCCCCCGACCGTCAGAAAGTCGGGTCATGGCTCCACGAATCATGTTACCGCGCTCTTCCCGCGACATATTCGGGTAAGTTTTCATGATATGACCGATATATTGGCGAAGCTGGTTGCGGTTTTCGTCGCTAAGCTGTTTATACCTTTCGATATCCTGCTGGGAAGGACCCCGCCTTTCGCCATCATCACTTCCCCCGCCGCGCTGCGGTGGACCGCCCGAACCACGAGTATGAGGATAGAGACCTTGCAGCTGATACTTTAATTCCACTTCTTCACCCGCAAAGGAAACGGTTGCCGTTACTCCTTCCAGTCCTTCACCACCAGCGACCTCGACTAACTGAATACCCTCTTCGCTGGCCTTGTCCGGAGACACCAACAAGGATTTCTTCGTCTCTCGATTATAGAGTGTGGCCAGCGGTTGATCATCTAGCGTCGCGACACCTTTCAGGGTGTAGATCTCTGCCGGATTAAGAATACGAACAAATGGGCTCGCCTCCCTCAGCGCAGCAAAGTCGTCGGCTTCAGGGTTGGTAGGAACACTGATGAAAGCTCTTGGTGAAGCAATCTCTGCCTCTTCCGTCAGCCCGTGAACCAGAGAAACCATGGCCGCAGTGCAGGTCAAAACTCCAAGTTTCAATTCCGGTCTCATCTAAGTCTGTTACGAATCGGGGGCTAACTCTAATCGTCTGATGGTTCCTGATTTTCCTCACTCTACTATTTGGAAGGAGACGAGCTCGCAGAATCCGGCACAAACCACCTCGCCACTGTGATCTCGCATTCCGCCTGCGGTTCAGCCTCACGGGAACGCAGGTCGAGCTCCATTTCGAGACTTTTGATGACCTGAAATTTTTCCGGGCTCTGTAAAGTCGTGAGCCATTCTGTGACAACCGCCTCGTCACCTTCAATCTCCAGACGCACTGCCACCTCGGTGTAAAAGTTGTTATACTCGATGTCCTGAAGGCTCTGGCGATCGATCGTCAACTTGCGCTCAAAAATTTCGTCCTGCAGGGTCTGCAACAAATCGCCCTGCTCTTTTCCGAGGGTGGAATTCCCAAGCCGGGGCATCATTTCAATAAGCCACTTTTCACGTGCCTCTGCAGCCGGCGCATCCTCCAGCCACATCTCGTAGTCAGCCAGTTCGCTCTTAAGATTGCGAATCTCACTGTCACCGCCCGAGAGGTTTTTCAGGATAGACCTAGCCGCAAATCCGTTGGCAACAATGAAAATCACCCCAAAACAGGCACCAAGAAGGACTTTTTCTCTAACTGTCAGCTCCCGCATTTTTTGGTTTTCCTTCAATTTCAAAAGTTGCCGTGTTGTTACGCTCTACTCTGGGATTCGGCATGCTCCAGTCGTAGGCTTCAAATTCTTCCATTGCCTGCAGGTCCTCCAGCAGACGGTTGGCCAGTTGCACATCGCGAGCCTGCCCCCGCAGTCGGATATTCCGACCCGAGGTGCGGTATTCCCGAATCACAACTCCACTTCCGGGAAGAGCCGAGGTAATTCGGCTGAGTTGCACCACCGGGAACCATGACTTTTCGAAAGCGGGCTCAAGGTTTCTCCAGCGTTGATCCACCTGCTGAACCCGGGCCACATCCGGTTCGACGATGTCAATCTGTCGCTTCAAAGACGAAATCTCCGCGGCCGTGTTCCGACTCTTGATGATCATGACACTCAGGCCCACGGCATAGGCGATAAAGAGAACAGCAAGAATCACGCTATTTCGGCTCTTCGCCTTGCGCTTGCGACGCGCCTTCGTCACCGCAGCCGGAAGTAATCGGTCGCTGATTCTCCCCGGTGAAACGCAGGAAGCCGAAGTCACCTGAACCCTCAGATTCAACGCTCCCTCAAATGACTCCCGTTCCTCAGCGGAAGAGTCATCAACTTTCAGGACCAGCGTCTCAGGCATGGAGTCTTCCGTGCAGGAGTCGCCTCTCAGCCCCATGAGGATGAGGTTGATCTCTCCGGCAATAGTTGCGCCCAAGCGGTCCCCTCCGCTGAGAACCTGGAGATGAACCGGTTCATTTTCTTTGTAAATAGCTAGGACGAGACGTCCCTGTTCTTTCCAGAGCAAGCAAGCGTTCCCGGGCACTGAGTGCAGAGCCGCTGCAGGCGCATAACCGGCTGCGTATGGATCAATCAATTCATTCGACACGCCCGAGACCACCGAGACGGCAAAGGTATTGCCTTCGGAACCGCGATCAACAATTTCATAGTCGTAGAGCAGTTCTCCCTCGCTACCGGTAAGCAGTCCACGCTTCTCAAGCTGGGAGTAGATCATGCTGTCGTGTAGCGATTCCTCGGTATCAGGAAGAAGTACGGGAAAGGTTGTCACTTTCTCGGCCGGATAACCAATCACAACATCACTCCGATGCCCAATCAGGTCCCGCAGGTCAGAACTCCTCGAGATTTCGTTTCCTCCCTGATAGAGAATCCAACCCTTTTCAGGGGCTGGCAATGCAATCGTTTGGCTAGACATAGTTTACGGAGTCACAGTGGCGCCTTTTTCAATACAGATAAACCACCGAAATCGCGGGAAGTTTCCGTAAAATCGGAAGGTAGTTCAAGCCCTCAAAAGTCTCCAATGAGTATATTTGCAGTAATTGTAGACCGCTCTGACCACTTTAAGTTGCGCGCTTGCACGCTGGAAACCCACGGAGCCCCTACGAGAAGGAATGGCCGCCTGACTTTCCAGGTGTCGGTTTCCTCGATTCCTGAGAGCGCGGTAAAGGGCTGACCGTTGGCTTCGCGGTGGAAATATAGCTCCACTTCCTTCCCCTCCCACGGGTCAAGGGCCACCAACCCGAAGCCACCCATATCCGGCCCTGATTTGATCGAATGAATCATCAGGCCGCGGCTGCGGCCGATTTCCCACAATGGCTCGAAATTATTTTCTTCCCGATGACGCACCGCCTACGAGCGAATGCTCAGGATCGGAGTCACATTCCTACTGCGCGAACGTTCGATCATCTCAAAGCAAAGCTCGATATGATCCTGCACCAGCTCGCCTTCCTTCCGGTCGAAATAGCTGGCACTGAACGGCTTCAGCCCAAAGTCCTCGGCCAGTTCGTTCATTCCCATAACCGCGTCGGCAGTATTGATCCCGTGAACGCCCCAGCGATTGAGACTTGACTACAATACCGATTTCCGACTGCGACAGTCCTAATCAATGAGACGGTTGCGACGCCCCCGATCCGCAGTCCCCAGTTCTTTTTGATAAATTGCCTGGCATTCCGGTCCGCTGAACTTAAGAAGGTTCAAAACGGAAGCCAGTGTGCAGGCGTCCGAAGACGCTTTGTAGTCGCGTTGATCAACAATGGCC
>PKCI01000186.1 GCA_002862135.1 Verrucomicrobiota bacterium | reverse complement strand
GAACCAGGCAGGGCGTGCGAACTCCGCCCTCGAAAGTCGTGTTCTTGGTGCCGCGGTAGGGTGCGCTCATCTCCTCGAGTACTGGACCATTGTCATTCGCAAAAATCAGCAGCGTATTATCGCGGATACCCCTGTCGTCGATCGCCTTTATGATCTTGCCAACGTTCATATCCATGTTCTCCAGCATGGCATCGCGAATGTCGAGCGGCTCGTCGGCGTTCCCTTCGAAACCGGGAGGCGGATTGAGCGGGCCGTGCACCGCGTTGAAAGCCACGTAAATGAAGAGCGGCTGATCGCCGGTGGAATCCTCGATCACTCGAACGGCTTCGTCAGCGAGCAGGTCCGTCGCATACCCCTCCTCCCACACCGGTTCCTGGTTGCGGTGCCAGTCATAAACAGCAAACCGAGCCGGCGCGTTGTGAACAATGGACTTGTTGTAGTAGTCGATGCCCCAGGCGTAGAAGCCATACTGGTGCATGAAGCCCTGCCCCATTGGGAGGTGTTCCGGCAACCACTCTCCACAGTGCCACTTGCCGCAGAGGGAAGTGAAATAGCCGGCATCCTTGAGCGCCTCGGCAATGGTGCGCTCGGAGCTTTCCAGGGCGTGAATGCGACGGGTTTCTTCCCCGTCTTCGGTGTGAGCCAGGGTGAGTCCCAGTTTCGCGAGGTAGCTCGGCTTTCCGAAATCCTCGGACCGCCAGTCCATCCAGTTACGGAAAGCATAACGCCCCGTCAGAAACGCGCCGCGAGTGGGGGCACATACCGAGTGGGTGTAGTGAGAAGTTAGTTGAAGCCCCTCGGACGCGAGGGTGTCCAGGTTCGGAGTCAGCTCGGCTTTTCCCCCGTTAAAGCCGGGTTGGGCCCAGCCCATGTCGTCGCTGAGAATAAAAACAATATTCGGTCGGGAACCGGCCGGATCCAAAGATAAAGCCACAACCGGAACACAGCAGAGAACAATTAGTGGTAGGAGTCGCATAAGGCCATGATTCAAGCGGTGATCCACCTGCTTCGCAAGCTCGAAGAAAACTTACTCCGACGGGCAACAATTCTGTGGTTTCTTTTGCGCTATTTCCAACGACCTCGACCATAGCTTCATAAGCGGTCCGACCAAAAAGGCTGCCCGTCCGCAACAGAAAGAATTTGAGACCTTTATCTACGAACTCGCGATAAAACTTGTCTCATTCACACCGGTACCCGCCGAAATTCTCACGACAAAAGGCTGTTTACTTGGACAAAATTTCTCCTAAATCCCTTCCCAAAAAGAGCCTTACCTAGCTCCGGCCGAGTTCCTTCAATCTGGCAACATAGACCGTACTCTTTGAATCCCTGTCCTGAAGTGGGTTAAAAAATCCCACGACGTGGGATTCGCAGAAATCAAACACCTCCTCAAGCGCTGTCATAAATGTTGCTTCGGGCGGGTCATCTGACCAGAGTGCAAAGACTCCACCGGGATGTAGTTGCTCTGTCATTTTCGCAAGCCCCTCGGCACTGTAGAAATTACCATGCCTCTCATGCAGCAACTTTGCCGGTGAATGATCGATATCTAGCAACACCGCATGAAATTTTCTCCCCGGAGTCTCAGGATCAAAACCCGGCTCACCTTCCCGAGGCAACGCGAGGCGAAAGAAATCCCCATGGACGAAGCGGCACCTTGGATCGGCATTCAAACTGGCGCCGAGCGGCACCATTTCTTTTTCATGCCATTCGATTACGGGCTGCATAAAATCCACCACGATTAATGATTCAACCGAATCGTTTTTCAGCGCCTCAACTGCCGTGTAGCCCAATCCAAGCCCTCCAACGACCACATTAAGTTTCCCGGCTCCGTTTGATTCTGTTGCTGCCGCCAACCCCAGGTTTGAAAGTGCCTGCTCCACGATTGTGAAAAGACTCGACATGAGGTAACCGTCTCCAAGGATGACCTCATAGATCTCCTCATTCCCAAGCGACAAAAGCGTCCGGCGGCGAAGGATCAAGTCGCCCAGTTCCGTCTCCCGAAAATCCAGTTCTTCGAACCGTGGTTTCTGCATGACAATTAATTACTTCTTGACCGGCACCAGTGCCGGATCTCCAAGCAAAACGTAGAGGTAAGCGTTCGCCGGACCTTTTGAATTCGCGTAATCTTCGTAGTAGTCGAATACGAGGTTGTCACCGATGATCGAATTCATCAGCTGCTGATACGCTTCCCCGGTCGAGGTTCCTGCAAGCACTTGCTCCGCCATGGGAAAGACCTTTGGAAAGCCCCCGCAAAGGCCCATGTGACCTAACATCATCACAGCGCCGTTATCCATGGCATAGAACGCGAACCTCTTATCGTTGCGCTTGGAGGCCAGGTCGACACGATCCGCATCGTAGGGAGCGGCCGACATGCAGGAACCACAAAAAATAATCCCGTCGGTGAAGTCGGTTTTGGCAAAAACATCGATATCGATCCCGCAGATGCGACTCGTCGTTCCATGCCCGAACATGAAGAGCATGTTGCTTTTATCGATCGCCAGCTCAACAGAAAGCGGGAGACTCTCGAAGGTATGTCGCTCCGAAGTCGGTGACATAATGATATTTCCTTCGCCGGACGGCAATTCGGGATAGTCATCCCGCTCCGTATGCGATTTCTTCGTCGTGACAATGATGGCGGGAGACTCTTTGCCCTCATCAGCAAACATTTTCTGCATCACTTTCGCTTTTTGATAGCTTCGGTATCGTCTGGCATCGGAGTCCTCAATCGCGCCAATGGAGGCGGGCGCTATCTCTCTGGCATCGAGTGATCGATACTGAATCGAACGATTCACGAGCGCGGCCAACTCTTCAGGTCCGCTTGCAAGGAGATATCCAGGGAACACATCCAGCTCCGGATCGTCATCGAGACCGGAGAGAATCTTCAGCAGGCAAAGATGCATGTTTTCCCGGAAGCTCTCCATGCGAGGAGCAATCGCCACGAACCGGGGGTTCACCTTGCGGATGGCATTACGAACCTGCTTCGCACTCAGGGGATTCTTATAAAGCGTGCCCAAGTCTTTCAGGACCATTAGCTCTCCCCCACGCACTCTCGCCAGTTCCTTCAATGCGAGTCCAGCGGCAGGGTCTGTGTGATCTGTCAGGATAAGATAACCCTGCGATGAAACCGGATGAGGCACTGTTTTCGCAAGCGTGGTACTGGGGCCATAGGCTCCGGGACGGGGCGGATTCCTAAGCTCCTCGATCGTGGGTATCAGAAGGGAACCATCCATCGCGGGTTGACTTGTTGAAGAACCCGCATCTGGAGGCCTCGTCGAATTACCAGACAACTCGTCCCACCTTTTGCGTTGTTCCAAAGTCAGTAAATCGAGGGATTGATCCTCGGCTCCTTTACGGAGCGAATTAAGTTTCTCGGACAATCCCGGGCTCCCCGGTTCCCGGGTTCTTAAATCGTTGTACTCTTTAACCGTCTTGTTGAGAATCTCTCGAATCTGCTTCTCCTGCAAGTCGGTCAAACCAAGGGCTTCACCCTTTCGAAGGACGCCCTGTGCCCCCTGCCCACAAGCAATCGAAACCGTCAGCAAGAGGATCGCACAAATTCTCCACACCATATCCACAGTCGAAGGGGAAAACGGAATTTCGTCAAGGCCCGAAGCACGGGTGAATCCAAACAAACACAGACGACATTACCTGCTCAAAATCGGATCGAACCAATACCCCCAGTCGACCGCATTATCGTCACCTCCATTGTCGACGATCAGTTCGACTTTCCCGGCCTCACTCAGATCCACCTCAAAGTGCTCCGACTGGCCACCTTCGAGGACAGGTGAGGCAAACACCTCCTTGCCGTCAATAATTATTCGGAAAGCCACGCTCCCACCACGCTGGTTCGGCAGGCCGCAAAAACCGGAGAGCTTTTTCCATCCGTGCCCCTTCGGCAGCTCATAGGCGTGCCTTGCCGGAGCGTGCGCGTATATGCCGGTCGTAAAGAGTCGTGTTCCTGACGTCAACAGCACCTCGCCTCTAGGCAGGTAGTCATAAACAGGTTGGCCCCAACCCACCTTAACTTCCGTTGGCTCGATCAGCGACAGGGCAAGCATCGAGCCGTCCGCTTGTTTCTCATACTCGTCCAGAGAGATTGTCAGGCGCCCGGGGGCGCGTCCCGTAAGAATCATTCGAGCCACCGTATGAGGTTGCCCATCTTCAGGAAGTGCCTCTGCCAGTTTCCGGGCAGCGGTCGTGTCTTTGCGGTTCAGCGCCGCAACAAAATCACCAAGTTCCAGGATCGCCTGCATCATTGACAAGTCCACCGCTCCCTTGGCATCCACCTCAAAGCTGGACTGCCATCGACTCACCGCTCCGTTCGCCAGCAGGGCAAAGAGACGAATTTGAGCGGGCTTCCCAATGACCATTTGATCGCAGTTCAGCGTGAAATTTCCTTCCGCGTCAGGAACTTCACAAACGGTGCGCGAGTTGTAATCCCCTCCACCTTCAGGGTCGAGATATCCAAGCACGGCATATACAGGAACCGTGGAGTTGACTTTTCCGGAGAGCTCAAATCCCCTCGACTGGCTCCTCGCGTTCATTCCCGAAAACGCAGCCCTGGCCGGGAGATTAAATCCTTTCACCGACCCGGAAAACTGTGGATGTGAGGCGAGCCTCAAAGCACTAGCCAACGCAAGAAACGATCCTTTCCCATCACCGCGCATTTCATCAAAATAAGTGCGGTTACCCGACCCCATCAGCGCGGTTCCATGAGCAGCCACCTCTTCCTCATGTCCCCAGCAGTGAGGAAGACCAAGGGCATGCCCCAACTCGTGAGCGATTCCGCCAATGAAGATGGAATTATGTTTCCCGAGCGAAATCCGACCGTATTCACCGTCCCGAATCATGGGTTTCTTGAGGGGCAGGTTTTTCGTGTCCAGCTCTGGCGACGCCAGTTGCCATGCCACACCTCTCCGGTTACTACCGCTCGCGTAATAGGGACTCTTGTGGAAGAAAGTGAGCTTGTCAGGATCCCAGTCTGAGAGGTTTGTGAAAATCAATACCGTCTCCCGGTCAGGATCGAAACCAGCTTCTTTCAAGACCGGCCAACAATCATCTTTGACCCGGTTCCCTTCCGGCTTCTTGTAATCAGCATACGGAGCCGAGCCGACGGCTTGATAAATGATCAGCTGATCTTTCTCGTCAAGATCGAGGACAATCGATCGACGCCCAAATCCAAGCCGCTTCATCTCATCGGCATAGAATGCCTGGATGTGTTTCATGATCCGCGTAAGCCGCTCCGTATTATCCGCAGGATACTCGCGATCGTTGGGCCTCCAGCAAATCACCCGAAGCTTTCGCTCTGCGTTTCGTTCCTCGCCGTGATAAGTGTCAAGAATTGAGGTCGCCTGCTGCACAATGGCATCCTGGCGCGCCTTCAACACCTCATCGGCTAAAATATCAAAAGCACTCGCGCTGACGAGACAGGTCAGCAGTAACCGGTGGATCACACGATTCATCACTGCATCTTAGTTAAGCCACAACATCTCACCACCCTGAATTCGAGGCTCATTGCGTCATACTAATTACTCGGATTCGTGAGGCGCCCTATAAAGCAGGGATCCTCAACTCAAGGGGGCACAAGGTGTCATTGGCCCGCTATTCCAGCAAGGATCGATCAGGGTGTCATCCAAATTCGGACCACCCAAATCCGCCGAAATCTCAGGCAAAAACTGCAGTGAAAAGCCTTTCGAATTTCGGAAAGATCAAGGTATTTGGGCCGCTTTTCCACCAGGGGCCGACTGAACTACGAACCGATTTACGTCAAAATCTCATTTCAAAACTTGGCTTATTTCACCTACCTTATTCGACATATTGATGGACGATCATTTTGATTCCCGTTTTCCTTCCGTAGAGGCACTGCGCGAGCGCGCCCGGCGTCGCATGCCAGGCTTTGCTTTCGACTATCTCGACAACGGTTGTTACTCCAACGTCAACCTGGAGCGAAACACAGCGGACATCCGGGAAATCCAGCTCAAGCCCTACTACCTGCGCGATTACCCCGGCGCCTCGCAGGAGACGGAGGTTTTTGGTCAAACCTGGTCCTCCCCTTTTGGAATCGCCCCGATTGGCCTCCAGGGCCTGATGTGGCCCAAGGCCTGCGAGTTCCTTGCTCAGGCCGCCCACGCGCACAACGTCCCCTTCATTCTCAGCACGGTCGGCACCGCTAGCATCGAGACTATTTCAGAGATCACCGAGGGCAAATTCTGGTTCCAACTCTACCACCCCGCTGAAGACGACCTGCGCGACAAACTACTCGGGCGCGCCGAAGCTGCCGGCTGTGAGGTGCTGGTCATCCTCGCCGACACGCCCACCTTCGCCTATCGCCCCAAGGAGATTCGCAACGGCCTCTCCATCCCTCCGGAGATGAACGTGCGGAATGTCTTTCAGATGATGACGCATCCGACCTGGTCCTTCAGCCAGCTCGCTGCAGGGGCACCGGAGTTCAAAACGATGAAGCCCTACATTCCGGAGGGGCTCAGCATGAAGCATCTCGGCCTTTTCATGAACAAGACGTTCTCGGGCCGCCTCAGCGCAGAACGAATCAAGCCTCTCCGCGACAAGTGGAAAGGAAAGCTTATTGTGAAAGGCATCGTCAACAGCGAGGACGCCGAACGCGCCCTCATGCTGGGCGTTGACGGGATGATCGTCTCCAACCACGGCGGGCGCCAGCTGGACCCCGGCCAGTCCACGATCAGGCCACTCGCGGAATTGGTGAAAGAGTTCAAAGGCAAAACAACCCTGATGATGGATAGCGGCATTCGCACTGGACCTGATATCGCCGCGACTCTCGCCACCGGAGCCGACTTCGTTTTCCTCGGCCGCACTCCGATGTATGGCGTCTGCGCTCTTGGTCAGTTTGGCGGACATCACACCCTGACCATGCTAAAAAGACAGCTGCAGCAGGTGATGGAACAGGTCGCGTGTGAGCAGGTGGAAGACTTCCCCAACCACCTGATTGCCTAATTTTCCAAATGAAATTCACCAGGTGTGAACCGCATCTACAGAGGACACGCCCCCAATCTCTCCGAGCAACTCGATGATCCGCTCGCGCCATTGCGAGTAGTCGAGGTTGCCGCTGTTTAACTTGGTTCCGGGAAAGAAGAGATAGGTCACCCCCACGTTGCTGATCGCCCGCTGAGTCCCGGATGCTTTGGAATTCAATTGACTTGCCAACTTCATCGAAGCTTCGCCCACTTTCGTATCCGGACCGGAGTCGCCCAGAATGGCGGGATAGATCCGGTTTCCGTATATCACCGCGCAGAGGTCTCCTGTCCCTGGAGTTCCCTTCACCTTGTACCAACTCATCGGCAAAACGACAAAGGGGTCCTCCGTAGCCATGAGGTAACGGCTGCTCTTCATCCAGCTTTGAATGCTGGACCCGTTCCCTCTCCCCTTCACCACGCGGATCTGCTCATCACAGGTTTCGAGCATGCGGCGCCAGATAGCCCCCTTGTCTGATTCGGCCCGCTTCAACAAGTCAGCGCGCACTTCCTCGAGCTCCTTAAGGGCATCCGGATAGTATTCAATAAACGGATTTGGAGGAGCGTCGCCCGTATACCAACCATACTTGGTAATTGGCAGGAACGAATTTGATCCTCTCGCTAAATCGTAATCCTCCACATTCGGAGCGCGCGCTGCATCAACGCCGTCCGTCACCACATCCATATCAGCTTGAAGGAGAAACACTTTCCGCTCCGACTCGCTGTGAACCAGGTTCATCGCGGTTTCGCAATCAAGGAAATTGTGATCTGTGGGAAAGTAACCCGCCTT
>PKCI01000149.1 GCA_002862135.1 Verrucomicrobiota bacterium | reverse complement strand
AGTGCGCGTCAGAGAAGAAGAGGGCTGCGAAATCATCAGCTACGTCTATCTCTCTGCGGATGAGATCACCAACGACATTGACGATCTAGGAGAGGCAGAACGTTATTTTTGAAACTTGGTGCGCTTTACGGTGTTTCATAAACCATGAAGAAACCCGCCCTCTTTCTACTCCTCCCTCTCTTAATCCTTCCTTCGCTATCTCTTGCCCAACGACCGGACTTTGGAAAAGGCGGTAAGAGCAGTAAGGGAGGCCCCAGGCCAACTGATATCGGTGCCGGCCCTCAAGCGATCGGTGCCGAAGGAATCATGTGGTACACGACTTGGGATACTGCCCTCACCGAAGCCGCTCGTTCGAACCGCCCCATCTTCTTTATGGCGGCGGCAGCGACCTGTTCCGGCATCTCCGGTGTCTTCTGACCCGGCTACACAAAAACGCAGAACAGTTTGTTCTCGACCGAAGAATTTATCGCCGCCTCCCGTTACTACGTTTGCGTTCGTCTCGAATCATTCGAAAACCAGGAGCATCATGACATGGTCAGAACCTTTCTGAGGGGGGCTTTTGCTAACACGGCCTTCTGCCTCCTCGCGCCGGATGGTCAAACCCGCCTCTCCGGAAGCGGACGTGGACCGAGCCAGGCGCTGACCCCCGGCCGCCGTGGACCCGGTAGCACCGGCGCTGCCGATGGGCAGGTGGTCACGGAGATGAGCAGCATTGCCAAGCAATTCAAGCCCAGGGGTGATCTCAAGGATCAAACCGTCCAGGACTTCCACACCTTCCGACAGGCACTCAATGTGGCGTCAGCTGATCAGCGACTCCTTATTTTTGTTGTCGTATCTGAAGCCGGACGCTCCCAGGCCGAAGCTGCCCTGAAACCAGTCATGGCCGATGAAGCTATCATTGGACGCTTCCACGTCGACTTTGCTGACAAAGAGGCTGATAAGCACTGGGCCGACGAGATCAAGAAAAGCAATAGCCAGCCCGGCTACGTCATTATTCGTGCCGATCAATTCGGCCAGAGCGGAAGTGTCATGAAGCAACTCCCCCTCTCTGCTTCCAGCGAACAGATCAAGGAGGCACTTCTCATGAGCAACGAGTTGTTCGCCGCCTCGGAAGAACGAAAGGACTACGGAGATCATGTGTCACTCGGCCGGCGCGAGGGAATCTACTTTGAAAATGAGATGCCCTACGGCGAGGACCGAAACGGCGACGGGGTCATCGATAGCGGCGGCGCCACCCGCAGCAAAGGCAAAGGACGACCCTGATATCCAGCTACGGGACCGGTTTGGAGAATAGGAGCAACTTTGCAGTGGCTCCTATTTTCTTTTTTTGTGGCCAGCTCAGTGGAACCATTGAAAGTCCCAACCTGCTTTCACTTATGATTTATAAGCTGAATTCGCTTTGAATCCGTTCAAGGGCTGACAAGAAGGATCACTTCACCACCATCTCTCCTTTCATAATGATCCAATGACCGGGGAAGGTGCAGACGTAGGGATAAACACCGGGTGTCTTGGGAGCGTGGAAACGCATCGTTTCACTGGTGTTGGGCTCGAGCAGTTTGGAGTGATGGAGGATCTTGTCGCTCTTGGGAACAAATCCCCTTTTGTAACCGTTAGGATCCTTGGCCATCTCGTTGCCCGCCATACCGAGCTCTTCAACTGAACTCGGCTTACCAATCACGAGGTTGTGCGGAGTCGCATCCGGATTGGAGAACACCAGCTTCACCGGAGCACCGGCTTTCACGGTGAACTTCGTCTTGGTATACATCATGCGCTCTGGAACACAGCCAATTTCAACCGTCACGAGCCCCTTCTGGCTGTCGAAGTTGGAATCGTTGGAATTGCGTGCGCCTTTGCCGGACGCCATCTTCTCGTAGTCGGCCCAGCTATCGTAAAACCCTTCGACGGTGGGATACTTGTCACGCTGATTCATCCAGATACTGCCCAGTACCTCAGAGCCGATAGCCGTGCGTGCCGCATACTTCAGGTGGGCTTCCATCGGAAGATCTAAAGCCGGCACAACCGCGTCGAGCGCACCGGGAGATCCATAGTAGGTCGCCGCAATTAGCGCCTGCATCCTGACAATGCCAATGGGATCCACAGCTGCGGCAGCTAGAGCCTTGAGTCCGCCATCCTCGAAACTCGGGAACCAGTAGCGCAACTGCTTGGTGGCTGCGGCTCGAGCATCGTCATGATCGCAAGTCAGGAGTTCCTGAAGCAGATCAGGACGCATCGCATCAAAACGACGGTAAGCCCACACAGCCTCGAGCTGATGATGGCGATAGCGATCCGCACTCTTATCAAGTCCGGCCACCCATTTATCGAGAGCCGGCAACACCTCATCAGCATCACGCATCGAAAGCTCACGTTTCGCCCAATAACGGTAGCGATATTCGCGACGCTTCAGAAGTTCGAGCAGCTCACCGCTCTCAGCGCCCTCAAACCGAGGCGGATCCTGCAATTCCGCTCCCTTCGGAACGATGCGCCAGATACGACCGGAATCGCGGTCGCGTCGAGGATCACGAAGCGAATACTGAGCATGGCCTTTCACGGGATTGTACCAGTCGCAGACATACATCGCTCCGCGTGGTCCGTATTGGAGATCCACCGGGATGAAACTGAGGTTCTGCGAGAAGATCAGATCAAACTGGTATTCTTCAGTGTAGTGGTCGTCGTGCTTGACCCACTTATGGAACTCGACGCGGTTCGTGGGCTTGTAGCGAACTTTGACAAAACCGCCCTGCATTTCTTCCGGCCACATTGGGAAGTCGACAAATTCGTGACCGCAGACGCCTGAGTAGGCCGGGATCCCAACCGCATTGGGGTGTTGATTCGGATACGGCGCATTGAGCGCATGAAACGCCTCCGCAAAGATCGGGTGACTGGCGACGTGGTTTCCCCAGTCGTCGAAAGTCACACCCCACGGGTTCGTGTTTCGATAGCCCCCAAAAGCGATAAGCCGCTCTGTCCGAGGCGTGTAGCGGAACCAGGCAGAGTTCTTGGCACGGACAGGTCCGTAGGCAGTCTCGACCTGAGAGTTGTGAAAGATAGACTCGCGGAAGATGAGATCACCATCCGGCGTCCAGACAAAGTCGTGGAGCGAGTGGTGGCTGTCCTCTGTGCCGAAGCCGGTGAGCACGCGGGTCTTTTTGTCAGCCATGTCGTCACCATCAGTGTCCTCAAGGAGAATCAGGTCAGGCTGATCGGAGACATAGACTCCGTTTTCAGTGATAACGAAGGAGAGCGGAATGTGAAGGTCTTCGGCAAAGACAGTCGACTTATCCGCTTTACCGTCCTTGTCGGTGTCCTCGAGGATCACGATCTTATCGTTGGGCTCATTGCCGGGATAAACGTGGGGATAAGTAGTTGAGCAGCTGACCCAAAGGCGTCCTTTTGAATCCCAACGCATCGCGATGGGACAAGCAATTTCAGGAAACTCCTCTTCAGTGGCGAAGGCATTGACCTCGAAACGAGGATCAATCTGAAACTCGCTCAGCTCATCGGCGGGGTTGAGCCATTCGTTGGCACCGCGACCTTCGATCACGTCGTCGAGCTTCGGCAAATTGGAATCGTCAATCGGGCCATTGGCATTTTCGCCACGAGCGAGGGCATGCACACGCGCCTCGCGATTGGAGGTCATGATATCGAAGTTCCGCATCGCGGGCAGGAAATCGAGGTAACCGTAGCTCTTCTTGCGGCCTCCCACATAGTAGAAGGTGTTCACCGGTCGATATCGTCGCATGAACTGGCGGTTCTTATCCACCACCACTTCTCGAATCGCCTCATTCAAATCCGGCGGAGACTGCTGGAACATCTCGCTGTAGAGCTTTTCAGCATAAATCTCGTAGCCTTCCGCCGTCATGTGAGCGCCGTTGATCGTTAGCTGCGTGTCAGGATCGTCCATCGCCGTGCGGGTCGCGTCGAAAACATTGGCAAAGCCGACCTTTTGTTCAGCAGCGACTTCCTCCATTGCCTTCACGTAAAGAGCAATGCGGTCGTTGTTCATGTCAGCCGCCGCGACCTTTTCGGTGTTCTCGTTGGCAACCGGTGAAATCAAGACAAGACGTGGACCGGCCTCACCATTGAACGCGGAAGTCTTGATGTCTTTGAGATATGCGCGAAGGCGATTCTTGAACTCGTCGATCTTCTCCTCGCCACCGAATGATTCGTTGTAGCCGAAGGCGGCGAAAATGACGTCGCTCTTGTTACGGGTGAGGTGCTGCGTTACTGTAGCAAAGTTGTCAGGGCGCGGCTGGAGGTCTACTTCGTCGGCCGACCAAGCAAAGTTACGAATCATTAACTCTAACTCGGGATAGGTCTGGTAAAGCATCGATTCAAAGAATCCAAACTGCCCCCCACGATCGAGCAGCGTATTTCCAACCAGTGCAATGCGATCGCCTTTTTCCAGCTTCAAGGGCAGCGTTGTCTCAACGGCCTCCCCGCGCTCAGGAGTTGGAGCGGACTCGGCGTAAATACCGTATTTCTCAAGTTCGGGATCCTGTGGCGGAGCCTTTTTGCCGGATTTTTCATTCTTGGCGTCACGCTTCTGCGAAGGGTTCCCCTTTCCCGCCACGGTCGGCTTACCCTCGTTATCAACCAATTCCACCTCTGGCTTTTTTTCCTGTGCCACAGCAACAGCCAGAGAAAAGACGAACAGAAAGACCCCGCCTGCGATAAACAGCGGACGGTTTACTACAGAAATTTTCATGATAAGGCTTTCTCATAGATCATCTGAGTGGTCAATTATCTCACTATCCGCAAAAAAGTGCGAAAAGCGGTGTGACACTTCCTCATCTTGCGACATGTCCCCCTGATTCGCTTGACCACCTCCTCGACCCGGCGACATTCCTTCCGTGATTGAGAGCCTCAACTTGGAACTGACTTCTCGCCGCATGGGCATGCTAGTGAGCTATGTCGCCGCGACCATCCTTCTGATCCCGGCCAATCAACTCATCATCGGTTTCATATTTCTGGCAGTGTGCGTTTTCCTCGTCGCTGCGGATAAAGAAGCCAAGCTTCGTCGCCGCATGGGTGTGCTGCTGGCCTGCGTTGTCATTCTGGGCCTGACCGATATCAACACCTCGCTCTCCAACGATAACTTTATTAAGGTGGGCGTTCCGTTCACCCTCGTCATCGTGCTGCCGTTTCTCTATCAGCGTTTTAGCGGAGATGACAACATCATCCGTTTCCGCTTCTGGCCCCGGATCTGGCGCAAGCACGATATCATCTACACTGTCATCTCCATTCCCCTCGCCTGGCTGGTTCTGAAAGGTTACGCTTGGGGAAACCTGGTCTTCCTTGAGGACGAACTATTCCGTCACTGGGAGATGCCCAAAGAACCCAACCAGGGCATGATTCGGCGCCTGTTTATCGGTATCAACATGGTTGGAATTTGGGATGAGCTGTTCTTCGTGAACACCGCCTACGCGCTACTTCGGAGTCTCTTCTCTTATAAAGTTGCCAATGCCATGCAGGCTGTGCTCTACACCGCAGTGCTCTTTGACATGGCCTTCACCGGACTTGGTATCTTCATCGTGTTTTTTTTCGCCTGGACCCAGGGCAACATGTTCGAAAAGTCGGAGTCACTGCTCTGGGTGCTGATTGTCCATCTCATTGTCGACTTCTTCCTCGTTGCCTTCATCGTGCAGACCTATTACCCGGAATACGGCTACGATTTTCTCTGGCAGACGAAATTCGGAATTGAATAATCCATACGCTAATGCGGGCTTGTCTGATTGAGGGAAATCCGGCGTACTACGCGAATGCATCGCGCACCGACTTCCCTGTTACTCTCCGGACTGGTCCTTGTCGCCTCCATGGACCTTCGAGCCGACTGGCCTGAATTCCGCGGCAGCACTCACACCGGCCACGCCCCTGACGCCAACGTGCCGCTGAAATGGTCCAATAGCGAAAATATTCGATGGCAGATTGAGGTTCCTGGGAGAGCCTGGTCCACTCCAGTTGTCGCAGGTGAACGGGTATATCTCACCACGGCGTCAGAGAAACGCAGTGACCTTTCACTCCAGGCCCGATGCTACGAACTCGGCAGCGGCAAGTTAATATGGCAACAGGAAATCTTTGAAGTTGAAGATGGAAAGATCCACAAGAAAAACAGCCACGCTTCACCTTCTCCGATTTATGAAAACGGGCGCCTTTACGTTCACTTTGGTCACAACGGTACTGCCTGCGTCGATGCGACAAACGGGAAGGTTCTCTGGAAGCAGACCGGCCTCGCCTACAAGCCGGTGCATGGTAATGGTGGATCCCCGCTGCTTTTTGAAGATCGCCTCATTTTCTCCTGTGACGGAGCGGTAGATCCGATCGTGGTCGCACTCGACAAATACAACGGCCGCGTTCTTTGGAAGGTCCCACGGAATGTCGAGGTAAGCCGCACATTTTCCTTTTCCACTCCGCTGGCTATCGAAGTAAACGGGAATCCTCAGATCATTCTTCCCGGTTCAGGGGCAGTCATCGCTTATGACCCGCGCGAAGGTAACGAAATCTGGCGCTTTCGTTATGGCGAAGGATACTCGGTCGTTCCTCGCCCCGTTTATAAGGATGGAGTCATTTACGCTTGCTCCGGGTTCAACCAGGCCAATCTCTTTGCCGTAAAAGTCGACGGGCGCGGAGATGTAACCGATACTCATCTCGTCTGGTCCGAGCAGAAAACAATCCCAAAGGAGAGTTCCCCCATCCTGGTCGAAGACCTGCTTTTCCTCAATGACGACAAGGGAGTCCTGACCTGCTTTGACGCTGCTACTGGTGAAGTCCACTATCGGGAGCGCCTTGATGGTAAAGGCGGATACTCGGCGTCGCCAGTCTACGCAGGAGGCCACCTCTTCTTCCACAACGGCGAAGGCACTACCACTGTGGTTAAGCCGGGAAAAACTTTTAAGAAAGTATCAGAGAACAAGCTCAAAGAGTTCGGACTTTCCTCCTTCGCCGTAGTAAATGATGGTTTTGTTGTCAGGACCGAAGAACATCTCTGGCGGATCGGTGAGTAACACTCAAGCGTCGAGGTATCTCTGAAGGGACTCCTTCAGCTGAGCCCTGGCCCGGAAGAGCAGGCTTTTCACGGCCGGGACTGACATCGAGAGGATCTTGCCGATCTCATCGTATGGCATCTCTTCGTATCGGCGCAGTATAACCGCCATGCGCTGCTTATCGGGGAGTTCCTGGATCGCCTTGTCCACAACCTCTTCCAGTTCAGCATGCAGCACACCCTGATCCGGTGAGACCGTTTGCGAATCTTCAACCATTTGGTGGCCCTCCTCCTCTCGCTTTTCAACGGAAACTGTAGGTTTGCGCTTGCGGCGTCGAGTCTCATTGAAGACGAGGTTCCGGGTAATGGTGAACAACCAAGTCGTAAATTTCGCCTGAGGCTCATAGCGAGCCGCCGACTTCCACACCCTTACAAAAACCTGCTGAGCGATATCCTCAGCTTCAGAAGACCCGCCTAGCATCTTGGCAATGGTACCTATCACAGGCCCTTGGTAAATTTCGACCAATTGCTCGAAAGCAACCATATCCCCCGTTTTCACCCGAAGCATCAGCGCAACATCCCGCTCGTTTGCCTTGCGCTTTTCCGCCTCCTCATCGATTTGAATTGGCGTTTCGTCGGGAGAAGTCATAGAGAACGTAAAATCTTGGCAATTTCCTGAGCAAAGGCGTCCAATAACAGCTAAAGTCGTAGCCATCAAGCTACGAATCTAGACTGCTGAAGATGACGGGAAGGTTGCGGCCTACAGCATTTTAAATGAGTCCTCGCAAAAGATCAAAAGGCCGTCGCAGTTGGCAGCCGATGAGACGCGTTTCCATTTTCCTAATGGGATTGGGCGTCACAAGCGAAATGGTCGCAATTGCGGGCATGATCCTGGGTATTCTCGCAGGCTTTTCTTTCATGGGCACACGGGAGCCCTACCACCCGAAACTATTCTGGACACTGGGT
>PKCI01000036.1 GCA_002862135.1 Verrucomicrobiota bacterium | reverse complement strand
CTCACTCCCTACCAGGAAGAGCACTGGTTTGGAATTCGCCCCGAAGAGGAGCTCTACGACATTGCTGCCGACCCTCATCAGATCAATAACCTGGCCGACGACCCGAAATATGCCGAAGAGCTGAAGCGTCATCGGGAGATCCTTGAAACCTGGATGAAGGAAACGGATGACCAGGGACAATATCCTGAGCCTGCCATTCAGCTCAAAGCCACCTTCGACCTCTGGAAAGACAAGCCGATCTTCAAGAATGCAGATGTGAATCCGGAATACGATCAGTTCCGAAAATCCGAATAAAGAGACGGTTCAATCCCTGGGGTCGATTTCAGCTCCAAACAATCGCGCAAAGGTGCGGGTTCGTCTGGTTCGATCGATTCCAATTCATCGGAGCAATACGCCCCGGCAACCCATCCGCGAATACCACTGCATCCCCCGATGCGTAACCAAGCCCGTGCCCTTGGACTCTAAAACACGCTCTGGATTCCAGTTCCAACTCGAAGGCCGCGATGCGATGCTGATCGGTCCCGAACTCTGGCTGGATCCTCATCGACCCCGTGATTTTGCGTTCGTTTCTCATGCCCACGCCGATCACTTCGCGCCCCACGGAAAGATCCTCTGTTCAAGCGCGACACGTTCACTGGTTGAATCGCGCTTTCAGAAGAAAGGCAGTGAGTTTCTCAGCCTGGATTTCGGCGAACGGACTTCCATCGAAGGTTACGAGTTTGAACTGCTTCCCGCGGGACACATTCCCGGCTCCGCGATGCTCCACCTGACCCGTTTGGAAGACGGCGCGACGCTGCTTCATACCGGCGACTTCAAGACACGCCCCGCCGTCGGAGCCGAGCAAAACGAGCCAAGGCACGCGGATGTGCTGATCATGGAGACAACCTTCGGCGTCCCGAAGTTCCGCCTTCCACCTTCGCACCAAGTGCTGGATGCGATGACCAAATTTGCTCGCGAAGCGATCGAGGACGGAGAAATACCGATCTTCATGGCCTACTCATTGGGTAAGGCGCAGGAGATCCTGATGTCGCTTCACGCCAAGGCACCGGAGTTAGCATTCCAAGTCCACTCCTCCGTTGCGAAAATGAACGGTGCGGTTGCCGCTCTTGGCTACCAGTTGCCTGACTGTGAAACCTTTGATCCGAAAGAACGCTCACCCAATGGACACGTCCTCATCATGCCTCCGAGTGCGGGTCGAAGCCGGGCCGTTCGCCAGCTCAAAAAGAAATCCCGTCTCGCTATGATTAGCGGTTGGGGCATGGACTCCGGGGCCAGGTATCGTTATCAATGCGACGAAGTCTTCCCCCTGTCCGATCACGCCGGCTATGACGACCTGCATGCTTTTGTCGATGGGGTCAAACCCGACTGTGTCTACACCATCCACGGTTTCTGCAACGAGTTCGCACGCGACCTCCGTCAGCGCGGCCTCGAAGCGTGGCCTCTCGCCGGTGAAACTCAACTCGAACTCGAGTTAGCTTCCGACCCAACAGCGTTGAGTGCTTCACCTGATCCTGTTGAATCATACCGACCAGCTTCCGAGTTTTCTGATTTTACATCAATCTGCGAAAACATTGCGGCCGTGACCGGGAAAAACCGAAAACGCGAGATCCTGTCGGACTATCTCCGTTCGCTCGAAGAGCAAACCCTTGTCATCGCCACCTCCTATCTCAGCGGGAAAGCTTTTCCCCCGACTACAGGTATTCGCGCCGCCAGTGTCGGGTGGGCAATGATCCGACAGGCTCTGTTGGATCTCACAGGTCTGAACCTCGCCCAATACCGACAGATTTCCTCTTCCCAAGCCGACGCCGCCCGAACGGCCTACCTCATTCTCCAGGGAAAAACGGAACCGAAACCTCACTCGCTTCAATCTGTTGCCGACCACTTTCTCACCCTGGCATCCACAAGCGCGCAGGCAGAGAAGATCCGGATGCTGCGAGAGTTATTTTCCGAGTTCCATCACAGTGAGTGCGCGGTTCTCATTGGAATTCTCCTGGGAGACCTCCGGATCGGCCTCAAGGAAGGCCTGCTCGAGGAGTCCATCGCGGAAGCCTTTGACCAGCCCGTCAATCAGGTCAGAGCAGCCAATATGCTGCTCGGGGACATTGGTGAAACCGCCCGGCTGGCGCGCAGAGATCGTCTCGAAGAAGCAGAAGCCACCTGGTTCACCCCACTTAGGGTCATGCTGGCAAGCCCGGAAGAGAGTGCCGAAGATATCGTGAAGCGGCTTGGGAATGAGGAAGCCCCGATCTGGCTGGAGGACAAGTTCGACGGGATACGTGCCCAGTTACACCGAAAGGGAGAAGAGGTAGAGATCTACTCCCGGGATCTTCGCATCATCACTCCCGAATTCATTGATTTAGCAGGCCCGGCACGGGCCCTTGATCGCGACGTCATTCTCGATGGCGAAATCATTGCCTATGCCGAAGGCAGGAAACTCACCTTTTTCGACCTGCAAAAGCGATTGGGTCGTCGGGACACTCGGCTTGACCAGGGGGATCTTTTTCTCGGCGCAGCTGTCCCGGTCCGCTTTATCGCCTTCGACCTGTTGGGTATCGATGGAGCCGGCTGCCTTGATCGCCCACTGTCAGAACGCAGAGAGCTATTAGACGAAATCAGTTTCAACGAAATGATCCAGCGTTGCGAGGTAGGCAAAGCACTCAATGCAACCGAGGTGGACGAAGCCTTCAACGCCGCCCGCCGTCGTGGCAACGAAGGTCTTATCGCCAAGGACCCTGCCAGCCTTTATTCACCCGGTCGACGCGGAAAACAGTGGCTCAAGCTTAAGAAGGCCATGCCGACGCTGGACGTTGTTGTTGTCAAAGCGCAGCAGGGACACGGGAAGCGTTCCCATGTTCTGAGCGACTACACTTTTTCGGTGCGCGACGAAGAGACCGGCGAGCTCAAAGTCATTGGTAAAGCCTACTCCGGCCTTACCGATGAGGAAATCGAGGAGCTCACCGTCCATTTCCGTGAACGCACCATCGAGAAAAAGCGCAACGTTCACACTGTTGAACCGGATGTCATTCTCGAGATCGCTTTCGACTCGATTAATCCGAGCAAACGACACAACTCTGGCCTGGCGCTTCGCTTCCCGAGGATCAAAGCGATTCGCCGCGACAAGACACCGGAGGATATTGATACGTTAGGATACGCTAGAAAGCTGGCGGGAGTCCAGTAATCGCCCTCCTCCGGACTGCGGCAAAGCAGCCCGGTCTGAAACATCATCTCTGGATCAGAGAGATTCGAGGTGCTTCATGCTCGTCCCGATACTGCTGATCGGGTCCGGCGACTGGTCCTGTTCAACATGACAATGGTCGACACCAACTCCGGCAGCCGCTTTGATGATGGGCTCCATCGGGATCATTCCATGACCAAGTTCGCGAAATGCTTCTTTCGGTAATTTACCGAAATTCGGAACCTCAGTTCCCTTTTCGAGGTCCTTGAGATGCAACTGGGAAACCCGCCCTTTCAGCGAGTTGATCAAATCGACCGGATCTTTCCCGCCGACCACGGCCCAAAAGACATCCACTTCAAATTTCATCTCCGGAACAAATTCCTCCACAAAAATGTCGAAGCCGGATTTTCCGCTTTCCTTAGGCTCAAACTCGAAGGCGTGGTTGTGATAGGCCAATTGAATGCCAGCAGTCTTCGCTTCGACAGCGGCCTTGTTCATCCGTTCGGCAAGCGTGCGATAGCCGTCAAGATCTTCCCGGTTGCGTGCATGAATGTAAGGAACAACGAGATGAGAAATGCCTGCCTCTTTGGCCTGCTCGAGGATCGAAGAAAAAGCGGGCACGCCTTCCTTGTCCGGCTGGGTGACTGATTCCCAGGCGAAGTGCGAGGAATTCACGGCCATGCCGTTATCCTTCGCCGCGGCGATCATCTCCGCAGCGTTGGGAAATCCGTAACACTCCACCTGCTGATAACCCGCTTTTGCCACCGCGGCCATGGTCCCGGCAACGTCTTCTTTGATCTGGTTGCGCAAGGTGTAGAGTTGGATCCCGATATTTTTGCGATAGGGATTATCCGCCTCAAGGGCAAAAGCGGGTATGGAAAAAGCGGAGGCAAGCGTGCCTTGGAGGAAATGACGTCGTTTCATAATAAATCGAATCTAATGGCGATACTCCAACACGTTTCAGCGCTTTCATCACGCCGAAAGTTCGAGTTTTCTTTTACGAAGTGTTCTCTAGCCGCAGTGTGTTCGCGAGTCGAAAAGAACTTTAGCCAGTCGTTCAGGGACCGATTCGGAACAGATGTTCCAGTCCACGAATGTAGAAACTGTCACCGACCACTGCCGGCGTGCTGGAGGCCTCCTGTCCCAGACCTGACTTCCCGAGAATCTTCAGTTCCCGACCCGGCTTGAGAATGTACATGGTTCCGCTCCGGTCCATCAGGTGGATTCTACCTTCCGCGAGAATCGGGGAGGCATAAAACCCATCATCCGCGAATTCGGCCCAGAGTTCTTCTCCGGTTTTGGCATCGTAACAAACAAGAGCACCATCGTCGGCACCGCAGTAGAGCAGTCCCTCATGTAGCAGAGGTGTGGAGACCCCGGATTTGAGGAAGGCGCTTTCCCAAACGATCTTCCGGGTCTTCACGTCGATCGCGCTGAGATTGGCGGAGTCCGCGGAGACGTAGACGATTCCATCAGCGTAAACCGGGACCGAGGTCACTTCACCGTATTTTAGACAATCAACACGCCAGAGTTCTTTGCCGGATTCCAAATCGTAGGAAACCACGGTTGGTTCGGCTGCTAGAATTACCTCTTTACGGTCGCCGATCTCTGCCACCAGTGGCATCGACCAGGAAGAGCCGAAGTCCCGTTCCGTCTTCCAGCGTTCCTCCCCGGTCGCAACATCCAGGGCGGCAACATAGCCGAGATTCTCCTGATCGTATTGAATCAACAGGTCGTCTCCATGGCTCACCAGCGAAGAAGCATGGCCATACATGTTTTCCGGCTTGCCGAGATTCTTCGACCAGACCGGACTGCCCTCCAAATCAAATGCAGCGAGGTCGCCATTCGCAAAGCTGGCGAAAACTCGAATCCCGTCCGTCGCCATGGTTGAGGCTGCGTATCCAGTGTCCTCACCTACGCCGACACGCCCGGATGATCCGGGAATATTCTTCACCTGTCTCTCCCAAATAATCTCTCCGCTTTGAGCATCAATGCAATAAACCATTCGGGTCGATGCGTTACCCCCCGTCAGGTAGAGTTTTCCATTCCAATAAATTGGCGAGCTGTAGCCGGGCAGTGGAATCCTTGTCTTCCACTTGATCCCTTCACCTGTCTCACCATCCCATTTCAAGAGGAGGCGAGTGGCCGATGCCACACTGGCCGACGGACCCAACAAGTTGGGCCAGTTTTTCAGGCGCTCGGCTTCGGAGGAGACGCTTTCCTCCCCGGATCCAAGAGCGGCGGTCACTCCCACTGGAGGCACAAATGCCAGCGCCGCTGCCAGAAATCCCGTCGCCGCGCATAGGTTGCGAGAGTTGGTGACAAGCGAAACCTCCACGCAGTTCTCCCTCTTCATAGCTCAATGACGGACCGCCCGGTGCGCGAAGTAATCGCTCAGCTCACCGCTCGTTTGATAGCATCACCATGCATGGGGAGATGCCATCCTGGCATAAGTCACGCGTTGAGCGGGAACGGAAAGCTTAACCCTTGCCAGAGGTCAGCTTCCCCTTCTCTTTGCTCTGCAGCGCCGCGATCTTGGCTTTGACGTCCTTGAAACCGTCGCGACTACGGATCGCCTTGTATCCCAGAATGCCGATCTCCTTTTCAATCGCCTGATCGAAGACGGCAACAATTGGCAAGCCGCTCGCGGCACCCGGACTCGCGTAGGAATGCTGAACCGGAATCGGGGTGAGGTGGAGATTGGATCCGTCGATGAATACAATGACCGTGTCGTCCTTAACTGCATTGATTGCCGTCAAACTGGCGGCATTGGAGGGGCCTCACGTCGAGCCCGGTTCCATCAGGATAAAGGTCACAGCCTTATTCGATTCGGCGGCTTCTTTTTTGACTTCATCGAGATTTTCGAGGTCTTCGAAGAACACGACACAATCGGGAACAATCAGCGGTTCCGCGGCGTGGAGCGCCGCCGCCCCCAACAGGGATAGTAGGACCAAGGTGCTTCTCATCCTCACATGGTCGCCAGAAACCCGCGCAGGATCAAGCTCCAATTGAGACGCGAGAAGGGATTTTTCGCGCTTTTCTCAATTTTTTGTTGTTGGTCTCACGGTGTCAGAAACCAAGCACTAAAACGCGGACCCAAGAACGGTAGATCCGATTACCAGCCCTCAGGCAAATCGCTGATCGTTTCGCGGAGAATGCCGCGGATTGCCTCCTTTTCACCGTCAGGAAGATAGGCAAAATCCGGATTCGTTTTCTTCGCGCTGAGCGCCTCGTCGAGAAGACGATACACTTGTTGCTTGAAAACATCCGGAGTCGCCTCGAAAACGCTGCTGTAAATCAGGTAGCTGCAGCGATTTTTGAAAAGCCTGGTTTCAAGATCGAGGTCCTTTAACGAGTTCCCGTTTGATGTTTCCTTTCGATCGGCAAGAAAGTCCTCACGATATCCCGAGTCAACCTGGATACCTCCGATCGGAAACTTTGCTTCGTCAGCAAACAGGAGGTAACGCACCAGTTCACCGGCCAAGCCATTGAGCACTTCAACATGCTCCGGTTTAATTTCCCCCTTGCCGAGATACGCATAAGTCCGCGCCCGATAAGTGGCCTCCAGCACCAGGTTCACAAAACCTGACTGATGCTCAAGGAGAAGGTGCGGAAGAATATCACTCGTATCAGCGGGGTAGATGGACCAATCAAACTGAGTGCCGGGCTCGATGACTTCGGTGATGATCTTTCCACCAACCTCCTGTCCGACACGATTGCCCTTATGATCCGTGAACCCGGGGTCTCCGGTCACATGGTAGCCACCGAAACGCTCGCTGAGGGGAATCTGGTGACCAATCTGCTTGTTACGGAATGTTTCAATGGCACCCCAGTTGGGACCAGGAGTGACGGACCGAACCGAGAGACCGGGCACGCGACGGGTCTCGGCGACAGCATGACAGTTCATGCAGCGCCCTGACCGCTCGATCACGGGGAGTTCTCCCCGTTTTGGTTGGTCGAAGATGTAGAAAATTCCTCCAAGTTCGGGATCAAGCGAAATGATTTCGACTTTCCCACCGGGAATGTAGCCGACGTAAACGTCTTCATTGAAATACATCGCCCGGGGGTTGCGTCCCGAGATATGACGCGTTTGAAGGCTGGTCCTCGAGAAAACCAGTAACTGAGAACTGGCGGGAACGTCGAGATGTTCCAGTATGCTGGTGATGAATGCCCTGCCACTCTGATAATCCAGTTCGCGTTCCCCGGATTCAAAACCCTCAATCATCCGGGTGAACGGATCGTTGAGTTCCCGGGTGTGATATTCATGAGCCGGACTGTGCGGGTCGTAATAATTGACGTTCTGTCCAAAGGACAAATGCACAGCGGACAAAGCCAGGATAAGCTGAAGCTGGATCATCTTCATTGGATAGGATCATGCCCTATTGAAGCAACGAAAACAACTCACGGAATTCCGTCGCCAGATCAATTCAATCCAGGTTGATCACGACAGCATCCACATCGATAAACTCCGCAGAACCCTCTGACTCCTCCGAGCCGGCATAAAACTGCTCGGTCCGGCTTTCAAAGGAATCGTCGGAGTTGCCCTTTTCTACCTCGGCTCCAAATTCCGATGCTGCATCTCGGACCTGAGTGAAGAGGTTTTGCGCCGCTCCGGCGCGTCCGAGCACCGATGCCGTCACGAAGGTGACCAGCGCCATCATACCAAA
Organism: Verrucomicrobiota bacterium; assembly: GCA_002862135.1. GTDB lineage: Bacteria > Verrucomicrobiota > Verrucomicrobiia > Verrucomicrobiales > DEV007 > Arctic95D-9. The sequence continues at coordinate 141 of PKCI01000036.1, read as the reverse complement.
CCGAACCGCCACTTGTTTGACTTCGGCCGCCGTTGCCGGACTGCCGGTGCAGTCGGTGTAGACCCGGGCAATTCGCCCGGCGGCTTCCTCGGAAAGCTCTGAAGTATTCTGTTTCGCCAGGGACGCCAGTTCCTTGAGGCG
>PKCI01000057.1 GCA_002862135.1 Verrucomicrobiota bacterium | reverse complement strand
CTGGTGATGTCTTCCCTCTTTCTGAAGTATCGCCATCGTTTTGAGATGAATCCCGAAGATACAGCCAAAAAAGAATCAGAATCATGAGAGTCATAATCCTGACAATAACTCCAAGCTATCGCTGTTGGACCAGACCTGGGTTTGATGGGTGCTGATCGGAGTGTTGGTGGCGTTATTGATTTTCGTGCTCTTCACCGCGGCGAAGCAGGTAGAGGAAATGGGAAAGTAAAAATGGCCCTTCAGGTGATGGAGGCTTTTAAGCCTCCAATCGTGCCAGAAGGTCGTCGGTCTCAACCGCGTCACCTTTCTGCGCGAGGATCTCTGTCACCGTTCCAGCCTGAGTGGCGGAAATGGTGGTGAGCATCTTCATCGCTTCGAGGGTGATGATGGGATCGCCCTCTTCGACCTTTGTGCCGACCTCAGCGTTGACCTCGGTTACCATGCCGGGCATCGGAGCAACGGCCTGGAGAGGATCGTTCGCGTCTCCCTTGAGTCGGGTCACGGCGTCCCTCGGTGCGAGAGCGTGATCGATCACTGCGGACTCGCGGGGCATACCGTTGAGCTCGTAGAAGACATTGCGCTGACCTTCGCCGTTCGCTTCGCTGATACCGATCAGCTTGATGAAGAGCACCTTACCCGGGCCGATCTCGACGGAGATTTCCTCACCGATAGAGAGTCCGTAGAAGAAAGCAGTCGTCGGCAGCCCTTGGACCTTGTCGTAGGACTTGATGAATCCGTCGAACTCTTCGAAGACGGCCGGATACATGAGATGGCTGTAAAGATCGTCGTCGTTGGCGGTGCGACCGAGCTTGGCGCTGAGCTCTTCGCGAGTGGCGTTGAGATCTATCGGGTCAGCCAGTTCGCCGGGGCGTTTGGTGGTGGGCTCTTTGCCGCCAAGGACGACCTTCTGGACGTCAGCGGGCCAACCGCCATCTGGCTGACCGAGGCCGCCTGCCAGCATGTCGATAACGGACTCAGGGAAATCGAGAGAACCAGGCTCGAGGCTGGTGACTTCCTCGGGCTTGATACCTCGGGTGATGAGGAACATGCACATGTCGCCGACCACCTTGGAGCTCGGGGTCACCTTGATGATGTCACCGAAAAGCTGGTTCACTTCCGCGTAGCAGCGGGCGATCTCGGGCCAACGATGGCCGAGGCCCATGGCATTGGCCTGCTCCTTGAGGTTGGTGAACTGACCACCAGGCATCTCGTGGATGTAAACTTCGGCGGAACCGGCGCGCGGGGCGGTGTTGAAAGGCGTGTAGAAATCGAGCACTTCCTCCCAGTAGTCGGACATGGCGTTGAGCGCGTCGAGGTCAAGACTCGGATCGCGTTCGAGGCCGGTCAGGGCAGCAGCAACGGAGTTCAGGTTGGGCTGGCTCGTCGATCCTGACATGGAAGCAATGGCAAGGTCGATGATATCAGCACCGGCATCGGAGGCGGCCAGGCTGGACGCAGCGTTGATACCGGAGCTGTCGTGGGTGTGGAAGTGAATCGGCAAGCCGACTTCTTCGCGGAGCGCTTTGAAGAGTTTGGTCGCAGCGGCGGGACGGCAGAGTCCGGCCATGTCCTTGATCGCAAGGATGTGCGCGCCCATTTTCTCGAGCTCCTTGGCCTTGCTGATGTAATAGTTCAGCGAGTATTTGTCGCGCTTGGGATCGTCGATGTCACCGGTATAACAAACCGCGGCTTCACAAATCGAATTGGTTTGCTCGCGGACCGCCGTCATCGCCACCTCCATGTTGGGGAGGTAGTTGAGCGAATCGAAGATCCGGAAGATGTCCATGCCTGACTCGGCGGAGTGCTTGATGAAGCCCTCGACTACATTGTCAGGGTAATTGGAGTAACCGACTGCGTTGGAGCCGCGGAAGAGCATCTGCAAGCAGATGTTAGGGATACGCTCACGAAGTTCGCGGAGACGATCCCACGGGCTTTCCTTGAGGAAACGCATCGCGGTGTCGAATGTTGCTCCGCCCCACATCTCGAGAGAGAAAAGGTTGGGGGTCTTCTGGGCGACGTAGCTCGCGATGTTGAGCATGTCGACCGAACGCATCCGGGTCGCGATGAGCGACTGGTGAGCGTCACGCATCGTGGTGTCAGTAATGAGCACCGGCTTCTGTTCACGGATCCAGTCGGCTAAGCCTTCGGGTCCGAGCTCGAGCAATTTATTGCGGGAGCCGGGCTGAATGTCAGCACGGACGTCGCACTCAGGAACGCGTGCCGGCGGCAGGGCGGCTTTGAGCTTGTAGCCTTTGGCCGTGTCGTTGCCGTTGACGGTGACGTCGCTGAGGTAATTGAGCAACTTGGTGGCCCGGTCGCGACGCGGTTTGAAGTTGAAGAGATCGGGATTAGTATCAATCAGGCGCGTGGTCGCATCACCAAGGCGGAAGGTGTCATTCACAATCACGTTCTCGATGAACGGAATGTTAGTTTTAACTCCGCGGATACGGAATTCGCGCAGGGCGCGGTCCATGCGCTGAAGGGCGATGTCGAAGCGGGGACCGAATGCGGTCAGCTTCACCAGCATGGAATCGTAGAACGGTGTGATGACCGAACCGGCATCACCGGCACCAGCGTCGAGTCGGATACCGAAGCCGGCTGCAGAGCGATAGTTGAGAATCTTGCCGTAGTCAGGAGAGAAGTTATTGGCTGGATCCTCACTCGTGATCCGGGCCTGGACGGCGTAGCCGTTGCGCGGGATCTCGTCCTGGGAAGGAATGTCGATGACGTCGCCGAAGAGATCGTGGCCCTGGGCAACAAGAATCTGGGAACGAACCAGGTCAACGCCCGTAATGATCTCGGTGACGGTGTGTTCCACCTGAATCCGCGGGTTCATCTCAATGAAGAACCATTCGTTGGAATCGGCATCGAGCAGGAACTCAACCGTGCCGGCGTTGTTGTATTTCACTTCCTTGGCGACTTGGACAGCCGCTTCGCAAAGTTCGTGGCGCACCTTTTCATCAAGGTTGACGGAGGGGGCGATCTCAATCACCTTCTGATGACGACGCTGGACGGAACAGTCGCGTTCGTGGAGGTGAACGATGTTGCCGTGGGTGTCACCCATAATCTGCACCTCGATGTGCTTGGCACGTCCGACGAACCGCTCGAGGAAAACTGCGGGATTTCCAAAAGCGTTTTCGGCTTCGGCCTGGGCCTGATCGAGGAGAGAGTCTAGGTCTTCCTCTTTCTCAACCACGCGCATGCCGCGTCCGCCACCGCCGAAGGCAGCTTTAATGATGAGAGGAAATCCGATCTCGCGAGCGATTTTGAGAGCTTCTTCCCGATCCGACACAGGGTCTTCGGTGCCTGGGAGGGTGGCGACGTCGGCCTTCTTGGCGAGGGCACGGGCGGACACTTTGTCACCCATGGCGTCGAGCATTTCGGGATCGGGTCCGATGAATTTGATTCCGGCGTCGCGACAGGCCCGGGCAAAATCAGCGTTCTCAGAGAGGAAACCGTATCCGGGGTGGATCAGGGTAACTCCCTTTTCCTTAGCCAGTCGGATGATGCCTTCGATGTCGAGGTAGGCGCCGACAGGCCCTTTTTCTTTTCGCAGCTGGTAAGCTTCGTCCGCTTTGAAACGGTGTCGTGAGAAGCGGTCTTCCTCGGCGTAAATGGCGATGGTGCGGAGCCCAAGTTCGGTCGCGGCCCGGAAAACGCGGATGGCGATCTCGCCCCGGTTAACGACCATCAATTTATCTTGAGCAGTGGGTTCCAGGATGTCGGTGTCTGACATTGTTTCGTAGTTGGGGCGTGAATATATACAGTCCCTCGGGGTCTGAAAGACTGATTTTCACGAATTCAAGGAGGGGAGGGAGGGATATTTAACCGTTCACGCCACTGATTAAGAAGCCCGTGCAAACGAACAGGTTTGGGTCCCCCACGCTGGGCGTAAAGACCTAACCCTTTCGAAAATCAATGCGGCAGCCTTGTCAGGGGCCTTCGCGGATCAGTAATCGAAGATCTCGCTTTCGTCGAAGAAGCGGTTCACTTCGATTTCGCCGTTTTCCGGGGAATCGGAAGCGTGGCAGACGTTGATCATCATGTCCTCACCCAAATCTCCGCGGATGGTGCCGGCTTCGGCTTCCTCGGAGTTGGTGGGCCCGAGCATGCCGCGGACCTTGCCGATAACGTCATCACCTTCAAGCACCATGGCAATTACCGGAGCAGACTGCATGAAGGCTGCGATATTGGGGAAGAAAGGTTTGTCGGCAACGTGGGAGTAGTGTTCCTCAAGAATTTCGTCGGAGAGGCGCATCATCTTGATGCCGCGAACCGCGAAACCGGCTGCTTCGTAGCGGGCAAGGACTTCGCCAACGTGGGACTTGGTGACGCAGTCGGGCTTAAAAAGGATAAGAGTACGTTCGGCCATAATAGGTAGGGTCGTGGTGTCGTGTGGGACTGGCTAATCAGTAGGCGCATTCGGCCCGTTGAAAAGGGAAAATTCGGATGCAGTCCTTTTAGAATCCATGTTTGTAGCTCTCGCAGCGGTTCATCCAGCCGGCTTCCCAGCGGGATTCGCCGCGGGAGGGAGGTGAGTTGGCTATCCGGCGCTTGAGCGTTCTCTTGGCGGCTTCGCTGAATTCATTGGCTGCGGCCTGACCTTCGGTAGTCTTCTTCATTTCGAGAAGGACGTCGCGCAGGCCCCAGCCGACGCCATTGTATTTCTCCTCAGCTTTGACGCCTTCGCCCTTGAAATTCACGTAGTCGATCAGGGCATAGACCCCGGATCGTGAGCTGGCGACTTTATAAAAATTCTCTTCGAGGCGCTTGCGGTCGCCGGCGCCCTTGGTGGCCGCTTTCATCTTGGGAAGAGCCTGCTCGAGTCGCAGAACGATGAAGTTGGTCTGCGTCGGCACCGTGTTGGCGAGGAACTGACGCAGCTCCCTCATCTGGGGGGAGTTTTTCGCATTATTGAACTCGGTGCGCGACTTCCACGGGCTTCCTTTGGCATCGGCAACCCAGCGGGGCGCCGCAACCTGGCTCGCTTCCATGTAATTAACCAGCTTGGGAAAGCTCTCTTCGAAGGGGCCGGGTCTGCCGTCCACATACCAGATAAAATGGCCAATCCCGAGGGAAGGAAAGTCTTCGCCGCTGTTCCAGGTGGTGAGTCCTTCAAGGCTGCCAGCGCATTCGTTCTTCCAGATTTTCTTTCCAATTGCTTCAGCGTCTGAGGCACTGAGCGAGATTTTACCGCCTCCGGTTGAGGCGAGAGGGCTCGTGGGGGAGGGGGCGAGGGGAGTTTCGTGGGAGACGCATCCCGCGAGGAATTGCAGGGAAGCGGTTACCAGCCAGCTGAGTAGGCATCGCATGCGCTAAAATTCTTTAAAAAAACTTAAAAATCAAACTCCAGGTAAAAAACTTTTTGATAATTAACGGAATTTATTATAAAAATAAAAGAAAGATTTTGTTTTCTCGAGTTTAGCATCATGAAGCCCAACCATGATTACTTGCGAGATGTAACCTCATATAACGTCGCGGCGGCCAAGGCCCGTTTCCTCGATTCGATGGGTCTTGGAGAAAATTCGCTGCGTGAACTGGCTGAGTCAGGTTATACCCGCGAAGCCGTAGGGCAGGTTGTACTCTCTTCCCAGCCCGATGACATGGAGTTGCCCGGTGCGAATAACAAGAATGTCTCTATTAGAGTCCAGAGTTCCGGTGATGTGGAGGTCTCTGCGACCGGTAATGCAAGGTTAAGCGCGGCTCGCCCGACCGAAACGGCTGCCGAGGTTCTAGCAGAACAATCTGTTCCTGCTCTCGAGGCAGCGATACCTGAAGCTGGTAATAAGGTCGTGGAAGAGGCGCCCCTTCCGGAAGAGCCTTGCATTGCAAATGAAGCCCCTGATTCAGAGGAAACTTCAGCCTCGGTTTATGACTCGGACGACTTCATTCACCTGAACTGCCCGAAGTGTGACGAAGAGGTCGCGTTTCGCCCGGAGTATGTTGGCATTGATGGTTCCTGCGTCTGGTGTGGAGCCGGAATCGTCGCTTCCCGCGATGCAGACGGCGAATTGAAAATCTATCCGTTCTTCCAACCCGGAGTTATAACAAATGAAGAAGAGGCGAATGAAGGTGAGCCAGCCCTAGCGCCGGCAACTGAGCCGACACCACCCGAGGAAGGCGTTGCCAACGCTCCCAAAGTCACTTCTCGACTGCTTGGAAAGAAACCGCAGAAGACCGTCCGCAGGGGGTTCATCGTCATGCTCGTTATCATTCTCGGATTCGTTTGCGGTGCAGCGCTTGCGTCTTATGTGCTGCCAGTTGACGAATATGTCGCCAAGGCCCGTTCCGTGATGGATAAGAAATTCAATCCCGGTAGTGTGATCGAGATGGCGCCGACCGTTCCGACCGCACCCCCGGCGAATCCGAGTTCCCCAGCCTCCGAAATGAAAAAGCGTTCACAAAAAAGGTAAGTCCCGAACGGGCCAACTTTTTTTGTTTTGGAAACTGGAGTTAGGATCCCGAATCAGGCCTTCATGTAGGACAGCTTGCGGGCTGTCTTGCTGATCTCTTCTTCGCCGTCGAGCAGCTCGCCGATGGGGTCCCATTGGGCGGCCAGGAAGGCGTCGCGTGCAGAGTCGGGAATCTCGATGGAGATTTCGCTGTTGCCGTAGTGAACTACCTTGGCCTCAACGTCGATTGCGATGTCGGTGGACGGGTCGACGTCGACGGCTGCTGCCACCTTGTCGATGTCGTCGGCGGAAGCGATCACGCAGGGGACGCCGAGAGTGGCGCAGTTGCCGAAGAAAATTTCAGCGAAGCTCTGCGCGATGACAGCTCGGAAGCCGGCTCGGTAGATTGCCTGGGGGGCGTGCTCGCGGGAGCTGCCGCAACCGAAGTTGATCCCTGAAAGCAGGATGCTGGCGTCGGCGAAGCGATCTTCGTTGAGTGGGTGATCTTTGAGATTGCCGTCGGCGTCGTGGCGCACGTCGTAGAAAAGATATTCGCCGAGGCCGTCAAAGGTGACGCACTTCATGAAGCGCGCCGGGATAATGCGGTCGGTGTCGATGTCGGATCCGGGAACGCAAACGCCCTTGCCGGAGACTGTGGTGATCTTTTCCAATGCCATGATTTTGTGAATCTTTGGGTGGAAATCTGTCGGTCCGATGCCGGTGAAACTCAAGTGGAAAGTCCCGACGACCGGTAGGGATGGGCTCCAGCGCTTGGGGAGCCGGTGGAAATCACTTCGTCTTCGAATCTCCCAGTAGTTCAGCGGGAAGTTCGATCACAGTTCATTGTCGGCCCCGCGTTCGCCAGCCAGATTGAGGCGCAGGCTCGATTTGACTCGGGTCACACAGGTGAAGCAAAGGCTGGTCTTGAGAACTTTGCCGCCTGCGGTGGTGGCTTCGATTCTGTAAATGGGATCGTGCCCGCAGAAATGGAGTGCCTCAGTCTCTTCAAGTGACCGCTGGAACATTTCGATAAGCTCTCGCGCTTTTTCGCCGGTGACGGTCTCGCTTGCTACGATGTCCCGCCGCTTTTTATTCCAGCCGATCCAGAAACGATGCTCCGCATTCTTAGGGTCGGTATGGTCCGGCAAGTGAACAATGACTTTAGTTTCATCGGCCGCAGCATGCCAACAGAAGAGCGAAGCCAGTAGTGCGAGAAAGGGCTTCATGAGCTTGTAAGAATCACAGAAAATGAGCCGGGTGGGCGGCCCGTTCGCTGCTAAGGCGTTGCCAATGTAAGCCGACATTGTATCGAAGCTGGAAGCTATCGTATGCCCAGTTCGGTCAGCCGGGTGATCTGCTTGGCCAGCAAATCGAACTCGAGATTCACGCGGGATCCTTTTTTAACCGACTTCAGGCTAGTCACTTCGTGAGTGTGGGGAATAATCCAGAGGGTAAAAGAGTCTTCCTTCAATTCAGCGACGGTCAGGCTAATGCCATTCACGCAGACAGATCCCTTGGAAACCATGAGGTGGGCAAACTCCTCTGGCAGGGCCACGGTTAACTGGTGGTCCTGTCCGACCTGCTCGTAGGCGAGCAC
>PKCI01000208.1 GCA_002862135.1 Verrucomicrobiota bacterium | reverse complement strand
CTCCTCATCGAAAGCCTCTCCCTTGAGAACCGGAAGGAAGCTGCGGCCGTCCATCTCGTGCGTGACTGGCGTGCCGGCGATCTCTGCAAGCGTTGGGTAAATGTCCATGGTCAGGGAAACATGATCAGGCTGACGAGAGCCGGGCTGGATCACTCCCGGCCAGGTCACGGCGGTACTGACGCGAATCCCGCCTTCCCACATGTCCTGCTTCGCTCCGTTGAGCGGCAGGTTACGCGCTCCCACGTTACCCTGGCCGCCGTTGTCGCTGGTGAAAATGACGACGGTATTTTCCCAAAGGCCCTCATCCTTGAGCCCTTTCACAACACGACCAACAGCTTCGTCGAGGTGTTCAATCAGAGCGACGAGCGCGGCACGCTTTGGATCGATGCCTTCTTCACGCTCCAGCACCTTATCGAGCCACTCCCGGGGCGGTTGGATCGGTGTGTGTGGCGCGTTGTAGGCGAGAAAGAGAAAGAATGGGTTTTCCTTGTCCTTGCGGTTCTTGAAGTAATCCAGGGTCCAGTCCGTGAAGAGATCCGTGGCGTGGCCTTCGGGCTCGATCACTGCCTGCATGCGGCGCATGTAGTTCTGACCGAATCGAAGGTGGCCGTAGTAGTCATCCATCATGTCTCCGAGGAAACCGTGGAAGAAATCAAATCCGATGTCCAGTGGACGGTCGGGAGCTTCAAGGCCGAGGTGCCACTTTCCGATCAGGGCGGTGTCGTAGCCTGCGCTCTTGAGGTGAGTCGGTAAGGTAGTGACATCGTTGCGAAGATTACCCCAGCTGGTGGGGCGGTCATCGAGCGGCGTACGAATTACGCCCGGGACACCGGCGTTGTCGGGATAGAGCCCGGTAAGGAATGAGGCACGGGTAGGAGAACACACAGGACAATTGGCGTAGAACGAGTCGAAACGCATCCCCGCAGCGAAGAAGTCATCGATGTGAGGCGACTTCAGGTCCGGAGCTCCGTAACAGGAGAGGTCACCGTAGCCGAGGTCGTCGACCATGATGACGAGAAAGTTAGGCTTGGAGGTTTCGGCCCGAATGGCAGGGGATAGCAGAATCAGCCCGAGAATTGGCGCGATAAACAGAAAAAACGATTTCATGGGCGAACTATTCTCGCTTTTACTCGTTTCCAGCAACTGATGAAAGCTCCATTTTCCTCCCCGATTCTCGCCATGACTTTGCTGCTGAGCCCGGCTGCCACAGTCCAGGCCGAAGAACCCGTTGGGGTGGATTTGGGTAATCAAGGAGTTTCCAACTTCATTGCCCGCCTCGAAAAGGATCGGAAGGCTCACGTGGCGTTCATTGGTGGTTCAATCACACAGAAAGAGAGCGGACATGTTGGTAAAGTTTCCGCCTGGTTGCAGCGGGAGTGGCCCGATGTGGAGTTCACCTTCACCAACGCCGGCCTTTCATCAACCTGCTCGGTCAGCGGAGCCTTTCGCCTGCAACGCGATGTTCTTTCGAAGGGTCAGGTTGATCTCCTCATCGTGGAGTTCGCGGTCAACGATGACCAGGATGCGGAACACGATCGCAAGACCGCCGTTCGCGGGCTCGAGGGTATCATCCGTCAGTATTTCATCGCCAACCCAAAAGGGGATGTGATCTCTGTCCAGTTCGTGAACAAGCCCATGCTGGAGAAAATCCAATTAGGGGAAGAAGCCGTCAGTGCTTCCGCTCACAAGGCTGTGGCGAGGCATTACGGGCTCGCGATCGCTGACGTGGGCCAGGCGCTCGCAACTAAGATCAAAGAGGGCCGCATGACCTGGGAGAATGACTACAAGAACGTTCACCCATCGGATAAGGGCTATGAATTCGCCGCCGGCCTCATTATCGACATTCTCGATAAGACAGTTTCAGGAGAAACTCCAACCCGGGTTGCTTTGCCGGCTCCGCTTGACTCCGGTTCCTACTTTAACGCCGTGGCGATTGACCCTCAAAAACTTGATTGGTTAGGCGGCTGGAAGTGGGCGCCTGTCTCCCGCGATCTGCTGCCTATCGGCGGGATACGCGAACAGTATGAAGCCTATCATGCTCTCCGTTCCGATGAAGCCGGCTCGCATCTCTACTACGCCTTTCAGGGAACAATGTTAGGGGCCTTTGTCCTCGCAGGTCCGGATGCCGGCAGCCTGGAAATCAGCGTCGACAAAGGAGAGTGGAAAAAAATTCAACTCTATCATGATCGCTACAGCACAGGCCTTAATTATCCACGTAGTGTCATTCTTGCCGATGATCTACCCCGCGGGTATCACCAGGTCGCGATCCGGGTGTCCGAAAAGAAGCCCGAGCGTAGCCAGGGCAAAACCGCGACAATTTTGTTCTTTGAGGTGAATCAATAAGGGAGGAGTGCGCTTGAGAACGGGATTTTCAATCTGATTAATCAATCCTGCGCCGCCTGCAAAAACAAATCTGCATGCGCTTCCACCGAACAAGTTAGTGGCTCGCCGTAACCGCCTCCCATGGTGACCACGAGCGGCCGCTCTCGCTGGCGAGCGACAGAGAAAACTAGCTCATTGCGTGACTGCAGGCCTTCGCGGGTGAGCGAGAGATGACCAAGTCGATCTGCTGCCAATCCATCGACGCCTGCTTGATAAAGGATCAGTTCGGGATCGAAGACGGCGAGATCCCGTTCGAGGAATGATTCGAGGGTTCTGAGGTATTCCTCATCTCCAGTTCCGGGATCGAATTCAACATCGAGATCCGAGGACATCTTTCGAAAAGGGAAATTCTTGCCGCAATGGAATGAGACCGTGCGAATGTCGGGATCTTTTTCAAAGATAGCTGCGGTGCCGTCGCCCTGATGGACGTCAAGATCGAGAATGAGGACTCGTCGAATGCCATAGTCCCGTCGCGCGATGAGGGCTGAGATGGCGAGGTCGTTGAAGATGCAATAACCGGACCCGAAGTCGTAGTAGGCGTGGTGTGTACCTCCCCCGAGATTACCGGCGAAGCCCCCGTTTTCGAGGACATGCCGAGTCGCCGACACGGTTCCATGCGTGAGGATGAGGGTTCGATCCGCGATCGTCTCAGTCCAGGGTTTCAGGCCGATACGACGAACCGCTTTGGCATCTAGTTCGCCGGCTAGAAAAGCGTCGACGTAGGAAGGCTCGTGGGCAAGCTTGATATCCTCCACCGCCAATGGGGTCGGCACGTGAAAAGTGACTCGGTTGCAACCCATGAGTCGGGCATGCACTTCCCGATATCGCTCTCGCGGAAAGGTTGACTTCGGATCAAGTCCATCGGTGTAAATATCGGAATACCACAGGTGATACATCAGCAAGAAGAAGCCGGTAGGGCCTTGTTAATCCGTGAGAGGCTTTGGGTGGGGCGATCACTCGGTAAAGATCGGATCGAGCGTGTCGCAACGTAGTCGTTCCATCGATTTCAGGTTTTGCAGCCAATAGGAGGGAATCTCGGGAGTGGCCGCACCGAGGAGTGAACCCACTATCGCACCACGGTGACAATTATCCCCTCCGCAGCGGGCATTGGCGAGGACGCCTTCAGAAAAGTTATCGGCGTATTTCCAGGCCAGACAGAGCGAGGCGGCAAATGACTCCGGCAGGTAACAGGCAGGGGAGTAACAGTTCCCAATGATCTCGCGGTCGCGGAGGGAGGCCATTTTTTCGAGGCGCCTCTTCCCAACCCAGGCTGTGCCGTGTTTGAGAATGGCTTCTTGAAGTGTCGCCCCGTTGGCGATGGTTTCCAGCATTCGGGCCAACGCGAGCGTGGCCTGGTCGACGTTTCGATTTCGGTGAGTCAGGGCAACATGCTGCCGAACGATATCTGAATCAACCTGTGGTGGTCCGTCTTGCAGAGCATCGAGGGCCGCAATAAGAGCAGGCACGGCCGAGAGTCCGCCAACGTGGATATCATCAATCCCGCAATTTCCGGGAGCTTCACCGGAGGCAAGACGGTCGAAAAATGCGCGATGATACTCTTCGAGGTAGGTGTCGTGGTGCCATCCCGGGGTCTGCATCAGCTCAATGTAGAGGTCCAGCCACGCATCGGCGTCGTAGCGCCCGGTCCGGACGGTAGAGCGATAGAGTTGGATCGCGAGCAGGTAATTGATCGTGTTGTCACCTGCCTCCAGAAACTGGTGGTAGTGGACCTCGCGCTGACCCCAGTAGATGGCTTGATCATGAAGAATTTCCCCGTTCTTGTTTCGCGCCGAGTAACTCGATCGCCAAAGGATGCTGTCAGGGTGGGGGTTCTTTGGCTTGAGATAGCCCTCAAGTTCCCCATAGTCGCGATCGAGGGCCGAGGTGTTGTAATACCAGTGAACCGGCAGTGCGACAGCGTCTGCGACGAGGGAGCCAAGGAATGCATTTTGAAGGTGCGAGTTCATTGACCAATATTACGAAGCGAGAAACTGGAGGGTCGCTTCAATCACCGAATCCGGTTTCTCCTCGGGTGGGCAATGGCCGCATTGCGATAAGGTCACAACGGAGGCCTGGGGAATCATCTCTCCGACAGCGGCGATGTTCTCGGGTGACACCAAAGCATCCTGCTCCCCCGAAATAATGAGGACGGGCTGCTCGATCGCCTCGTAGCGTATCATGCTGGTGCGGTGCTTCCCGAATGACTCCATGATGCCCACGCAGGCGTTCCTGAACCCCTCCACCAACATGGATCGGCGGTAAAAGTCCGACACTTCGCGAGTCAGCGATTCGTTTTGGTAGACGGCCCTGCTCGAGAGCTGGTGGAATCTCTCCGAATTGGAAAGAAGCAGCCGGAGCATCAGTATGGCGAGACGGGTGCCAAGCTTTCCCCTGAGATACCATGGAACCTCTCCCGAAAACTCCTCCGGCGGACTCACCAGAATGACCTTGAGCACCTTTTCGGGATGTCGTTCGGCAATGCAGCTGCTCACGACTGCGCCGTAGGAATGTCCCATAAGACAAAACTGCTCGATGCCCTTTTCGGCAAGAACCTGGACGATGAGATCTGACTGCTCTTCAATGTAATAATCCTTGGTTTTATGCGGGCGCTGCGTCAGCCCGAACCCGTTTAGATCGACGGCAATTAGCCGGTGGTTGTCCGAAAGAGGCTCGCGTAGAAAGCGAAATGAGTGAGCGCTCGAAGCAAATCCATGAAGCATCACCAGGGCCGTTCCCTCACCCGAATCGACGGCGTGAATTTTCTGCCCGTCGATCACGACAAATGATTCGTGAGGCTCATTGGCGATGGCCTCCTCATAGGGAATCTCCCTTTTCCACCTGAACATGAGGTTATCCGGTTGCGGGAATGCCAACTCCCCTGGCCATGAGGCTGGCAAGCAGTGGCATGAGGATTAGCAAGAGAACTTCTGCCCGAACGCTGAGAGTCACGCTTTTCGGGACCTCAATGGTTTCTTCAGAATCTCCTTTCCTCTGTCTTCCTAGGAAAACGCTGGGCCAGGCCGAAAGAATGCCAATAATCAGGAAAAGAGTCAATTTGGCGTGGAAAATCGGATTGCTCGAATAAAACTGCGATGGTTTTCCGACCCAGAACCACTGCGCAAATCCAGTACCGAGGACCACTACGACCATCACGGCGTAAAGAATGTCGACACGTTGAATTTGCGCGATTTCCCGTCGGGTCATTTCGGGGCGGAGAAGGAAGGCTTGAGCAAACACCGCAGCGCTAAGGGCGATGAGTGATATAAAGTGAAGATAACGGATTGATATTTCTAACGGCATCACGTTCTAATTACGAATGTGCGAGCGATACTGCGTCATGTAACGTAATGAATATCGAGCTATGTTGAAACGGCTCGATATTATAGGTTGTATTTATTCCATAAATTGTATCTCTTCCCATCATGCAGAAGTCCAAAATATTCCTAGCCCTACTTTGCCTGGCCATCCCCGGTGTGTTTCTGAAAGCTGAAGACATCGATTTCGCGACCCAGATCTACCCTTTTGTAAAATCCGGATGTGTGACTTGCCACTCACCTCCCTATGAAGACGAGCGCGGCAGAACGCGAAAGCCCAAGGCCGATATTGTTCTCGCTACCAAGGAAGGCATTCTGAATTCCGTGGATGAAAACGACGAAAAGATCCTCGTTCCCGGAAAGCCTGACGAATCACGCATGCTGGGAGTGACCAAACTGCCGCTCAGCGATGACATGCACTTTCCGCCGGAGGGCAAGGCGCCTCAGTGGACCGAGGCCGAGAAAGATCTCTTCGCACAGTGGATCGCTGCAGGCGCAGATTTCGGCGACTGGACCGAAGATCCCGCACCCCGCGAGGGTCTCGAATGGGACGGGAAGGAAAAAGCTGCTGGAACGCTCGAGACTTTCGATTAAGCCGGCCAGTTCAACCCCCTCACGAGTGATTATCCACCGTGGGGGGAATAAGGTTTCCACGCGCTTGATGCGCGAGGGCCTCGGGATTGTCTCGGTAGTGCTCTCTGACGGCAGAGGCGAGGGCGCGTTTAACTTCCTCACCAACGTTGGTCGGTGAGGAATCTGGAAGGGCGTCCACAAGTTTCCGCACCAACTGGTCCTGGGGGGCATCGACGAGATTGGCCCAACTCGCGAGCAAGTTTCGGTCTACCTGTGAGGGCAGTGATCCCATGATTCCGACATCGTTTTGACTATGCACCAGCAGGCCTGAGGTGGTGCCGCGGTCGAGAGTGAGAACCTGAAAGAGGTAGAGGGTGTGGTAGGCCAGTTGCTCGGCCCGGGCCTTATCGTCACAGTCAGGGTAGCTTGTCAGGGCCGCATCAAGAATGGCAACGTAGGTGTCGATCACCGCTTCACCAAACTGTTGGGCGAGTTTGTAGTCGGTCGCGCGGTTATCGGTGTGATAGCTTTCGAGGTAGAAGTGAGTGACGCCTCGGTGCCGTTTGAGGGCCGGGATATAGAAGTAACGATCTCCCTGTGCGGCGGCTTCTTTGAACAGGGTCGGAGCGGCTTCCTTCATCGCTGCGGTGAACCGGTCTTTGTACTCCTCGTTCACCACAGAAGGGTTGAGATCACCCATGATGCGCCAGTAGCCGTTGCCACTTTTCATCTCGGTCCAACTGATATGGATATGGACTGAGGGTGCGTGGGGGTTGCCCGGGTGGATGATGGTGGAGATTGCGGTCGCTGAACCGAGTTTCTTGTCAGGCTGATCGTCGTAGTGGATCTGGGAAACATTGACGGTAGCCCGGTTGAAGATCGAACCTTCAGGCGCGGTGAAGCGATTGCCGCCTCCATGGAGTCCCTCGTCACGCAGCCACTTCGTTTCTTCAAAGCGGACCGACTGCCCGTGACGAGTAGCAACGTTCTCGAGCTTATTCACGAAACGTGCCTGGAGACTGCTGGCCAGTTCAAAAGCTGAGATGGCATCAGGAGAGAAGGGCATCACCTAAACTTGGTCCATTGTCCGAGGACTGCAACGCCCAAAGTTTCACACGAGTTTGGAATCAATCGTCAATCCGAGAGCGAATGTTGCTAAGTGTGTAACTACATACCGTGGAAGTCGTGGCTGAGTTTCACTTACCCGTTGGCGGTGCGGATAAATAATCATCCGGTTCGCAATTCGTGCAGGGGACGAATCTTCGAGTAGGATAGTAAGGACCATTCGACAACGAATTCGGTAGCAAGCTAACACTACGGGTCCAGATCAAAAAATCAGTGTCAAAGCCACAATGGCCGTTCAGGAGAGTTCATTTTGCTGTTCGTTACCCTAGCGATTCGACGCAACACTGGCGAGCAGACGAACCACCATGGCATGCGAGTCTGCTTTGAGAACAGCCCATTCCTGATCTGCTGCCATTCAGCGGCATCTAGGTGATAGAAAACCTGACATAACTTCAAGTCTAACCAATCCACTTTTGTGGCAACAAATGATCACCAATTGGTGTCAAGCGGTTTAGATCCGATAAAACAACGGATTACGCGAGGAACGTTGCCCGTCGCTTTCTCACGTCGGATGCGAGTTGGTTGAGCATCTCAACGGTGGCTTCCCAACCGACACAAGAGTCAGTGACGCTGACGCCGTAGTCGAGTGAGTCGAGGTCGGAACTGATCTTCTGGGCGCCTTTGTTGAGGTGGCTC
>PKCI01000075.1 GCA_002862135.1 Verrucomicrobiota bacterium | reverse complement strand
CCACGGATCCAAAACGTCAGCTTTTCTGCGGTCATATTGAAGATTCGTGTTCATGGCATAGCTGTGCTTGTGCCAGTCCTCCTCTGTCGGATCCACTTTCACCGCCTGGGAGTTTTCGAAGAGGGTTCCTTTCAGGTGAGTTCCCACCTCATCAATTTCGTATCCGCCGGTCGAAGCATAGCCTTCATCTCCATAGTTGCCCTCTTCGTCCCCCTCACGTCGCTGCTGCTCAGCAAGATACATATGGCCGAACACAACACCGTCAATCCAGAGGCCGGATTCTCCAAGATTCCAGAATTCAGGAAAGTAATCGTCGGGATCCATGGTTCCGGGCACCACTTCGCCACCGGGATATTGGGGGGAGGGCAGCTTGTTCCCGTGGTCACCGGCCCAGGCCAGGGTCGCCGTTGCGATATTCTTCAAATTCGTGGTGTTCTTCATGGCTTCAGCAATCTCCTTCGCCTTGCCGAGGCTAGGCACGAGGATCGCCATGAGAATGCCTAGAATGGCAACCACCACGAGTATTTCAACCATGGTGAAACCGTCACGGTTTCTCCGTTCAGCGGAAAGTGAGAACTTCATAAGGGGGATCGTCTTTTAATCCGGATGCTCATTGCTTGATACACCCGTGTCTGAATTATATGAAATTGCGCCAAATGCGGTCAAGACGGAAACCTGATACATCCTTCAGAAAAGACGGTGTCGCGAAACCACGGGGTATGACATGGCGTTATTGCGAATCCCTTTTCGGAGGGGTTAAGCCTTGTGGCGCTTGGCAATTCCATTAATCTTCTCTTCCCAAGACTATGAAAATCCCCACCCTGCTAGCTCTCTTACTCGGCGCCTTTCTGGCCGTATCGCTGACCGCTGCCGACAATCCCAACATCGTTATTGTTATCACTGACGACCAGGGATACGGCGACCTCTCCTGCCATGGCAATCCGGTCGTAAAAACTCCTCATCTCGATTCCCTGGCAAGTGAGTCGGTTCGTCTTGAGGACTATCACGTCGCTCCAACCTGCTCCCCGACCCGTTGTGCCCTCCTCACCGGACACTGGACCAACCGAACCGGCGTCTGGCACACCATCATGGGTCGTTCCATGCTACGTTTCAACGAGGTCACGATCGGACAAATCTTCAAGGATAACGGCTACAACACCGGCATGTTCGGCAAGTGGCACCTCGGCGACAACTATCCCTTCCGCCCCGAGGACCGTGGCTTCACCGAAGTGCTACGCCACGGTGGAGGCGGCGTTGGCCAGACTCCCGACTATTGGGACAACGCCTACTTTGACGACACCTACTTCCACAACAAGGTGCCGACCAAGACCGAGGGCTACTGCACCGACGTCTACTTCGACTACGCCAAGAAGTTCATCGAAGCCAGCACCGCTGCGGATAAGCCTTTCCTCGCCTACATTTCCACCAACGCGCCTCACAGCCCCAACCACGCACCGGAAGAGAGCTCGGCTCCCTACGCCCACCTTGGCGTTGCGCCTGCCAACTTCTTCGGCATGGTCGCCAATATCGACGATAACGTCGGAGCCCTGCGTGAGTGGCTCGATGAAAAGGGCCTCACCGAAAACACGATCTTCATCTTCACTACCG
Source organism: Verrucomicrobiota bacterium (assembly GCA_002862135.1). Lineage (GTDB taxonomy): Bacteria > Verrucomicrobiota > Verrucomicrobiia > Verrucomicrobiales > DEV007 > Arctic95D-9. The sequence goes on along the minus strand of PKCI01000075.1, from coordinate 6,473 downwards.
ACAACGGTACGGCCGGAGGTCGCGGAACCTTTGACGGCGGCATGCGCGGCGCCAAAGGCAGCGAATACGACGGTGGCCACCGCGTCCCCTTCTTCCTTCACTGGCCCGGCGGCGGTTTCGACAAGGAAAACAAGGTCGAGACCATCACCGCTCACGTCGACGTTGTCCCGACACTGATCGATCTCGCTGGCGTCGAAGCCCCTGCCGAGATAAAGTTCGACGGCGTTTCCATCCGCCCGCTCATCGAGACGACCCAGCGCCCCGACGGTTGGCCTGACCGCATTCTCGTGACCGACAGCCAACGCGTCAAAGATCCCATCAAGTGGAGAAAATCCGCGGTCATGACCAACGAGTGGCGTCTCGTCAGCAACGAAGGCAAAAACGGCGTGCCCAAACACGAACTCTACGCCATCAAAGAAGATCCCAAGCAGGAGAACGACGTTCTCGCCGATCATCCTGAAGTCGTCGAACGTCTCAAGGGATTCTACGAAGAGTGGTGGGCAGACATCGCCCCAACCTTCGGAGATCCTGCTCGAATCCATATCGGCAACCCGGCCGAGAATCCCAGCCGTCTCACCAGCCATGACTGGATCACGACCGGTTCCAGCCCATGGAATCAGAAGCACATTCGTGACGGGGTCACCAAGCCGAGCAACCTCGGGTTCTGGTATCTTACCGTCGAGGAAGCTGGCGATTACGAAATCGAAGTCCGTCGCTGGCCGAACGAAGGCAAAGTAGCCGATACACCAATTACCTCTGCCATTCCCGGCGGAGCGCCTGTATCCGGAGGCCCGGCTTTCCGGGAAACTCCCGGGAAAACCGTCCCTGCCAAGTCAGCCAGCATCGAAATTCAGGGGAACAAGCTTTCTGCCGATGTGCCCGAAGGCGCGACCAATCTGAAATTCGACGTCACTCTCGAAGCCGGCCCAGCCGAGCTCTTCGCCACCTTCCAGGGAGAAAACGGAGAAGTCACTGGCTGCTTCTTTGCCTACGTGAAGAAGAAATAACCCGTCCCGGAACCCGTGAGAGTTTCGCCGAGATCCTCAGATAGTTCACACTCAACAAGGTTAGCTCGACCACCTGACCCTGTTTTTTGCGCCCCAAACTTCACCTGTCCTGTTTGGGTTTCGACTTGAAGCCCCTCGAAATCTTAGCAAAGTTGACGCAACCATGTTTCATTCTACAGTCGCGGCGATCGCCCCGGCAAGCGTTGATCCCAACGTCACCGGCTCGTGGACACTACTGGTTGTTTACTTCTGTGTCGCCATCGGCGTTTCTTTTTTCTGCTCGGTTTGGGAAGCGGTCATCCTCAGCGTGACCAATCCCTATATCGCAAACTTGAAAAACAAGCGCCCCAAGTCCGGCGCCCTGCTTGAGCACCTCAAGAGTCACATCAGCCGCCCCCTGACTTCGATCCTCACCCTCAACACCATCTCCCACACCGTGGGTGCGATGGGCGTCGCCGCGCAGGTCTCCGCCCTCGGAGGTGGCAAGTGGGATGCCCTCGCCGGGGCCCTGATGACCCTTGCCATTCTCATCGCATCGGAGATTATCCCGAAAAATCTCGGCGCCCGTCACTGGCGAACCTGGGCCCCCTGGGTGGCTGTTAGCCTTCACTGGCTGACCAAGCTGATGACTCCGGTAGTCTGGTTTATCGAAATCTTTTCCAAGGGCGGACACGGCGAGGTTACCTTCAGCCGCGACGAACTAAAGGTTATGGCCGAGCTCGGCACCCGACAGGGCAAGCTCAAGGAAGACGAATCCCGCATTATCGAGAACCTGCTCCGCCTCAGCGAAATTTCTGTACGCGAGGTGATGACACCCCGCGTGGTTGTTTTCGCCCTGACCGAAGACACCACGGTTGAGCATTACCTCGAACGCCATAATTCATCCCCCTTCTCGCGAATACCGATCTACAGTGAAAACCGCGACGATATTAAGGGATTCGTTCTCAAGCACGACATCCTTCTTGCCGCTGCCCAGGACAAGTTTGATCTCGAGCTGCGCGATCTCAGTCGCGAAATCGCGGCAATGCCGCAGATCACCAAGATGACGGATGCGTTCCAGCAGCTCGTCGCCAATCGCGATCATGTGGCCGTCGTCCTGGACGAATACGGAGGCATGAGCGGGCTGGTCACGATGGAGGATGTTGTCGAAACCCTGCTTGGACTCGAGATCGTCGACGAGGCCGACACTCGCGAAGACATGCAGGAATTCGCGCGCAACCTCTGGAAGAACCGAGCTTCCAAGATGGGCCTCAAAGTTGAGGAGCCCTCTGAGGATAACGGTGAAGAGACTGACGGAAACGAAGAGAAGGAAGCCGACGCTTCGGCCTAACCGATCTGTTCTTTGATCTCGGCAATAAGATCGCGCTCGCCTATTTCGCCCAGCGTTTCGATCTCCCATCGCAACACCTGCCACGCTGGCTCCCCTCCTTCACAGGTGCGCCCGCAGTGGGTCCGGCAGACAAAACCGTCGTAGTCGGGGTAGCGCTGAGGGTCGTTTTCCTCGGAATACAAGGTCAGCATCGGTTTGTGATTCGGCCCCGAACTGATCGAGAGCGGATGCAGCCAACAAGTCAGCGGTTTGTAATGCCAGGGATGTTTCCCTTCTTCAACGGCGAGGGACTGGAGCGCACACCGCGCGTCGTTGAGCAGGAACACGCAGTTGGTATTCGGGAAGTGCTCCGGGTAATCGGCCACCTTTTCGTTCATCGCCACCGTCCTCGTTGCTGTCTTCGGACCTGAGACAGCGTCGCGCCATTTTCCATAGACAACCAGTTGCTTCGGCAAAGAAACGCCTTGTCCCTCAATCTCATCCCGGCGGCTCTCACCCAATTCACGGATAACCTTTGCCTCCTCAGATGAAAGGTAGACCCCATCGTGGCAACACGTCCCTCCACAAGCTGTGAGATCACAACGCTCCAGCGGTCGCTGCAGCGCTTCAATATCCAGGAGCATTCCTGACACCGTGTCCGCAAGGAACTCTCTCGATTGTGGAAACGCATCAATCGCCCGACTCATCCTTATTTCCCTAATCCCGATCTGAAGCCCTGTCGATGGACATTCAACGAAAACGCTTTCGATACCCCAGCGGGGTCAATCCCGTCGCTCGCTTGAAGCGTTTCGTGAAGTGACTCTGATCAAAGAAGCCGGTTGCCTCAGCAATCTTGCTCATCCCGTCTGAAGTCTCGACGAGCAGTCGCTGGGCTTCCTGCACTCGCAACCTCAGGAGAAGCTCGGTAGGGGAAATACGGAGAAGATCCCGAAACCGCTTATTGAATTGTGTCGTCGAAAGTCCTGACAAGCGGGCCATCGCTTCCATCGAGACATCTTCACGGAAGTGCTCCTCGATGTGCTTGATGACCGGATTAATCTCACGAAAGAGTTTGGCCTCGTCATCCGGCGTATCAATCGCGTACATTACTCCCGCGATACCGATCACTTTATCTTCGATATCTCTCAGCGGCGTCTTCGTGGAAACGAACCACTGCGGAACCCCGTTCGCCAGCATGACCAGCCAGACCTGATTCGGAATAGGGACGCCGCCGTCCATCACGCTGCGATCCTCGGCGTGATAGGCCTCCGCCATCGCCGGTGCCTGGATCTCGAGATCGGACTTCCCCAACAAGTCTTCAATTTGCTCCATCCCGAATATTTGGGTCAGCACCGGCCAATTCGCGGCCACATACCGGTGTTCTGCGTCCTTGGCGTAGAAATAGGCAGACGGAAGGAACTCAAAGAGCTCCATCACCTGCCTCACCTGAGGATGCTTCAGGTAGAAGGCTTCATCATATGCAACAGCCATATACGTCAATTTATACCAAAAACAACAACAGTCCATACCTCTCGTTTCACAAACTCATCCAGCCAGAAAATCCTGCCCGCGAGGAATTCACCTTCAGTCACGCATCCGCCACAACCACTATCGAACATAGGATTAAAGCTTCATTGGAAGCAAATTACCTGTATCACCCATCTGAAAGTAACGGCCAACCCTCCCGCAATTACGTTAAGATTCCTTGTACCTTTTGCCGTTAGATCATACAGTTTTACTGCATACTACATGTCGATTGACTAATTCGGCGTTTCTTCCATGCGATACCTTTCCCCCATCTTGGCCCTTGGACTGATCGGCCCTGTGTCGGCTGAAGACCGAATTGACTTCAATGCCGACGTTCGACCGATCCTGTCAGACAGGTGTTTCAAGTGCCATGGCCCTGGCGCCAATAACCAGAGATCCGACTACCGCGTCGATACCTTCGAGCACGCTACGGCCGACCTCGGTGATTACTACGGTATCGTTCCGGGCAATGCCGAAGACAGTGAACTCTACTATCGTCTCATCACCGATGACGAGATCGATCTGATGCCGCCGCCGGAGAATAAGGTGGCCCTCACGGAGGAAGAGATCGACATCATCAAGCGCTGGATCAATCAAGGTGCCGAATACGAGGAGCACTGGTCCTTCACGGCGATCCCGGAAACCATTGAAGTGCCAAAAACTCAATCCGACTGGGTCCGCAATTCGATCGATCAATTTATTCTCGATCGTCTCGAGCGGAAGCAGTTTGCCCCTTCCCCGGAGACCAGTCGCGAGAAATGGCTTCGGCGCATCACTTTCGACCTGACCGGCCTCCCCCCTACGCTGCCGGAACTGGATGCCTTTCTCGCTGACACTTCCCCCAATGCCTACAATAAAGTGGTCGAACGCCTCTTCGCTTCGCGTGCCTACGGTGAACGTATGGCAGGTGAATGGCTCAATGTGGCTCGCTACTCAGACACCTTCGGATACCAGCAGGATTGGAATCGTCGAGTCTGGCCTTGGCGTGACTGGGTCATCGAAGCCTTCCAGGGCAATATGCCCTACGACCAGTTCATCATCGAACAACTTGCCGGCGACTTACTGCCGAACCCGTCGCGAAATCAAATCCTCGCGACGACTTTCAATCGCCTTCACTCTCAGAAGAACGAAGGAGGCAGTGTCCCTGAAGAATTCCGCGTCGAGTATGTCGCTGATCGTGTTCACACCTATGGCACCGCCTTCCTCGGACTCAGCTTCGAATGCAGCCGCTGTCACGACCACAAGTATGACCCCCTGACGATGCTGGACTACTACGAGGTCGCCGCCTACTTCGACAACATCGATGAGGCAGGTCTGTATGCCTACTTCCCCAAAGTAGATGCGACACCTCCGCCTACCCTCTGGCTGCCCGACGAAGCTCAGGAGGCGAAACTCGCAGATCTCGATGCAAAAATCGCAGCTTCCGAAGCCCGGCTCATCGAACTCGAGAAGGGCGCTACCCCCGCTTTTGAGAAGTGGACGAAAAACTCTCCCAGCAATGTCGCCGAGGCCACTCCAATTGCTTCTTTTGACTTCGAGTCAAACGAAGAGAACATGATCCCGAACCTCGTTGAAGGCGCCGATCCCGCAACGACTTCAGGAAATAACCAGCTCGTTGATGGTCGCAATGGCAAGGCGATCCAACTGACTGGTGACGACAAAGTCACTCTGCCTGTCGGCAATTTTACCCGCAACGATTCGTTCACCATCTCGCTCTGGCTCAAGACGCCGAACGAAAAGAAACGAGCTGTTGTCTTCAGCCGTTCCAAGGCATGGACTGATGCAGCAAGCCGGGGATACGAACTCCTCATCGAGGATGGTGAACTCAGCCTCGGAATCATCCACTTCTATCCCGGCGACGCCATCCGCGTGCGCACCACTGAGAAACTTCCCGTCGGAGAGTGGAAGCAAGTGGCTGTCAGCTACGATGGTTCCAGCCATGCCTCGGGTGTGACGCTTTATGTCGATGGTCAGCCCGCTGATACACGAATCATTCGCGACCATCTCACCCGCGACATCACCGGCGGTGGCAGCGATACCATCGTGATCGGTTCACGCATGAGAGACAACGGATTCACCGGCGGCCTCGTCGACGACTTCCAGGTTTTTAACAAGGAACTCGATCCCGGAGAGGTGGCACAACTCTTCGAGCACAGCGAATGGCAGCCAGGCATTGATTGGTTCCTCGCCAACGCCCACCCTCCCTACCAGGAGGAAACCGCTAAACTCAAGCAACTGCGCAATGAACGGATCGCCCTGATCCGCACCATTCCAGACATCATGGTGATGAAGGAAATGGAGGAACCCAAGCCCACTTATCTGCTTGGCCGCGGCCACTACTCGAATCGCGAGAAAACCGTCTCAGCAGCGACACCCGCTTTCCTTCCTTCCCGAGAGGATGATGCCCCGCAAAACCGGCTCAATCTTGCCCGATGGACAGCCTCAGGTGACAATCCGCTCACCGCCCGCGTCACCGTGAACCGCTACTGGCAGCTGATGTTCGGTACCGGACTCGTCTCTACGCCCGAGGACTTCGGCAGCCAAGGCCGCAGTCCCTCCCACCCGGAATTGCTCGACTGGCTGGCTCGGGATTTCATTGAGAGCGGATGGGATGTGCAACACCTGCTCAG
>PKCI01000203.1 GCA_002862135.1 Verrucomicrobiota bacterium | reverse complement strand
GGGTTTCGATGGGGTGGACTACGGCTCGGAATCTCTGATGGTGATACATAGCCGAAAGCCACCGCCCCATCTGCCCCACGTCTTACGATTGTAATACCTTTCCCCTACTCATTCATTTGCGGATTTTAACTCTACTGCTCTACTCGCCGCGTCCTATATGGGTTTGGCGACGAATCAAAAGTCTACCGAGTGATAAAAGGTAGAGTTAGTAAGTCTTCCAATCCACGGCAGGTTGAGTTGCACCCCATCCAACCCGAGGGCCGCAAGCGACTTGAATTTTGGCCTTGAAATAGCAATTTCCTTTCAATAAATAGCCAGCAACAAATTTAAAGTTCGGATCAACTATTTTGGCCATGGCTAGATCGTTGCATGAGCCCAAAAAGGCCCCCTCAAAATGAATATTTATTTCCCAAAACAAACGATTTTGGCATTTGTATTTTGCGCTTTTGGCATCCAGGCCACCTCCGCATCTGAACCGAGCGTGAAAGCTGACGAACAAGGAACTAGTGCCCAAGTAAGAGCAGAGCACGACGTGCGAGCTACTATGCTCTTCAACGAGATTTACGACATAGATGTGGCTGAGGGTCATTATAAGGCCTCCGTTGAGATAATAATGACCTGGGCTGGCACCGAGCGAGACTACTTATCGGCGATCGGTAATGATGTTGTTCACGGAAAAGCCCTCGAAGAGGCGTTAGAGGCCATATGGCACCCCGAGTTTATTGTAGCAAATGCGGAGATGCCGCGGGTAACCCACTACAAAACACTCAGCGTCCAAAATGGCAAATTTGAGTTATTCGAAAGGTTCGATGTGGATCTCAGTGTTGACGCAGAAATGCGGCGATATCCATTCGGAAATCTGGACCTGTTTCTTGAGCTTGCCGCTTTTTCAGGAAATATTAATAAGATGCGGTGGCTGCCGTCGGAAATTTTAATAGGTCACGACGACGCCCGTCATCAAGTAGTCAAGGGAAACTGGGAAGTCTCCTCAACAAAATTGGAGGCAACCACTCGCAAAAGCTTGAACCATGGAGGGCGCGAAAAATTTTCATACCTCATTTCGCATGTGAATGTCGCCCACAACTCTTCCACTGCCATACAAAAGGTATTATTTCCTCTGTCCTCCATAATCATTCTTTCTTTGATCTTTAATCAATTTCTAAATACAAACGCCACCGCAATGCGAGGCGAACCAGAAGCCAGCCCGTTATTGGAGGTCAGTGTGGGGGGGCAACTGACCCTATTTTTGACGATACCAGCACTGAAATTTGCCTTGGAGGCAGACATGCCGGCAACACACTATTTGAACCTGTCCGACGGTTTATTTATTTTAGCGACTATAACAGTGTCCGTTAACTTAGCGATTAGTGTGCTTAGCCACAGCTGGGCATTTGAAGGTTTTGGGGAGAGAGCCGTAAAATTTGAAAAGTTTTCAAAATATTTTTCGCCACTTTTGGGCATTGCGGCCCTCGGAGTTATCTTATTCCTCACGAGCGGTAGCATTCCTCACTGATTGAATCTTAACGCAGCTAAGAAAAGAATTATAGCAACCCCGATCCATCCCAGTATTACTCCTGCCATAGCCATTCTTTTTCCTCCATATCGCTGAGGAAATTTTTTTTAGCTTCGCGAGAGCCTTATGACCGCAGATCACTGCTGGGATGGCAAGAGGTGGGAACCATGCTCCAATGATTCCGAACGCGAGCCCGCAAATCGCTAAGTCTCTTTTCTTATACGAGGGTTCTTTTCTTATACGAGGCTTCTTCTTGGGTGAATAAGTTGTGCTGAAAGATAAAACGGGTCATTGATCGACGGCATCCACGACGTTGTCAATTCCTCCTTTGTAACTAAAAGCCGTCGGGTGGAGTGCGGCCGCTAGTTGTTTTTGCGTTCGGCCTTGGCCAGATCCTCAGCTGAATCCCTCTGAAGATCGGCAGTGAGGAAACTTGGTGTTTCTGGCAAGGCGAGATGCACATGGTTGTCCATGTGCAGTTTCACACTGAGATCACTGGCCTGCAGATCAAGGATGTGGCCCCCCTTCTGATGGTCATCACTGAGAAGGTGTAGGTGATAGCCAGGCACATTGATTGTGCGGGCATAGCTGGGCGTCCAGAATCCCACGAGACTTCCTCGGACGCTACTCTCCCTGAATTCGGGCTGATGGCTGGTGGCCGTCACTAGGTCAGTGCCGTAAGCGCTTTTGCATGCCACGCGGTAGTGGATCGTTTCGAAAACGCCATCGATGCGAATGGCGCAAAAGAGATTGTCGCTGCGTCGAAGTTGATCCAGCTGACGACTGAGGTCATCCCAGCTCCTCACTCTTTGCAATGTCGTGGTTGAGTCCGCAGCGAAGAAGGTGGTGGCCCAAAACGGTGCGAGAGCCGTATCCGGTGCCACCCGCACCGACCCATCGGCGCGGGCCTGCCAGCAGATGCCGTCAAGCATGATGCCTTCTCCATCGAGACCATCAAAGGTGCCGATTCCGAAATCACCGTGGCCTTTGAGATCGGCAACGCGAACGCAACCTTGATAGACCCCTTCCACAAGGGCCCCAGATGTGGAGACCTGATAGATGGTGTGATGGTCAAGATCGAGACTGTCCGCCAGGGATCGGCGCACGATGTGGCTGACGCTTTCCCCTGTGTGCTCGGCCAGGTTGTGAAGGGCGTCCCACAGACCATCGCCGAGGGAGACGTGGAGTTGATGACCGCTTGCGTGCTTGGTGCTCATTGCGACCTTAGTGAATGAACTCTTGGTGGATGTTCTGCATCAGCCGGATGTTTTGGGAGTAATCCACTGGCACATTGACCAGTGCGGGTACGGGTTGTTCCAGCGCATCGCGCAGAGCTGGACCGAGCTCCTCGGCATTCTGGATCGTGTAACCCTTTGCTCCAAAGGCTTCGGCGAACTTGACCACGTCGAAGTCGCCGAGCTGAATCCCTGAGACCCTGCCGTAATGGGACTGCTCCTGGAACTCCACCATGTTGTAGGAGTGGCTGTTCCAGATCACGTGCACAAAGCGGCTTCCCATGCGCACCGCCGTTTCGAGTTCGGTGGCGGTGAACAGGAAGCCTCCGTCACCGGAGACGGAGATCACCGGTTTGCCAGGTCGCGTCATGCCGGCTGCAATCGCCCAGGGAAGAGCAACACCCAGTGTCTGTTGCCCATTGCTGACCAGTACCTGGCGGGCCCGCTCGGCCTGGGCATAGCGGTTCATCCAGATGTAATGGGAACCAACATCGAGGCAGACCGTCGTTTCCTCTGTGGTCACAGCGCTGATCTCGTGCACTATGCGCAGTGGATGAACGGGTGCGGCCCCTCCCAAAGAGAGGCCTTCTGCCGTTGTTGCCTGCAGTTCAGCTGCGCACGCCCGTTGCAACTGAAGGAAGTCAGTTGACACTGTTACAGCCGGCAGCGTGGCCATGGCGATCAGGGTCTGATGAAGATCACCGATCAGTTCCACCCGGGGCAGGAAGGCTCTGTCTTGGTCAGCAGGCTGTACATCCACATTGACGATCTGGCGCTGTCGATCGCTGTTCCAGATGCTCGGGTCGTATTCGACAGGGTCGAAGCCGATGCAGATCACTCCATCTGCGGCACTCAGAAGGGTATCGGCCGGTTGATTGCGGAACAGTCCCAGTCGGCCGACATACTGCTCCGGCGCCACCCAACGTCCCGGGCCCTGGAAAGTCGAGCAATAGGGAAGGCCGCTTTGTTTGACATACAGTTGCAATGATTCGCTTAAGCACGGGGCAGAAGCCTGCATTCCCAGCAGCAGCAAGGGTCGTTTCAAGCTGTTGAGGAAGTCCGCTGTTTCCCTCAACGCGTCAGGATGGCTTGGACCTTGGCGGACTGGTTTCCCCCAGCCTGCTGACGGGTCAGCATCAATTTCGGCCAGGCCGACGTCCTTGGGTAGCCCCAGAAATGCGGCCCCGAGACGTCCTGTCTCCGCAGCTCGTATCGCATTGCCCAAAACCTCAGGTAGATCGTGAACATTGAGGGCGGATTGGGCGAAGCGCGTCACCGGTTGCATCAGACCAATGGCATCCAATGACTGGTGAGTGTGTTTGTAGCGATCGTCCAGGGATACCTCTCCGCCGATTGCCAGCACAGGGTCGCCTTCGGTGGTCGCGGTAGCCAGACCGGTCACGAGGTTGGTAACACCCGGCCCTGAGGTGACCAGGCAAACGCCGATGCGCCCTGTGAGCCGTCCGAAGGCTTGTGCCATGAAGGCGGCGTTCTGCTCATGCCGGCACACCACCAGTTCGATTGGCGAATCAAGCAGGGCTGTGAAAACGCTGTCGACCTTGGCCCCAGGGATGCCGAAGACATGGGTAACACCGTGGTTTTCCAGGACCTTCACAAGGAATTCCGCGCCGTTCAGCTTTGTTTTTGACGACATAGTTTTCTCTGAAAAGTTAGCTGCCTGACGGCCCTGCTTTTGATTTCCTGTTTTGAAACCATCGGCACCGGGGCCGCCTGCAGTCTCAGTCATGCCTTTGATCAGGGTGACGCTTCCAATACCCTGAACACATGAATGGTCACGATTTTGTTTTCTTTTCTGTGTAATAGTCAAGTCGTTTAGAAAGCCTTACCCAGCAACTGGCTTCCTTGTTCAGCTGATCTGAACTGAGGGTCCTTGCGTGATCAACAGATGGCAGGTGATTGATAGGAAATTGCTTTTTCAACCCCGCCGCTCTGTCACCGCGCATCGCCCCGGGTTGGAGGGGGTGCAACTGCCTTATCCGGTAAGGAAACATCGGCACTTTGAACTCCAGCAACACCGGTGAGTGCAGACTGCACCCTGGGAACACAATTCACTTTTCAGTTCATCCCCTCCACTTTCAGGGAAATCGTCTGAATTTCGGATGGGGAACCGCCATTGCCGGAATCGAGACATCCCGAAAACAACATGGTGAGCATCGCTGCGATAAGAATAGAAAGTGGATTGAATTTCATCGTGAGAAATGGGTTTTATCTACCTCTGTGATACACCGGCAAGTTCTCTTCCCCTTAGAAAGAATTTGAGGGATATTACCGAGTTCGTTTGGTTACCTTAATATTCGGCCTTCGACTACATTAATGACCCATCGCTTTGCCGCCTGCCGCCTTCCGTCGAATCGCGGGTTCCTGTTGAAGAACGCCCGTCTCAAAGTGAACTCATCCCATGCCTGATTCGCCAGGCGGTCTTCCCCTTCTTTTTTCCCGAGGAACCAGAGATGTCCTCGTCCTCAATATTTCCTCTACAGATCAGGGGCGGGTCACGGTGAGACGATAAAACGCCAGTGCTCGAACCGATGGAACTATGGGATCGAGGACAACAACCCGGCGGAGCTCGGAATTCGACTGATCGGGTGCCTCCGAAACAAATCCCGAACCGGAGGGGGCACCGCCTGCGGAACTAACTACCAGGGGCGTCCAGTTGATCAAATCCGTGGACACCTCGAGGGTATAGTTGAGGTCAGTCGCCCGGGGATCGCGAACGAATTCCAGGTTGGCGGCATCTCCCGTCGAATCGATTGTGGCGGTAAACCGGTCCGCGGCGTCATCAGCCGCGGTTGGATCCAAATCCCAACCATATTCCAGGAGCAGAGCGGTGGAGTCTCCATCGGAGTTGTCGTTGGGATCCAGATAGGTTCCAGCGGCGTAAAACTGCCGCTCCCAGACTTGGCGTCGGGGGACCGCGGGTACCGACGGAGTGTAGGACACGTTAAGTTTGGGACGGTTCGCTCCGGTAGGGTGCTGATTTGAAGCGAATCGCTTTGCCGAGGTTCCAGAGCCCTCCGCGCCCACCAGAATCCACCCGAAATTGGGGGCAACGCCATCCAGCCAATTTTGCACATCCGCCACCATCTGGACAGACGTCCAGTTGTAGGAGCCATTGCCATCGACGCTGGTAGTGCCGGATGGAGAGGCTTCGAAATCGCCACCCAGGCTGTTCCAGGAAACTGTGTTGAACATCGCCATGGACCAGGTCGCGTCCCCCGACTGAGCAGAAGTTCCGCCTCCTTCCTGTCCGCTTGCATTCGATCCGCCCTCACCCCAATCCAATGTGAGGCGGTGGAGAGACTGGTTGGATGCGCCGGCAATCGTCTGGTCCATTGTCAAATCCAGGTTTGTCGCTGTAATGGTACTTCCAGCGGGAATGGAACTCAGGTCAAAGGCTAACAGGGCCCTCCGAACATCGCCCCTGGCGGTCTCACCGGCAAATAACCAATCCCCCTGGCCGTTACTTAGCGACGCATTCTCCGAGTAGATGGAATTGTCTTTGGAAGGGGCCACGGAGATATCAACCGGGACGGGAACGGCCGCAATCCGGAATAGCTGACCGGAGGGTAAACCAGTGGCAGGATCGGTAGCGGAGGGAGCCAGCGCGGTTTTCGTGGCGACATACAATTCTCCCTGTTCGTCCTCCCCGAGAGAGGGAATGTAACGGCCAATCGGGTTGCCATCTTCGACATCGAGAACCGATAGGGTGAAATTGTTCGGCGTCAGTTCCTCCAACCCCAGGAGAGTGCCATTGGGATTGCCGAAGCTGTTGGACCAATCGGCAAAGATATATTTCCCTTGAAGATCAGGAATCGCGCTGCCCCTATATACAAAGCCGCCCGTTACGCTATTGCCGATTTGAGGCAGGGCCGGATTGCCAATCGTAACAGCAGTGTGGGCATATTGGGCAATCGGGTCGACCACAGTTCCCGTCGGCGCAGGCGCATCGATCGAAAACGAAGGAAAGAATTCGCCCTCCTTTTTCCGCCAACCATAGTTTCCACCGGAAACGATGAGATTGATCTCCTCAACCTGTCCTTGTCCGACATCCGCGCAAAACAGACGCCCTGTTCCGCCGGGACCGTCATCGAAGGAAAACCTCCAGGGATTGCGCAATCCGAAAGCAAAGATCTCCTCTTGAACTCCGCCGCCCTGACCCACGAACGGATTGTCAGGTGGAATCCCATACTCTCCTCCGGCTCCATTGTTACCCTGGGGATCAACACGTAGAATCTTACCGAGCAAGTTGGTCAAATCCTGGGAGTTACCCAATCCATTAGTAGGCCGTGCTGATGAGCCGCCCGTGTGACCAGCGTTGTTGTCGTTGGAACTGCCGCCGTCACCAGTGGCAACATAGAGAAAACCGTCTGGACCGAACGCAATCTCGCCACCATCGTGATTGAACTGGGGTTGATCGAAAGTCAACAGAATCCGTTCACTGGCAGGATCGGCCATGTCGGCATACGCCGAAACCTGGAACTCAGCGATGACGCTCCGGTGGTCCACTGGATTCTGGGCAGTTCCTGGAGCATTCGGGGATGGTGCACTGTAATATACATAGAACCGCCCTTCCCCGGCCATTCCGGAGGAGCCGTAGTCAGGGTGGAAAGCCAACCCAAGCAACCCGCGCTCATCAAATCCCGGCCGCTCGGAAACCAGGGAAGCGGATAGATCGAGAAAGGGAGTCGGAAGAACGGCTCCATCAACGAAGATGTGAATCTTCCCTCGTTGATCTACGACGAACAATCGACCGGATTGATCTCCGGCATGAGTTACCCCGGTTGGGGAACTAAACTGTCCCTCGGCGAGCAGTTCGAGGCGAAGGGTGGGGAAATCAGCCCGGAGTGAGGGAGGCCACGTGGTCAAGCCGATAGCAAGAAGAGCGAACACCAATGGTTTCATCAGAATCAAGCGGTTAGTTTGTATTCCTAAAGGGTAGAGAGGATTTAAGCGGTCCGTTGATCCCAGGAAAATCGACTTTTACTCAACCCATCTCCAGCCAATTCAATTCCACCAATGGTAGCATTAGAGCTGACGTGTAGAAAGAAAATCCCGCCTTTTGTAACCACTACGGTTTCCAGTAATCCGGAAAAAACAGCTGATCAATTCTTTGATGATTGATGGCAAGTGGGGCTGGTCGATCTGCCAGCCATAGATAGCTACAATAAGATCACAAAAATGGCCCGGTTGATCTTCCGCGATTTTGTTTCCGATTACCTGGTCCCACGAGAATCCGCACGCCTTGCTAGATCATGAAACGCAGCTTATCGTAGGCTCTGCTCAGCAGATCCTCATCCTCGATCACATCCCCCAATTCATCAAAACCGAACATGGTTTTCACCCTGTGGG
>PKCI01000112.1 GCA_002862135.1 Verrucomicrobiota bacterium | reverse complement strand
GTGCCGGTCCACGCTTACTCCTATGCCGACCTACGTTTATGAAACGATCCCTGAAGATCCCTCAGAGGAGTCGACTCGTTTCGAGTTCAAGCAGAGCATCAAGGACGATGCCCTTTCGACGCACCCTGAAACCGGCGTTCCGGTCAAACGAGTGATCTCTGGTGGAGTTTCCATTATGCCAGGCAAGGGAGGTGCTTCCGATGGCGGGAGCTGCTGTTCCGGGGGCTCCTGCTGCAGTTGAGTGGCCCGGGGCAATCCGATATCAATGGGCGGGCGCGACGCCCTGAGGGAGCGGGTCACGACAAAAAATCGTAGATCCGTTGTTTGGGGCGCCCAATGATGGCCTTGCCGTCTTTGACGAGTAGCGGGCGCTGAAGCAGTTGCTTGTGCTTGATCAGGATCTCAATGACGGCTTCGGGATTGTCGACAAAGTCGTCGGGGTTGAGTTCCAGTTTCTTGAACTTGGAGTCCTTGCGAACGAGATCCTCAACCGGGTCTTCGAGGACGGAGAGGATGGTTCTCAGTTCCTCTCGGCCGGGGGGCTCCTTGATGTAAAAGACCACGTCGTGCTTCACTCCCAGTTCCTCGGCGACCGCCAAGGCATTCACGGAGGAGCCTCAATGGGGGTAATGGTAGATCGTTATGTTGGACATGGGGAGAGCGTTGCTGGAGATTGCGAGCGTGGCAAGGCGAAGTTACCAGAATGCTTCAAATCGTAGAGAACCTACTTCCGCGTCACATCATAACACAGCAGTAAGCCCTGGTCCCGCAGGTAGAGTTTGCCATTGGCAACGACTGGATGAGGCCAGGCTTTGTGGTCGCTGCGATCAGGCTGATCAAAGCGGCTGATTTCTTCGTAGCCGTCAGGAGACGCCTTGATCAGGGCGACGGGGCCGTGCTCGGCTCGTAGATAGAAGAGGCCATCGGCGTAGAGCGTAGCGCCCTTGCCGGCGCTGCGCTCAGCGAAGCGGGCTTCGCCAGTCTGAATATCGACGCATCGGAAAGTGGAGCCGCTGCCGCCGAAGACGTGACCATCCAGCAGGATGACTCCGCCGTGATGGTTTGAAATCTCCTTGTTAGCGTAAACTTGATCGGCGGACCAGTTGTTACCGCTTTTACTGACCTGGAATCCGTTGCAACCCACGCCGTAGGAAGAGGTGACAAAAATCATGTCGCCGTCGATTACCGGAGTGGTGATGACGGCTGTCTTGCCGGGGCGATCCGCTTTCCAGAGTATGGCGCCTGTGTCAGGGTTCAGCCCGACGAGGCTCTTTCCGGTAAGTTGAACGTATTGGCGGGTGCCATGGAACGTCGCGACGACAACGGAAGAGTAGCCGGCGGTGTCAGTCCAGTCGCTGGTTTGCCAGAGCTTTCTGCCGCTCTTACGGTCGAGGGCAACAACGGTGCCTTCGTTGCCGCCGGGAGTCACGACGACGCGGTCGCCGTCGACGAGTGGTGACTCGCTGTATTTCCAGCCGGACATCATCTTGCCGCCGAAGTCGCTGATAAGATTGACTCTCCACTCGAGCTTGCCGGTCGCTGCATCGAGGCAGGTGAGATCGGAGTGCTGATTCAGGGCGAAGACCTGGCTGCCGTCAACGGTCGGGGTGCTCCGTGTTCCGGGATACTTCTTGTGTCCGCCTGCTTCGCCAATACGGGTTTTCCAGGCATGGCTGCCGTCTTTCTCATTGAGAGCGAGGGCGTAACTTCCATCTTCAAGATCACCGAGAGTGAAAATCTTTCCGTCCGAAACTGATACGCTGGAGTAACCGGCACCAACCCCATCGGTTCTCCAGGCGAGAGTTGGGCCTTCTTCCGGCCAAGATTGGAGAAGGCCTTTTTCCTGTGAAATTCCGTTGCGCTGGCTACCGCGCCACTGCGGCCAGTCGTCTGCCCGTGTGTTTTCGAGCGAAGTGCTGAGGAGTAGCGTGATAACCGTGATGCCGGATAGTAAGATTGTTTTCATGGTGGATTGCAGGTTGAGGGAATCGTCAGGATTTGGGCGGCGGGGTTCAAGCCTAATGCCCCGGCGCGATTGTGTTTTTGTGAAATCATAACGAAGTGAGATTAAGTCCACGTGAATCGGCTTCGATTTGATGTTAATGAACGGTCGCGTTGCCGCTAAATTTCTGGGAGTAGCCGCGATGGGGGGCTCTACCTGTGCCACTGCCATGAAATACTTTTTGCGATTGATCTTTCTCATGACCTGCCTGCCTGTGCTGACGCAGGGGGAGGTGGCCCGTCCCAACGTCGTTTTCATCATCACCGATGACCAAAGCTGGGACACCCTTGGCTTCATGGGCGGCAAGGTGCACACGCCACGCCTCGATCAGATGGTGAAAGAGGGGATGCTGCTGACGGATTTTAACGTGACTTCGACCGTATGTTCTCCCTCTCGCTACAGCTTTCTGACGGGGCGCTACGCGAGTCGCTGTCGCGGGGACCGTTTTATGAAGGAGCATCCGCCCGGGGATCAGACCCAGGTGGAGAATATCGGGGAACTGGAAGCAGGGGAGTTGAATCTCTGCAAGATTCTTCAGGGAGCCGGCTACCGAACTGGCTTCGTTGGCAAGAGTCATGTGATTCGTCATGACTGGTTGGAAGGGCACTACGAGGCCGAAGAGGGACCCCTTGAGTTTTACCCCCAGGATTCAGACCCGAGAGATCCAGAGGTGAATGCGAAGATGCAGCGTAATCATCAGCGCTGGTGCGAGGAGATTAAGAAATATGGCTTCGATTTTGCAGACGGAGTCTACGCCGCCAACTTGAAGGAATTGCGCTGCGATGCCCTCAATGTTCACAACCTCGACTGGACCGTGGCGAAGGCATTTGAGTTTCTCGACAGCACAAGTGAGGACGAACCTTTCTTTCTCTACTTCTCCACTACGTTGCACCATGGTCCGGCCCCGTGGAACGATCGGTTTTCAATTGAAGCAGATCCGTGCCTGACGGGCGAGGGCTACGTGGCGGAGGCTTTCGATGTTTTGCCAGTGAGAGGAAATGTGATAGAGCGCAACCGCGACGCCGGGTTTGATGATAAGAAAGCATTCGCTCTCTGGCTGGACGATGGTGTGGGTGCGATTCTCGATAAGATCGAAGTCATGGGGATTTCCGAGGACACTTTGATCATATTCGTGCCGGATCATGGCTCTTATCGCCACAGTAAGGCGACATTGCATGATTTCGGAATGCGGGTGCCGATGGTGCTTCAGTGGAAAGGAACCATTGAAGCCGGATCGAGCTATGATGGCATTGTCGCAAATATTGATCTGGCTCCAACCTTGATGGACCTGGCCGGGGCAGAGAAGCCTCCCGACTACATGGTGGATGGAGTCAGTTTCGTGCCGGTAATCCATGGTTCATCCAAACCCATCCGAAACGTTCTCTTTGGAGAACTGGGTCATTCCCGGGCCGTCAAATCCAAAGAATGGAAGTACATCGCAGTTCGCTATCCGGAAGAGGTGCAGAGGAAAATTGATGAGGGTAAATCTTTCAAAGGATTTCAGGGCGAAGTTCTCGAGTTGCCATACCTCACCCGCAACGGTCATCTGGGACATCATGCGGCGAGGCACAATCCCAACTACTTTGAAGCGGACCAGCTCTACGACCTGCAGCGTGACCCGGAAGAAACGAAGAATGTGATCACTCAGAATCCGGAAGTGGCAGAGCGTCTCAAGGTGGATCTTGCGAAAGCTCTCAAGCAGTTTGAGAATCGACCGTTTGGAGAATTTACAGAATGAAGAAACTATCCCTGACCATCCTTTCGGCCTCGTCGCTATTGCTCGCTTCGCTGAGCGTGGCTGACCAACCGAATGTCCTCTTCCTGGCGGTGGACGACATGAATGACTGGATCGGTTGCCTGGAAGATACGGAGCCGTTGATTCGCCCGAAAGCGATTACCCCTAATCTCGACAAGCTTGCGGCCCGTGGCATGAACTTTACCAACGCGCACACAGCCGGAGTCTTTTGCGCTCCCTCGCGAGCTGCCATTTTTTCCGGTCAATTCGCCTCCACGACCGGATGCTACACGACCGCAACCTACTGGGTGGACCATCCTGACATTGTCCCGTTACAATCAAGTTTCGCGAAGGCTGGATACAACACCTTTGGCGCCGGAAAAATCTTTCATCATCCCGCAGGAGGAATCGACGTTCGGGACTGGACGGAGTTTTTCCTGAGAAACGAGGTTCAAAAAGAGACTGGCTGGCCGCTCGACAGTTGGAGCGAAGAAACGCCGTTTCCGGACCCGTTTCCGGCCAGTGTATACAACAAAGGTCAGCAGGTAAAGGGTGGACTCTTCCTGGAGTGGGGCGCTATTCCTGACGAGAAGGAGGAAGCGATGGCGGACACTCAGCGCATTAACTGGGCGGTGGAGCAACTTGGCAAAAAGCACGAGAAACCCTTCTTTCTCGCTTGTGGCATTTACGCTCCTCACTTCCCTAATTACTGCCCGCAGAAATACTTCGATCTCTACGACGGAATCGAGATTGTGACGCCTCCGTATCAAGCGGACGATCTCGATGATCTGCCAGAGAAGATCAAGAAGATGAAGACGAACCGTTCCCGAATTCATCAGCGTCTCGAAGAGCTCGATGCGGTTGAAGACGCGATCCTTGGTTACTTGGCATGCATCAGTTACGCCGATGCAATGATGGGGCGTGTGCTGGATGCTCTCGAAGCGAGCCCCTATTTTAACAACACGATCGTAGTGCTGTGGAGTGATCACGGCTACCACCACGGCGAGAAGGGTGACTGGGGTAAGCACACCTTGTGGGAGCGCACTTCAAATGTTCCTTTCATCTGGGCGGGACCCGGTGTTGCCGAGGGAAAAAAGACGGACGTGACGATCAGCCTGATCGATATGTATCCCACCTTCGTGGAAATGTGCGGTCTGCCCGAGCCGACGCAAGAGCTCGAGGGAACCTCCATCGCAGCAACACTGGAGAATCCCGACTCTGCAGAAGACCGGAACATTTTCCTCCCTCACATGAATCCCGGCGAGTTTGCGATTATTAATCGCGACTGGCGCTACATTCGCTACGGCGAAGACGGGGAGGAATTGTATGACCTTAACAAGGACCCCAACGAGTGGGACAATCTCGCCTCCAACCCCGAACTGGCCGGGAGGATGAAAGAAATGAACGCCCTGGCTCCTGCTCAATTCGTCGAGCCTGGAACCAAGTTGAACGCAAAGCGGGATATGGTCCTTGAAGGGGAAACCTTTCGCTGGGTGAAGCCGGAACTCAGGGAAGGGAAAAAGCTAAAAAATTAATCCTCGATCCTGGCGCTGAAGCGCCAGGCTTCGGGTAATTCTTGATACCTGCGATATGGAGCAGTGTGTCAGCGAGCTGAGAGAAAAGAATCGGGGGAAGAAGTCGGGGATTTGGATGACGGAGTTGGTTCTGTAAGCTAAGAGTTTTTCATGCCCCAGATCACTCCGAAAGCCTCTCTCGAATATCGTGTTCCCTACGCGGACACGGACCAGATGGGATTCGTCTACTATGCGAACTTTTTCGTCTACTTTGAGCGAAGCCGGAACGAGATTTTACGTGACCTCGGAATTCCTTATGTGGAGTTGGAGGAGCGGGGTGTCATTCTGCCTGTGTTGGAGGCCCACTGCGAATACAAGACGCCGGCAAAATACGATGATGTGCTGAAAATCGTCGGGTGGGGTGAGATTGTCGGTAAGGCGCGAATCAAGTGCCACGCTGAAGTTTGGCGGAATGGAGAGCGGCTTGCGTCGGGCTACACCGTTCATGCCTGCTTAGATAAAGAAACGCTTCGCCCGGTTCGGGTGCCTGATGAAATAACGGGGTGAGCCCGGCAGGCGCATTTACGATCGGATTTCCTGTAAATAAACGTCGCGCATTTCGCTACTTATGGTTAACCCCTGATTTGAAATGACTGCAAAGTTGTTTCTGGGATCAATGGCCATGAAGACTCTTACCTCCCTTTTTCTGCTGTTATTCGGATTCGCTGCGACTGCAGCTGACCGACCCAATATTGTTGTGATCGTCTCCGACGATCAGGGCTACGCCGATGTCAGCTACAACCCGCACTCCCCGCCTGAAGTCAGCACCCCGCATATCGATGCGCTTGCAGCTGATGGGGTGATCTGCACCAATGGCTACGCGAGTGGTCATGTCTGTTCGCCGACTCGCGCGGGGCTCATGACGGGTCGCTATCAGCAACGCTTCGGAGTCTACACAGCGGGTGAGGGTGGCAGCGGGATGCCGCTGGATGAAAAATGGATTCCCATGTTCATGGGAGAAGCGGGATACGTCTCGGGTGCTTATGGGAAATGGCACCTTGGACTCGATATGTCGCGTCATCCCATCAATCGCGGATTCGATGAGTTTTACGGCTTCATGGGACGGGGGGCTCATCCCTACTTTGATCATTCTGATCCGGAACATCCCATCTACAAGGGACTGGAGCCGGTGACGGATGAAAAGGGATACCTGACCACACGTATCACGGAAGAGGCCGTCGACTTTATCGACCGACGCAAGGACGAGCCTTTCTTCCTCTATGTTGCGTACAACGCAGTGCACACTCCGGCTGAAGCGCCCGAGGAAGACATCAAGCCGCTTACTGATGATCCTTCGCGGAACATCCTCATGGCGATGTTGATGCATCTTGATGACGGGGTGGGAGAGATTGTCGGGAAGTTGAAGGATGAGGGGCTCTTCGACAACACGCTGCTGTTTTATCTTTCTGACAATGGTGGAGCCAGTGCTATGAATGCGAACAATGCTCCCTTGCGTGGGTTCAAGCAGCACGACTACGAAGGCGGTATTCGCGTTCCTTTTATCGTTTCGTGGCCGAAAGAGTTGAAGGGTGGGACCACTTGCGATGTCCCGCTCTGGTCGAATGATATCCTGCCGACGATTCTCGCAGCGACCGGTCAGGAGCTACCCTCTGAGAAACCGGTCGACGGTGTCGATATGATGCCGGCATTGAAAGGGAAAGTGGAGCAACTTCACGACGAACTCTATTGGAGTTCAGGCGGTGGCAAGGGCCAGTGGGCGGTGCGCTCCGGTAAGTGGAAGCTGGTGGCTGTAAAGGACCGGGTCGAGCTCTTCGATCTGGACGCCGATATAAGTGAAACCACTGACTTAAAAGTAGAGCATCCCGAGTTGGTTGGAAGCCTGACGAAGAAATACGACACTTGGCTCGATGAGATGGCTGAGCCTCTCAATGGAGCGCCGAAACACTGGTCTGGTGACGCCGGAGACAGCAAAAAAACGAGGAAGGAGGAAAAAGCCCGAAAGGAAACGATGAGGGCAGAGAAGTCTGCTGCATCAGGAGAGAGTCCTCAGCCCATGGGCGGAAAGAAGAGCCAGGCGAAGAACGTGCTCTTCATTGTTTGCGATGACCTCAACACTCACGTTTCTCCCTCCGGATATAATCACATCAAGACTCCGGGTTTGGCTGAGTTCGCTTCTGAGGCCATGACCTTCAACCGGGCGTTCTGCCAGTATCCGGTATGCGGCCCGTCACGAGCCTCTTTCATGAATGGGCTTTATCCTCAGTCGAGTGGAGTCCTCGACAACACGGCTGACATTCGCGAGACGCGCCCGGGCACGATATCGATGCCACAGTTTTTTAAGGAGAACGGATTCTGGACCGCTTCGGTAGGAAAGGTGTTTCATTCGCCGCGTCATGAGCACGGGGAGGTGGCGTGGGACGAGTTTGTTCGATTTCAGAATGATGAACTTCCGGTTGTAACTGAGGCCCGCAGGAAATTTGAGGCGGAATACGGACCGATCGACAATCCAAAGAACAAGAAACTCTGGAAGCCGATTGAGAAAGCGGTCAAGAGCAAGCTGGATGCTCAGACGCCTCCCGGCTATGGGCGCAGTGGGCTGACCGACGAACAACACAAAGACGGGAAAAATGCCCGCTTGGTTGCGAAATGGCTTAAGGAGGAGCCGAACGGTGACAAGCCCTTCTTCATTGCCTGCGGGATCCAAAAACCGCACGTGCCCTTCCTGGCTCCGGACAAGTGGTTCGATCTTTATCCAATCGACCAGATCACTTACAGGGCCGATAAACCGAATCTCTGGGAAGGGGTGCCGATGTCAGCGATTTCGAAGCGCTATGAGGCGTTTGGCTTT
>PKCI01000058.1 GCA_002862135.1 Verrucomicrobiota bacterium | reverse complement strand
ATTGGACCGGGGAAGGATGAACGGATTATTCACCCGAACCAAGCTCTTCGTAGTAACGGCGGACGAGATCGCGGAACTCACTGGGGACAGGATCACGATCAATCGGGGCGATGGGGTTCTCTTTGTTCAACTTCGCGATTTCTTCGCTGAGGCGTTGGCGAAGTTCGACAAGAGGATTGGTAATGCGCTGATTGATGCTGCCAGCCTGGGGGGCATCGTTGTTGCGCTGAAAATCGATCCGCATGGCGCGAGCCTCATCGAGGACCTTTGCCAGTCCGTTGCGAATGTCCTCCTGGTCGACCATTTCTTCGATATTGCTGAGACGGTCAGCCCAGTTTCCGTAGTCGTCTCCGGTGATCGGCCCCTGTTGAGGGGCTTCTTCGGGGCGGTCAAAGAAGAGTGGCTGTCCCCCGAGTTGACCCCCGATCGGGATGCTGTTGCCACGATCATCTCCACCGAAATTGCTGCCGCCTCCGCGTTGACCGGAACTGTTGCCGGCCATGTCCTGCTGCCCCGGTTGTTGGCCCTGACCCTGTTGTCCTTCGCCGGGTTGTTGGCCCTGGCCCTGCTGACCCTGACCTTGCCCCTGCTGGCCCTGAGCGAGGGTTTGCGGGTTGTTGCCCTGACCTTGTGGCTGCCCTTCACCCGGTTGCTGGCCTTGTTGTCCCTCGCCCGATTCCTGTGATTGGCCCCGGCCTTGTTGGCCTGCCTCGGCCATTTGAGTGGAGGGCTGATTGCCTTCCTGACCTTCCTGCCCTGTCTGCTGGCCTTCGCCGTCCTGTTCCGATGGATCCTGTGAGTTGCCGGCCTGGGCGTTTTCAGAGTTTTCGTTTTCCTGCGATTCTTGACCGGATCCAGGTTGGCCTTCCTGCTCGGAATTGGGATCACCCTGGCGAGAACCTGATTCGTTCTGAGCGAGCTGACCGGAGCCCTGTTCTTCGCCGGCTTCGTTATTTTGACCATTTTGACCGAGGCGGTTAGCTTCTTCGCGGGACTCTTCGATAAGGCGATCAAGTTCGGAGCGGGCAAGTCGAAGGGCGTCGGCCTCGTTGCCGAGAATCTTTTCGGAAGCGGCTTCGATGCTTTCCTTGAGTTCCTCGATGCCGCGGGCTGCTGCCTGCTCGGGAGCGCGGGCCTGATCGGCGCGATTGTAATAGGTGTAGTCGCGGGCCTCCTTTAGGGCCTCCTCGACTCCGTTCATCTTGGCATTGCGGAAGGCTTCATAGAGATCGTCAGAGAGCAGGGATTCGGAAGTTTCGGACTGCTCGCTGAGATTGCGGATTTCTTCGAGAACGCCTTCGAAGTTTTCAAGTTGGTTGCTGAGGTTCTGGGCGACTTCTCCGCGCTGCTGTTGAGCTTCGATAGTGAATGGGTCGTTTGGACTCATCTCGCTTAACTCCTCGAGCTGGTTGCTGAGCTCCTCCTGGTTCTCGGCGAGAGCGCGGGTCTTCTCGCGGAGGTCCCGCATTTCTTCAGAGAACTGGCGGGAGGTTCTTTCGCGGAATTCCTCTTCCATCTGCTTCAGCTCTTCGCGCGCGCGGGTTGCTGAATTGGCGGCGGCTGCCAGATTACCCTCTTCGAGATTTTCGGCAGTTTCCTGAACATTCTCGCGGGTGTTTTCAAGCTGCTCACGCTCCTCCGCCATATTGGGGCGATTCTGCTCGGACTCCATCCGCTCGCCGAGATCGTCGAGCTCGCGAAGTAGTTCCTGTTGTTCTTTTTGGAGGCGCTTGAGTTGGCGCTCGATTTCCTCCCGCTCTTCTTCGGTCGCATCCTGCAGGTGTTCTTCGAGTTCCTTGATCTTTTCGGCAATAGCTTCCTGGCGACGGGCCAGTTCCTTGAGTCGGGCCAATACGGCAAGGTCTTCCTGCTGCTCGGCAGTCTGGCGTTGCTCCTGGGCAATGGTGTTCTCTTCGTATTTTAGATCTTTCTGCTTCAGCTCGAGGTTCATGTTGCGGCGCTGGTTCTCCTGCGACTGCCCCTGCCCCTGGGATTGGGACATGGCGATTTCGGTCTCGCGGGAGCTTGCCTCGATCAGTTTGGCGTAGACCTTCAGTGCCGCCTGATGGGCTGGACCGATCAGTTCTCCGTCTTCCTTGGCGACGACGAGGGCGAATTTTTCGGCCGCCTCTTCGATGAGTTTCTTGGCTTCCTGGAAAATTTGTTTCAGCTCGGGATCCCCTGCTTTCTCGATCACAGGATCGATCATGTTAAGAACTACGAGTTGGGACTCGTGAACAACCTCGGCATCGCTGGCATAGCGCTCAAACGTGCGGCCCAGGTCATGATCTCGTCGCAGTTTCCAGGAGGCATTGATGACGTCCTTCTGAATTTTAAGCAATGCTTGAGATTCCCCGCCCTCGCCCTCACCCTCGCCTTGACCGGACTGGGGCTGGCCTTCGCGGAGGATTTCTTCGAAGTAGCGTACCTCAGCAAAAAAGAGATCACTGGTCGTGCGCCGGACGTTTCCTTCCGTGTCGATGTCCTCAGCCCAGAAGTGGTAGGAAATCAGGTCGCGAGGTTTGGCTTCGAGGTCCTCGATGCTGACGAGGGTGAGGATCGGATGTTTCTTGCCGCCGGCGAGTCGTTCCTTTGAGAGTGTGATGGAATCCTCCCGGTCGTTCATCTGGTAGGTGATGCCTGATTTTTCTACACTAACATCATCCCATACTTCAGCTTCGAAGGGGAGTTCCTGGACCGCGGTGACGTCGAAGTCGCGCCCGGGGAAAGTGAGTTTGAGCTTCGGGGGGGTGTTTTCTTTCACATTGACCGTGATCCAAGGAGGGCGCTGGTTGGCGCGATCGCCGTTGTCGATGAGGTGGACCCGGTAGCGCTGTGTTTTTTCAGGGACGTGTGAAGCGACGAGAATTGACGGGTCATCCTTGGAGGGCTCCAGGGGAATGCTAACTTCGTCTTCGCCGTAGAGTTCGCCCATGAGGACGGGTTTGTTGAGGGTCAGCTTCCAGTCGACGCGTGAGCCTTCCATCACGGTGATCTTGCGGGTATCGGTGACTTCGCGGGCTTCTTCCTCAAGATAGGCGGGGGCATTGATCGTGGCGTCAGCCTGAACTAGACGGGGGTATTCGAAGACGGCGATCTTAAAAACGTCTGATTGAGCGTTTTCGAAAGTGATGTGGTAATCGCCGTCAGAGACCACCTTGGGGATGAGGGCGGAGAAGACGGTTTCATCGAGACCCACATTCATGGGGAACTTTGATTCCTTTTCGGCCGTCTTGTAGATCACCATGGCTGAGGCGGGGGCTCGCCCGGAGAAGGTGGCTTCAATGACGAGGCGTGAGTTTTTTTCGATTTCCACATCACCCGGCGAAACAGCGACCTCCATGGCAGGCAGGTTGGTCTCGGGGTCAATTTGGACGATTTCCTCTTCGCTGGTAGGTGGGCGGCTGTAAGGATTGGCGCTGAGTAGAAACCAGACGCTGACGCAAAACGCGATGACAGCAGCGAACTGCCCCCAGGCTGCAGTGAGGAGTCGTTTTTCTGAAACCTGGCGCACCCAGTGGTTCTTGACCGCGTGCTCACTGATTTCGGACATGAGCCGCTTCTGAAGGAAGCCCAGTTCTCCGGAAACGGCGGGTTTCTGGTCCATGGCCGCAAGTAGAGCGGCCTGTAGATCCGGGTGTTTCTCTTCCACCTGGCGGGCAATGCCTCGAAGATCGAGAGGGCGGGTGGCATTGGAAAGGCCGATCGCGGCGCCGACGGCCAAACCAATAAACCAGGCGAAAACGGCCATCCAGGACCACCAGTCAGCGTAGTAGGCAGCCGCCAGCAGGGCGAGAATCCCAGCCAGGCCCGTGAGCAAGGTGAAGGTGATGACCTTGCGTTTTCGCAATTGCACCTCCGCTTCGAGAACGGGTTTTAGGCAGCTGGCGAGCAGTTTCTCGATCATGGCTGGTCGGGGTTCAGGTGGCAGCAAGTTGGGAAGCCGTGGCAGCGTCGGAGCGACGGCCGGCGAGAATGGATTCAATTACGAAGATGAAAAGGGCAGCGAAGACGATCCACTTCCAAAGCTTCTGTTTCTCTTCCTTGGCCTCTGATTCAAGTCGGGCGAGTTGCTCTTCTGTCAGGGATGAAATAGAATTGGAACCGGTCTCGTCAACGAGAGGGATGCCCAGTCCTGGGAATACGACTGTCGGATCAAAGGGGGCGGTGTTGCCTTCACGGGGATTCATGTTGATGGCGATGAGGTGGGGTTCGCCATCTCTCTCAGTTTCTTCAAACCCCGGTTCAGAGGTGGTGGTTTCGCCGACGAGGTATGTTGGCGCCGAGCGGATGCTGAATCCGGTGTGTTCGAAGATAGAAAATAACAGTGGCACGAACTTGGAAGAGAGAGCGAGTTGGCTCTCGCCCGGCTCCCAACCGGAGAGAAAAGCAAATATAGTGCCGTCGCCGATGCATTTTTCGATAATGGCCGGGCTCTCGCCATCGAATGTGGCAAGAATTCGGGTGCTCTCACCGGGGGCTTCGGAAAGCGAGAGGACACGATGCTTCCAGAACCGTATTTTGGTGAAGTCGCGGATGCGGGCCCGGGCGAAAGGCTCGAGAACTGGGTGTTCAAAATCGATGTCGCCGAGGAGAGAGAATTCTTTCCCTTCAGCTTCGCTGAGTTGCCAGGTTTCGTCGCCCACGAGCGAAGCCAGGGCATCACTTTCAGCATCGGCGGAGGGAAGGGCGATAACGAGACCGCCGGATTCGGCAAATTGATTCAAATTCTGGCCGACCTTGGCGCTCCACTGATCGAGGATAACGACAGCTTCGATGTCTTTGAGGTCCTGTTCTGCGAAGTCCGGCTGAGTGGTGACGATGGGCTCGAGGTTGGGCGTGGGTTGCAGGGCGCGCTTGAGATAAAAAAGCGCGCTACCGGCGGATTCGTCCAGTTTGGTATCACCGGTAACGAGAATCCGAAGGGGACGGGCCTGGACCGGAGAGACAAAAACGTCGTTGTCGAAATTGTGCTGGTCGCCGGTGACGGTGAGGACGCCGCGGATGGCAGAAGCGGGTCGGGGAGCCGTCCGAATGATGCGGCTGGTGCCCGGAGCTACGGTCGTTTCAATCGCTGTGTCGGGAGCGTTCTGCCAAGACACAGTGGCGCTGGAGAAATCGGAGTCGTTGGCGTTTTGAACGCGAACTCGATAGACTTCTTCGTCGTTGATGCTGGAGCGGGGAGGTGTCGAAGCAAGCGCGAGAGAAAGGTTGCCGGATTCTCGAGGAGTGAGCGCGACGCAGCGAACCTGAACCTCGCTGGGCCAGGCCTCATTCTGGAGCGCGGATTGATCGGCTCCTGATTGGAAGTCACTGATGACAACGACTTCCATGGAGGTGGCTGGATCATCGATATCGGCGGCGAGCAGGATATCTGCCGCTCGCGTCATGGCGCCGCCCAGATCGGTGGTTTGCCACGAGGGTTCAGGCTGTTTTTCAGAAGTAAACGAATCGAGTGCTGCGGAGCGGGCACCGGGGGAAAGGGGGCGCCAGACAGAAAGGGAAGCGATCTCTTCGAACTCGGTGTCGAAGAATGCCACAGTCACCTCGGCAGTGGCATTGGAATCTTCGATCTGGTCTTTCGCCGCGTAGAGAGCTCGATCCCAGAGATCTTCCCGTTTCATAGAGGCGCTTCGGTCGATCAGGATGACTTTTCGCTCCAGCGAATCAGCCGTGATGGCCTCGGGCAGTGTGTTGAGAAAAGGGCGCCCGAAAGCGAAAGCAAGCAGTAGCAGGGCAAGGCAGCGAAGTGCCAGCAGGAGCCAGCGTTCAAGGCGGGTGCGGCGAGTCAGTTTCTCCGGAGTTTGCTCCAGGAACATGTGGGAACTGAACGGAATGTGCTCCTTCGGTGGGCGTCGACGAAGGTGAAGCATGATTGGCACCGCGAGGGCGGCGGCACCGAGCAGGTAGAGCGGGAAGAGGAAACTCACGGCAGGAAGAATCCTGCCATGGTTTCAGAAGCGAGGCGAGGACGTTTTCGCGGCCAGACGGAGCCGGGGAGGTCTAAAAATGACGAAAAGTGGAAACAGAGGAATGCGATCAGTCCCGGGGTGTCGGATCGTCGACCACCTCAGTTTCGACGTTGATAACCTGCGGGCCACCGCTGGAGCCTGGCTGGCCTTGCTGGGTGAAAGACTGGGCGGCTTTCACGTTCTGGGAGACGACTTCGACCCGTCCCTTCAGACGGTCTTTAATGATCGCTTTGACGCCTTTGCGGAAGGGGGGAATCAGCAGGCTGAAGCCGATCGCATCAGTGAGGAAGCCCGGGGTAAGGAGGACGGCGCCGGCGATGAGAATCATGAGGCCATCCATGACTTCCTCGTGGGGCAGTTTGCCCTGGGCCAGAGCCAGCTGGTAGTTGTTGAGCGCCTTGAGACCCTGCGACTTGGTCAGGTAGGCGCCGATGAAGGCGGTGAGAATAATAATGCCAAGAGTGGCAAAGAGACCGATTTTTTCGCCCAGGGTAATAAAGATCGCCAGTTCCGCGACGGGAACGAGGATAAAGAGGAGCAAGAGTTTGGCGAACATGGTTATCGGATGGTATTAGAGGCTGGTTCGGATAGCGATGTCCAGTTCCAGATACTCCATGAAGGCTAACCCTTCAACTGGAACCGGGGTATTAGGAAATTGCGGCTAGATTGTAAGCTTGCCTCGCTCGGCGCAAAACAGGATCAGGCGGTTTCTTCCGGGATATCGCGGCAATGCTTGAGGCGGTAACCGCCGTCGACCGGGAGAACGGTTCCGGTGACGTAGTCTGCGTCGGTGGATGCGAGGTAGGCTGCGGCTTTGCCAATTTCCTCAGGTAATCCGAGACGTCCCCACGGCAGCTTCCGGCCTTCGGTCGCCATGGTTTCATCGTTGTAATGCTGGCGCTCGCCTGGAGTATCAATCCAGCCGGGCTCGATGGCGTTGACGTTGATGTGGTTTCCCGCCAGCTCGATAGCCATGGTTTCGGTCATGGAATTGAGTCCGGCCTTGGCGGCACTGTAAGCGACGCAGCGGGCGTTGGGGATGCGGGCGAGCACACTTGAGATGAAGACAATTTTGCCGGGTTTTTCTTTCTCCACGAAGTGACGGGCGACGAGTTGTCCCATGTGGAATGCTCCAAGCAGGGCCGATTGGAGAATGACTTCAAAATCTTCGTGCGGGTAGTCGAGGAAGCTGTTACGGCGATTGAAGGCGGGCACGTGGACGAGAATGTCGAGATCACCAAAATCGGAGAGCGTCTCATCGACCGCAGCTTGGCAGCCCCCGTGGGAAAAGATGTCAGCTTCAATTCCAATGCATTCGACTCCGAGCTCACGGACCGTCGCCACGCCAGCGGCCAGTTCTTCGCTTCCCGGTCGGTCCACCAAGGCGATGGCGGCTCCTTCTTGGGCCAGCTCAGTGGCGCAGCCAAGCCCGATCCCACGGGCGCCACCAGTGACGATGGCGGTTTTTCCTGCCAGTTTCATGGCAGAAAATTAGCGGAATGACCCGTGGGATGGGAAGGCTTAATGGGGGGGAGTTACCGACGCTAGAAGTGTAGCGTCGATGAAATGAAGGCATTGCGACCAGGCTCACCCAAGGTGGTATTGGTGCGCTCGTAGGCCTGGTCGAAGGCGTTGTTGATGCCGGCGCGGATCAGCCAGTTCTCGTTCACCTGGAAGCCGAAGAATGCTCCGTAGATGTCGTAGGCGCTGGTCTGGGAGGATGGATCGGCTACCAGATCCTCACGTCCTCCATTCCAGATGCCGTAAATCCCGATCTCCACGGACTCTAAAGGACGGATGCCAATTGTTGTCGACAATTGATCCCCGGTGATGGAGTTAAGGGCCAGCCCGGTGGTGAGGTCTTGGCCGCGAAGCATGCCAAGAGACATATTAGCAAACCAAAAGTCGCGATCGTAATCGACGGTGAATTCGAAGCCGTAGATCTCAGTTTCACTGCGATTGACTGTTTGGCGGAAGGCCTGTTCGAGCTGGCCGTCGAAAATTAAGCCGCTGAAAGGCGTGAGGAAGCCAATCGGAATCGGCGGGCCACTTGGACCAAACTGAGGAATATTAACCGCATCGACATTCGGCGGATTAGCAAACCCTGCGAATCCTCCTGTGGTCGTGGAACCGACGACTTCGCTATCAAAGGTATTTTTCCCGCGTTTGTAGAAGCCGGTAAAGCGAGCCGAAAGTTGCCCCCCGTAAAAATCCTCATCTTCGAAATGGATTCCCAGTTCGAGATTATCACTCTCTTCAGGTTTCAAGTCGGGGTTTGTAATAAATACTTCTTCGAAATAGTTGACGTTGGTGAGTCCCGGCTGGGGGAGAGG
>PKCI01000182.1 GCA_002862135.1 Verrucomicrobiota bacterium | reverse complement strand
TCTGTATCGACCTGGAAAGGTGCATCGGCAAACCCGAAGACACCTTCTTCGGTTGGGTAAAGATCAGGGTGCTCATTCTCGGGATTCGGAGTCGCCTCAGAAAGCATCCATCCAGCCCCCAGAGTGAACGCTCTCATGAGTTGAGCAAAGTCTCGTTCTCCCTGGTTCGAAGACGGAGAACCTTCATGGGCGACATCGAGGCGAAGAATCTGAATTTCTCCCGTGAAGGCATCCACCTGGATCTCCGCGACAGCGGCGGCGTAAGTGAAAGAGGTGAAAGGCCAGCCGGCTCCGAGTTCAGGATCCCACCAAAGATTCGGGGTGCGGTGATACCCGGTTTCGATCAAAGTAACCCGCTTGCGTAGAGCGCCCTCGATAACCTCTTTAAAGTGGAGAGGTGCGTTTCCAGTTAAGTCAGTTCCTACCGTGCCGTGAGCAAAGCGAATGGCTTCCATCTCGATCTCAGTCTGGCCCCGGGCAGCGAACATCTGCAGCGCGACCTCACGGAGTCGCTTGGTGAGACGGGTGCAAGCATCTTCAAGGGCACGGAGAATCAGGCCGGAGGCATCAGTCCCCATGACAGGGGTGGCACGTGGAAGGGAATCGAAGTCATTCAATATGACGCAGATGGCATCTTCCTCGACCCCCAAAAGGTGAGCAACTTCCTCCCGTATTTGAGCATCGAGACCGTCGTTGGTATCGACGAGGCCTACCCTTACAGTGACCGAACCATCCGCGAGGATCTGAACGATGGCAGCAGCGGCGTTGCGGTCGGAACGGGGATCACCGATACCGAATTTGATGGGCATCGCTGCAATGCCGCGTTTGTAATACGGGTTGCTTTTGTTCCACTCGGTAACCGCCGCGGCGCGAGATGCAAATTCACTCCGGTTAAGCACCTGCCGCCAGACACGGGAAATGGCTGCCGCGTTAACCGGTTGTCCGTAGGGTGTCGTTTTGACTTCGCCCTCTTCAGAATAGAAATTTTTCTCACGAATCGCTTGTGGCGAGAGTCCGGTCGCTTCAGCAACGCGCTGAATTACGTCTTCGATCGCCCAGGAGCCCTGGGCAGCGCCTTCAGCTGGGAGCGAAGAAGAAACGATATGGTTGGTCTGGCAAAGTCTTGCGCTGATGGAGAGGTTAGGGAATCCATAGACGGAATCAGCATGAAGCAAAGCACGGTCCATTGCATTCTCTGAGTCTGCCGGATACCAGCCTCCCTCCAGAATAAGTTCCATCTCGATTCCGTTGATCGTCCCGTCTTTTTCAAAGCCGACTTCATACGATGCCTTGGTCTGGTGGCGGGAGCCTCCAGCTAAAGGGGAATGCGGGGTGATGACGTGGAGCGTCACAGATTTGCCACAACGTCTTACGGCGTGAGTCGCTAGCGAGGCCAGTCGGACGGGTTCGGTTTCGAGGACGCCGAATGAGCCAGGTAAATCGACTGGCTCAATGTGAATGTTAGACTCGGGAAGGTCAGCTGCCTTGGCTACCGCTGAGCGAACTGCGGTCGGGAGAAGACATCGCGAATGGATTGTCAGCCCTTCGCCGGTGCCGAGGGGAGCTACCTTAATAGAGGTTCCCCCAGCCAGGCACGCCTGTTGCGGAGCGATAGCGAGAGAGCCGCTCAGCTTCTCTTTAGATTGCTTTATCGCCTTTACAGCATCACCGCGCTGGCTGGTGCGCGCTTCGCCATGATAGCTGCTCATGGTGATTGCGTGTTCGAGTGTCAGGATGCCCGGGGTGGTGTGGTATTCGATTTCAATAAGCGAGGCGGCTCGCTGGCAGGTTGCGAGGTCTGTCGCTACAATAAGAGCGACGGGTTGGCCGCGGAAATACACTCCGTCTTCGGCCAGGAGTGGTTCACCGGAATACTCCGGTCCAAGCGTGTTGTGGAAGGGAGGAAGGTCCGATGCAAAGAGGACGTATTCCACTCCCTCGAGTGCACGTGCTGCATCGCCGCTCTTCTTCGCGATTGAGGCTGAAGCGTGAGGGCTCTCAACTACGATGGCTGAGAGGGTGCGTGCGCGTGATTGCCAGGTGGACGCGGGGGGAGGGCCGGCATTTGTCAATTCACGTCGACGACGGCGCAATCGTTCGCCAAACGTTTCGGCACCCTTATTAAACTTCTCCAGAGGAAGTTCAAACGGTTTGATAGGATCGTCGGAATCGCTCATTATCAAGAGAGAGGGGCACTGCCGTCTAGTCAGTTGGCGCGTCGAAGAAGGGTTCATCGAGTCCGGCGAAATCGACGGTAGCGGTCAACATCTCGGGGCGAACGCTGTCGGCGGAAGGATGCTGGAAGAAGAACTTCTGGAAAAGAGTCACAACAAGTTGTTTCCGGTATTCGGCATCAGCGATTTCGTTTCGGTCATCCGTGACCTGAATGCTCTCAACGAGAACCGGAAGTATTCCAAATGCGGTCTTCTCGCACCAGACTTTCCCGGCCAGGTATTGCTCCGCATCGCGGGCTCGCACCGGGTGCTTATCGATTCCTGAATAAGCGATCCACGCCTTGGCGATTTTCCGGTCTCGAAGTTCGACTGCGAATCCCCCGGTAGCGTAGGGTTCGCAGAGGGTTCGGCGGGGTGCAACCGTGTAAGTGTCGCAAAGGCGGGTTGTGATGCCCCGGTCGGATAGCGTTGATTCCGTGTGACGCGGAATAATGATGCTCCGTATGACTTCGTCAGTGGTAAGAATGGTGCCTCCACCTTCGGTGTAGAATTTGGATATGGGAGCGTCACGTTCACCGTCCTCCGACAGGAGTGTAACGCGGGCATTCAATGCCATAAGAAGCGGGGTGAGCTGGCCGGTTTCCCAGGCAGTGGCAAGATAGCCGCCCAGAGTGGCGCGGTTGCGAACCGCTCGTGAACCGAAGCGACGCATGATCTTGTCGAAAGTCTGGCATTCATGCCCTAACTGCTCGGTAATTTCGGTTAGAGGGACTGCGGCCCCGATTTCCCAAGCTTCCTCTGTGGTGATGATCTCGTTCAGCTCCTTAACTCCTTCGAGAGAAATGAGACTCATGCATTCGGCCTCCCCGCCACGCTGGGTGAGATCGGTTCCTCCTGCGATCAGCTGGGAGCCCGCGTATTCCCTTTTCAGCTTGAGCAGTTCTAAAAGATTCACGGGGCGATAGAAACGGCGCTTGGCATCATCGACGTAGGAAAGTGAGGTGCGTGATTTGTTTTTGAAGAGCTCCTTGGTGAAGCGGTCTCCAAAAATATCTTTCCGCCCCGTCCAGACGGTGCTTTTTTCCTCGGATGTTTCCGCTTTCTGGGCCGCTTCATGACGCAGTTGTTCGGCAGAGGCAAAGACCTGTGTGGCAACCTCACGGATTGCCGGGACGTTGGCGCTCCGGGTAACAATGGCATCAAACTGTTCGTTGGTCTGCCCCTGGCGGCGAAGGTCGGGTCGGTAGTAACCTTCAAAGAGGAGCGCGACGAGGGCATCGCCACGAGCCTGGCCGCACTCAAGGTGACCACGCTGCAAGGCAAGGTTAACGGGGTGATCGGGTTCCGCATTACGAATGCCTTCCGGCGTCCAGATCTGTCGGCCGGCCAGCGTCGGAAGCATCAAAAGTTGGGCGTCGACGACTCGGAAGCGATGGCGATCTCCTTCGATATCGCCGAGGACAACGAGATGGCCACCGCGCCACGAAGCATCAGTGCTGAAACGCGCGAAGCAGGGATCGAGCACTGAGAGAAAAGCAGCCAGCGTGCAATGGGTGCTTTCGCTCTCGACACGGCAGGTTTCCCCATCGAGTTCAAACGTAAACCAGCTCTGCATAAATCAATTCGATGAATGGTGGAGTTAATTAGAAGGAACTGATAACGAGCGATCCTGAACTTCACCGAATTTTCCTATTACCACAATATGCCGTATGTCACACAACAAAATTAAAGCCGGTCAGGCTTCGGCCGGGCTTGGCCACTTGTTCCAGCCGGCGGTAGCGAACTTATTCAGATTCCAGTTCTCAGCGCTTCGTGTCAGTCTCTCGACTTCGTCCGAAGAGAAGAGTTCGACGTTTTCCGCCATTTGATTGAGAAAGCCTGGGATCCAAGGGGAGTGTGGGGAGCGGAGACTAGCCGGAAGCCTAACGCTGCCTTGATGCATCACAGCGCCAGCCGAACGCCGCTGAGCTCCGCCGCCGATTTTCTCTCCGCTCGCCGAATCTTTCAGGTCCCAGGTCACGGAATTGCTGAAGCAGGGGCCGTTACCCGATGGGGTGGGGGTGGATTCCAGTTCAACGTCGTATCCGGTGTTTACCAGTGCGGCCGCCAGTGCGGTGTGAATCCATCGATATCTTGCATCACTATTCAGTCTGGAGGTGGGTGAGTTGGCCGGGAAGCAGATCACGAAGGTCGCATCCTCTCCGTGTTCGACTTTTCCTCCTCCGGTGAACCGACGGATTGGTCGGTCTTCGGAGTCGATCTCATCATCAAAGCGGTGAAAGTAGCCAACGGTAACAGCCGGAGTGTCCCAATGATAAAAACGTGCCGAGGGGACAGCTGTTTCTCTGGTCAGCTCAAACACGGCCTGATCCATCGCCATCTGTTCTGCAGGCGTGCGAAACGTTTGATCCGGCAGGAAGCGGAACACCGGCAGTTTCATTTCTTTCAGAGGCGTCGAGTCGATGGGTGGATCCTGTCAGCTTAACTCAGGAACGGCAAATAAAAGCGGTTGTCATCGGGAGTTTTGGGTGTTTCTTTGCGCCCCAAATTTCTGGCTGCTCACGTGGCGGAATTGGTAGACGCGCTAGATTCAGGTTCTAGTGGGGTTAAACCCGTGGAGGTTCGAGTCCTCTCGTGAGCATTTCTTTTCTCCGTTGCCGGGAATTCGGCGCCAAATGCCTTCCGAGTCACAGGACCAAAATCCGGTTTTTGTTCACCGGGCCTTCTCTTCCATCGCGAAGCGTTACGTTCTGACTAATCACGTTCTCAGCTTCGGGATTGATGTGCTTTGGCGAAAAGAGGTCTCCCGCTTGGTAGCTGAGACCAATCCTGATCTGATTCTCGATGTGGCGACCGGGAGTGGCGATCTGGCCGCTGAGGTTCAGAAGGGCTCTCCCGATGCCCGGGTGATCGGTGCTGACTTCTGTGCCCCGATGTTGGCGGAGGCGCGAAAGAGGGGGCTGGAGAATCTCATCGTCGCTGATGGCTTGGCTCTGCCTTTCCCGGATCATTCGGTTGATGCGCTCACGATTGGATACGGTCTCCGCAACATTTCCAACTGGGCCCATGCGATTTCGGAGTTTTCCCGGGTGCTGAGACCGGGCGGGTTGCTGGTCGTGCTCGATTTTTCCCTTCCGACCGATCCGCTGCTGAATCGGGCTTATCGGTTCTACCTGCATCGCGTTTTGCCGGTATTGGCAGGCTGGCTCACCGGGAATCGGGAAGCATATGCCTACCTCGGAGACTCAATTGAGCGGTTTCCCTCTGGCGAGACCATGCAGGAGCTGATAACGGCGAACGGCTTTGAGAGTGCCGACTGGTATCCCCAAATGGGGGGGATCAGCAGCGTCTACGCGGCAAAAAGCAGGAATGGGGCCTGAAACTCCGTTCTGTGAAAAATATTTCGGAAAAGTCCACTGATTGGGTTCCGGGTCCAGATCCCTAAGATTTCTTAAATTTCTAGAATTCCAAGACTAAAAGGGGTCTTTCAGAAGTATTTGGTGCGATATCGGGCTGAAAAAGAATTTGCAACGGTGTCACGCCCTTCTGATGAATGACAATGACGGTTAGAAATGAGTTAAAAATCCTGAATTTTGGATTTACAACCCCCTCAAATGCTGTCATTCCATTACTGTTTAGACTGTTAAGGATGTTGGCGTTCCGAGGGAATCATATCCCTCAACGTCGATCACCTACGTTATACATGAAGACAATTGCACCCACTCTTCGCAGAAGCGTCAAATTGAAGGCTCTGATCCTGGCAACACTCGTCCCTGGGCTTTCTGTTCTTCCCGTGCCTTTACAGGCAAATCCTTACGGACCGAATGTGGTCGCCGGTGGCGCGAACTTTCAGGGACTTGGGACGGCCAACCTGAATGTCAGTCAGACCAGCAACTCCGCTGTGATTAACTGGCAGGGATTTTCGATCGACAGCGGCGAAGTCACGACTTTCAACCAGCCGGGTGTTAACTCTGTTGCGTTGAACAGGGTTGTCAGTGGTAACCCTTCCGCCATCTATGGCTCTCTTAATGCCAATGGCTCGGTCATCGTGGTTAACCCAAACGGGATTGTGGTTGGACCGAACGGTTTGGTTGATGTGGCCGGTATGCTGACCATGTCGACTTTGGACATTGACGACGGTGACTTTCTCGACGGAGGATCAAACCGTTTCCAAGGCAACACGGGCACAGGAATCACGAACTATGGTGCAGTCAGTAGTTCGGGCGGCGATGTGGTCTTCCTCGGTAATTTCCTTCAGAATGCTGGAGCGGTGAGCGCGCCGGACGGCACAGTGGCTTTCGGGTCCGGGGGTGACATTCTCGTGGAACAGGGAATCTCAGGTGCCACTATTTCTGTCCAGGGTGCCGGGCCTGGTGGTGCAGTTGGAATCGATAACTCCGGTTCGGTGGATGCTGCTGTAGTGGAGTTTAAGACGACTGGTAATGCTTACGGCCTCGCCATTCAAAACACCGGTGTTGTGCGCGCTAACGGAGCCAGCGTTCGCGGGGGACGCGTGATGCTGAGTGCCGGCAGCCAGGGAACGATCATCAACACGGGAACCATCAGCGCCCGCAATCAGAACGGCAGTGGTGGCCAGATCGACATTGGCGGCGGCTCAGTCTTGCTGGAGGCGGGTTCTCTCGACGCAGCAGGAGTTAGCGGTCAGGTAGGTGGAGACGTGAATGTCAATGCAACTAACATCGTGGTTGGAGGCGAGGCTTCTATCGACGTGAGCGGTTCCGTTGGTGGAGCTGCTTCACTCGTTGCGACCTCTGCGGCGACATTAAATGGCGCGGTTGATGCTTCCGGATCGATCGGAAACGGAGGCAGTTTTGACATCACTGGTACGGGGACTTCTGTGGGAGCTGACGCTGTTGTGAATGTCTCAGGAAGGGTAGACGGTGGTAGCGCCCGGATCGGCGGCGGATTTCAGGGGGCAGATCCCGATCTTGGCAATTCGCAGACCTCCACCGTCGAGGCTGGTTCACTCGTCATCGCTGACGGCGGAATTGGCAACGCCGGTACTGTGGTTGTATGGTCTGATGGCGACACCACTTTTAATGGCGAAATTCTTGCGGAGGCACACGGAGTCGGAAACGGAGGTTTCGTTGAAGTTTCCGGATTCGGCACTCTCCAGTTTGACGGATTCGTTTCCACCCTCTCCGCCAGTGGTAATTCGGGAACCCTGTTGCTGGATCCGACCAACGTCACCATCGGGGCAGGTGGAGATATTACGAAAGCCGCTCTTATCAGCGCACTGGGCGGCGGTAACGTGGTGATTCACACCAGTTCCTCCGAAACGGATCTCGGTAACATTACCGTCCGGAACGGCGGCGGTAATCTTTTCTACAACTCGACCAATCACCTCAGCCTGTTTGCCCACGGAAACGTCATCGTGGACGACAACATTCAGAACGATGGTGCGGGTAATATTAACATCGTTGCTGGCTGGGATGGTACTGGATCCGACAGCTTCGCTTTTGATCCAACCTCTTCCAGTCTTCCTGGCGGGGGTGAGGGAGCCGCTGGCGACATTTCCTTCGCGACCTTGTCTGACCCTGCTAATTTCGGTAATTATGGCAACGAGGGAGGAGCGTTGCTGCTGAATTCCGGCCAGTTCGGAGAAGTGGCAGTAGGATCCGCCGGTGGCGAAACCAACCTTTTCGGTAGTGTGCTCCTGGCCTCAGCCGGCAATGGAGCTGACGAGTTTACGCAAATTGGATACTTCCGGTTTGATGGTGGAGCGACATCTGCTTCAGGCAACATCAATGTTCGTACGAAGTCGTTGGTCAGCCTCACTGGTACTGGTGCCGCCGACGCGCATGTCATGATCGGCCATGGCGGCAGCAACAATGCCAACCAAGCCAATCGTATTGGCGCCTCCATCGAGGTGGTTGGAGCAGACATTTCTGTCGTTTCCGAGTCTGGCGGTATTTTGATGCGTGGTGGAGGCAACCGCAGCTTCAATCAGATCGGTCATGGTGGCATGGAGAGCTTCGGCAATCTTTCCGGAGATGTGACCGTGGAGGGTGGTTTTCTAGACATGCTGGGCAGTTCTTCTGCTGCTAACCAGGAGTTCGCCGGCGTTCGCGTCGGCCACGGAGGTGTGAACGAAATGATTGGTACTTTCAGTGGTGATATCTCCGTGTCGGTGGACAATTACGTGAAAGGAATTTCAGGTCTCGAAAATGCCGGCGGTGGCGGCAGTATTAATAACCCTGCCGGCAGCGAGGGTGACATTGTTCAAATCGG
>PKCI01000173.1 GCA_002862135.1 Verrucomicrobiota bacterium | reverse complement strand
GCATCAGCGCGGATGAAGTGTTCGTTTCTGACGGTTCCAAGTGTGACACCGGCAACATCCTCGACATCTTCGGCCCCGGTAACAAGATCGCGATCACCGATCCGGTTTACCCCGTTTACGTCGACACCAACGTGATGATCGGCAACACCGGCGAAGCGGATGAAAACGGCGCTTACGAAGGTCTTGTTTACCTTCCCTGCACCGCTGAAAACGATTTCGTTCCCGCCATCCCGAACGAAAAGGTCGACCTGATTTACCTCTGCTACCCCAACAACCCGACCGGCGGCGCCGCAACCCGTGCCCAGCTCGAAGCTTGGGTAGCCTACGCCAAGGAGAACCAGGCGATAATTCTTTACGATGCCGCCTACGAAGCTTTTATCCAGGAAGACGACGTCCCCCACTCCATCTTCGAAATCGACGGAGCTAAAGAGTGCGCCATCGAATTCCGCTCTTTCTCTAAGAACGGTGGCTTCACCGGAACGCGCTGCGCCTACACCGTGATTCCGAAAGAACTCAAGGGCTACACCGAAAGCGGTGAAGAGCAGTCCATCCACCCGCTCTGGTCCCGCCGCCACAGCACCAAGTTCAACGGCGCCAGTTACCCTGTCCAGCGCGGTGCCGCCGCCGTCTTCTCGGAGGAAGGCAAGCAGCAGGTCGCTGCTCTCATCGAAGGATACATGGGTAATGCGAAGCTGCTTCGTGAAGCCTGCGAAAAAATCGGCCTCGATGTCTACGGCGGCATCAACGCACCCTACGTCTGGGTGGGCTGTCCTGAAGGCGTCACCTCCTGGGACATGTTTGACCGCATGCTCGAAGGTGCCCAGGTCGTCATCACTCCCGGTGCCGGATTCGGCGCTGCCGGTGAGGGCTACTTCCGAATCTCCGCGTTCAACAGCCGCGAGAATGTTGAGGAAGTCTGCCGCCGGATTGAAGAAAATCTCGGCTAGCCGAGATTTTCAGTGGGTAGATATTGGTGATTAGTTTTTAGTGGTGGCTCAGCCGCCTGACATAACACGACCCACTATTCACTGCCAACTAATCACTAATCCCCCGAGTTTCGCTCAATGAACTCGGCCACATCTTTATTCCATTCCTCGTTCGACTTTTCGATCGTGTACATCATGTGACCGCCCTCGTAGAAGGTGTATTCGATGTTGTCGAGAAAGGACGGATCCATATCGAGGTGATCAATACTGTGGCGGATCGCCGAGTAAGGGGTCGCCAGATCCTGATAGCCGACATTGACCATGACTTTCAGGGCAGGATTTTCCGACATGGCAGCCGCCAGTTTCGGCGTCACTGTGATTGTCTCCCCGACAAAGTCATCCTTGTAATTCCACGGGTGAACGCGACGGCTCAGGATCTCGTAGATCAGGTCACTCTCATATTTCAGCTCACGACGAATATAATCATTCAGGGTGGCAGAGTATGGCCCGTAAACCACTGAGTAGCTTGGATCAAAATCCGGATAGTCCGAGGCGAGATCCCCGTCCTTGCCCGTCACCCGTGCGTCGAACCGGCCCAGCATGACTCCCGCTTCTTTGAGCAACTCCTCTCGAAAGTAGCTGGGCGGCACCCGCAGATTGAAGCGCTTCACCGTTTCCACCTCGAGCCCGATGTAGCGTGAGACCTGGGTCGCAATCGCTTCGCGGTCTGCTTCACTGAGGCGCCTGCCCTGCAGGAGAGCGGACGCGTAGTCGCCCTTGGCGAAGGTCTCGACTTCCTCGCGGCGCCCCTCGGGGTTCTCAAGCAGTT
Source organism: Verrucomicrobiota bacterium (assembly GCA_002862135.1). Taxonomy (GTDB): domain Bacteria; phylum Verrucomicrobiota; class Verrucomicrobiia; order Verrucomicrobiales; family DEV007; genus Arctic95D-9. Next base: position 6,691 of record PKCI01000173.1, on the reverse strand, counting down.
TCTGATCGAGCTTCTTGTGGTAAGCAGCGACTTCGCTCATGGCCTCGAGGAAGGTGATGAAGGAAAGATCCGTCCCCCACATCGTATCGAAGCTCAGCACACCGGACACGAGGACAACCCCGTTTAGGTAGAAGCCAAAATCTTTGTGCAGGGTGTGAGCTAGTCCGGCTGCCCGGAAAGCACCGTAGCTCTCTCCAGCCAGGAATTTAGGCGAAAGCCAACGCTCATTTCGAGTCGTGTAGAGGCGAATGAATTCGGCCATGGAATCGAGGTCACCCCGAAAACCGTGAAACTCGTTCACCTTTTCTTTATCCTGAGAACGGCTGAATCCGGTGCTGACCGGGTCGATGAAAACCAGGTCCGCAACTTTCAGGATGGAGTGAGGATTGTCAGCCAGTCGGAAGGGCGGCTTCGGCATCATGCCGTCGGCGGTCATCTCGACGCGCTTGGGACCGAATCCCCCCAAGTGAAGCCACACCGCCGAGGAACCGGGCCCGCCGTTGAAGCAATACACGATCGGGCGATCGGCCGGGTCCTTTACCCCGTCCTTCACATAGGCCACGTAGAACATCGAGGCCGCCGGATCCTTTTCTTTCTTTGATACCGTCATGGTCCCCGCCGTGACGGTGTAGGAGAGCTCTTTTCCTCCGAAAGTGCCCGTGTGCTTTGTTTCAGAGGTTTCCTCTTCTGGGGCACCAGCTTCTTCGCCTGCTCCGTCTCTTTTGCCCTCTTCAGCCGCCTTTTTGTCGTCCGCCATGACGGGCACGGCAAACAGGATCAGGGGAAGGAAGATGCGGGCAGGGATTTTCATGGCCAAAAGCTAAACTCGCCCAGTTCCCTCTGGCAAGCCCCGTCCTCGACATACTTGGGCTCGTAAACCCTTTCTGCATCGAAAGTTGAGCTTGTGAAATTTTTCACAAAGTGTTTGCCCGGGGCTCTGGCGGACGTAACCTATCTTGAATTCGTGCCTTTTCCCGATGCCTGAAGAAAATACGCAACACGCCGCCTACGACTCCAAGATCGAAGGCAACGTCATTTTCACCAAGGCGGACGCCGCCATCAACTGGATGCGCTCCAACTCGCTTTGGCCCATGCCCATGGGACTGGCCTGCTGCGGGATTGAGCTCATGGCGTCAGGTGCCTCTCGCTTCGACATCGCGCGCTTCGGCGCTGAGGTGATGCGATTTTCGCCCCGCCAGGCTGACGTCATGATCGTTGCTGGCACGGTCACCTACAAAATGGCTCTGGCCGTAAAGCGGATCTGGGACCAGATGCCCGAGCCCAAATGGTGCATCGCCATGGGTGCCTGTGCCTCCTCCGGTGGCATGTATCGCAGCTACGCAACCCTCCAGGGCATCGACAATCTCATTCCGGTCGACGTTTACGTTTCCGGCTGCCCGCCGCGCCCCGAGGCTCTTCTCGAAGGCCTTATGAAGCTGCAGCGGAAAGTTACCGAAGAAGAGTCCGCCATGGCCCACTTCCAAGCCGACAGCGCCCGCACCCTCGAAGCTGCTGGCTCGTAGTCCACGCCATCGAAACGAAGCATGAGCACCACGCTTTCTTCCATTAAAGACAAATTCGACGAAGCCATCATCGACGCGATCGGGTTTCGCGGCGAAGACACCGTGATCGTTCAAAAGGCTCAGGCCCATGCCATTCTCAAATATTGCTGCGAAGACCTCGGTTTCGACTATCTCGTCGACATCAGCAGCATTGACTTCCTCGGCGAGGAACCCCGCTTCGAAATGGTCTATGAGCTCTACGCCCTCGGCAACGGAGCCCACCACCATCTCCGTATCAAGTTCAAGGTTGCCGAAGACGAGAAAGTCGACTCTGTCACCAATATCTGGAAGACGGCCATCTGGCACGAGCGCGAAGTCTACGACATGATGGGGATTGAATTCAACGGGCTCGCCGATCACCGTCGCATTCTCATGTGGGAGGGTTACCCCTATCACCCCCTGCGCAAAGACTTCCCCCTCGCCGGTCGCCCCACCGAACTGCCCGAGGTTGCATTCACTGAAAAGGCCCCGCTTGCCGGCGGTCCTTTCGTGACCTCCCCGACCAGCGAAAGCACCTCGCACCGCGAGCCCCGCTCACGGGATTTCGATTGATCCTCTCACCGCTGCACCCCATCGTTGCTAATGGAGTGGTTTTTAGAAACGTGGTCGGCCGCCTGGAAGTGGATCAACCAGCATGACACTCTCTTTGCCTGGATTGGGAGCATGTCTCTGGTCACCTTGATCATCAGCGCCATCGCGGTGCCCGTGATCATTCGCCGACTGCCCAGCGACTACTTCCTTGAAAGCAGCGAAGGCGCGGAAGCGATTCGCGATCAGCATGCGCTGCTGCGCATCCGCTTTCTTGTCCTCAAAAATCTCATTGGAGGGATCCTCGTCGTCGGCGGTATCATCATGTTCGTGACTCCCGGACAAGGACTGCTGACGGTGCTGATCGGTCTACTCCTGATGAATTTCCCCGGCAAGCGCCAACTCGAAATCAGATTGGTTCAGCTTGGTCCGCTCAACAAGGCGGTCAATTGGATCCGGCGGCGTGCCAACCAACCTCCATTCGAGCTCCCTGAGTCTACTTCGGCGAATCCTTCGTAATATCGGGAGCAGAGGTGATTTTCAGATTGTGATTTCGCCAAGCTCGTCCTTATTGCGCCCACCATGAGCGATCACATCAGACTGCATATCCCGGGCCCTGTGGAGGTTTCCCAGGGAACCTACGAAGCCATGGCGACCCCCATGATCGGGCACCGCTCCAAGGACTTCACAGCCCTCTACGATGATATCCATCCTCGCCTACAGGAGATGATGGGCACCAAGCAGCCCGTCTTCCTTTCCACCTCCTCCGCCTGGGGTATCATGGAAGGCGCCCTTCGCAACCTCGCTGCGAAGAAGGTGCTCTGTTGTTGTTCCGGTGCTTTCTCCGACAAATGGGTCGACGTGGCCCGCCGCTGCGGAAAAGAGGCCGAAGCGCTTCAGTATGAATGGGGTGTTCCGGTTGATCCCGCCGACGTGGATGCCAAGCTCGCCACTGGCGAATTCGACGTCGTGACTTTCATTCACAACGAGACCTCCACCGGCGTGATGAACCCGCTCGAGAAAGTTGCTGCCGTCGTCAATAAATACGACGACGTCCTTCTCGTGACCGATACGGTCTCCAGTTTCTCCGTCGTTCCGATCGAGTTCGACAAGCTTGGTATCGACGTGCTGCTAACCGGTAGCCAGAAGGCTCTCGCCCTGCCTCCTGGACTTGGCATTTTCACCGTTTCAGATGCCGCCTTTGAGCGCGCCGCCACGATTGAAGACCGCGGCTACTATTTCGACTTTCACGAGTTCAAGAAGAACCAGGAGAAGTCCATGACCCCGAGCACACCATGCATTTCCGCCATCTACGGACTGCGCCACCAGCTCGACGTCATCTTCGAAGAAGGCCTCGAGAACCGTTTCGCCCGCCACGATAAGCTCAACAATACTGTGGCCGAGTGGGTTGTTGCCAACGGCTTCGAATTATTCGCCCCTGAGGGTTTCCGTTCCAAATCGCTCACTGCAGTGAAGAACAACAGGGACATCGACGTGGCTAGGCTGGTCCAGATCATGCGCGAAGACCACAGAAAGCAGCTCGACGGCGGCTATGGCAAAATCAAGGGTAAGACCTTCCGTCTGTCCAATATGGGAGACGAGACCGAGGAGACCATCGCGGGCCTGCTCGCCGCGCTGGACGACTCTCTCGCTAAACTGTAACCTTTTTGACCATGAGCGACCGACCCGTGTTCTCCACGAGCCCGGGTCGCGTTGCGGTCAAAATTTGCGGTATCCGTAGCGGTGAACAGGCTGCAGATGTTATCGATGCCGGGGCCGACGCGCTTGGCATCAATTTCTATCCCAAGTCCAAGCGCTTCATTGCGCTCTTCGAAGCCCTACCCTGGCTTCAGGAAATCAGTGATGCGGTTCGGCGCGTCGCGGTAACCGTCAATGCCAGCGACGATGAGTTGAAACGCATCGCAGACTCTGGCGGCATCGACTGGATTCAACTCCACGGAGACGAAACATCCGACCGAGTTGAGTCTCTGATCCAACAGGGTTTGCCCGTCTTTCGCGCCATGGGAGTGAAAGACGCGACCATGCTCAACGCTGCTGGGGCCTATCCCGGAACCACGCTGCTGCTAGATGCCTACGCACCGGCGGAATACGGCGGCAGTGGCGAGACTATGGACTGGACCCTGGGAGCTCAAGCGGTGCAGCAATGGCCCGATCGACAAATCATCCTCGCCGGAGGCCTTGTTCCCGACAATGTCGCCGCGGCCGTGAAGCAAGTGTGTCCCGAAGGGGTCGATGCCGCCAGCGGCGTTGAATCAAAGCCGGGGGTCAAAGACTTGGCATTGGTTCGCGCGTTTATTGATGCGGTGCGCGGATAGCTTTCAAAGCCGAAATTTCCGGTTGGCAGAGATCGCGGAGGATTCATGAAGCCGGGGCCTGAGCCATCTTGCGTAGGTGACACAGCCCGATCGCTTCTCCTCTTGAAACTTCTCATCGGAAACTCAAAACTCCCCCATGCCCAACCTCCTCGTCGCCACCCACAACGCCCACAAGACCGGCGAGTTCCGCGCTATGCTCTCTGACTTCTTCGATGACGTGGCGGACCTGACCACTCTCCTCGACATGGAGGAGCCCGAGGAAAACGGCTCCACGTTTGCTGAGAATTCGGCCATCAAAGCTCTCGCCGCCAGCAATGCTCTGCCGGATGCCTTCGTCATTGCCGATGACTCCGGGCTTGAAGTCGACGCCCTCAATGGAGCACCCGGAATTTACTCCGCCCGCTACTCGGGCGCAAACGCAACCGACGCCACCAATCGCGACAAGTTGATGGAAGAACTGGGAAAACCGGAGCACGAAGGAAAAGAAAGGAGCGCCCGCTTCCGCTGCGTCATCACCGTCGCCAGAGGCGGAGAAGTGCTCGCTGTATTCGATGGAGCTGTCGAAGGACGCATCGCTGACAGCATGACTGGAGAAGGCGGCTTCGGCTACGATCCACTTTTCATCCCCGAAGGCTGTGAAGATTCGTTCGGGGTGTTACCCGAAAAAATTAAAAACGGCATGAGCCACCGCGGTCAAGCGTTGGAAAAATTTCGGGCGTGGTTGTCGGAGCAGTCCTAGCCGATCTCTAACAACACAGGACAGTGATCTGATCCCATCACATCACTCAGGATCCTCGCTGACTTCACCTGGCCCATCAGGCTGTCAGTCACGCAGAAGTAATCAAGTCGCCACCCCACGTTCTTGGCCCGGGCACCTCCCCGGTAGCTCCACCACGAATAATGACCCGCCTCATTGGGATGAAAGTGCCGAAAGGTATCGACGAAACCGGCCGAAAGAATGTCATCAAAGCCGGCGCGCTCCTCATCGGAGAACCCGGCATTCTTTCGATTCGCCTTGGGTCGGGCCAGGTCAATCTCGGTATGAGATACATTGAGGTCACCGGCAAAAATAACCGGCTTCTTTTTCTCGAGTTCTTTGACGTAGGCTAGAAAGTCAGCATTCCACTTCATTCGATAGTCGAGGCGCCTGAGTTCATTCTGGGCGTTCGGAGTGTAAACACCAACGACGTAGAAGGCATTATATTCGAGGGTAATGACTCGACCCTCCTGATCATGCTCCTCGATTCCGATACCGTTGGTCGCAGAGATCACGGGCGTGCGGCTCAGGGCGGCCACTCCGGAATACCCCTTTTTCACCGCGGGATTCCAGTAAACCTCCCAGCCCGCACCCTCGAAATCTTCATCCACCTGCTCCCGTTCCGCCTTCACTTCCTGCAGTAACAGCAGGTCCGGCCGATGGTCCTCAAGAAATTCGAGGAAGTTTTTTTTCAAGACGGCGCGGATGCCATTCACGTTCCAACTGATCAACTTCATAGGGATAGGGAGAATTGTGGTCACAAATACGTGATTTACTATGTAAACTTTTTCCTTGCGATTAACTATTCTGGGAGGGAATACATTGGGCAAACCCCCCTCCGAATTCAAAGTTTAATTTAAATCTGAAAATTTCGGTATTTTCCAAACAAACCAGTGGAGCCCCTCCGCTTAACCCCAAACACTTATCTGGTAATCAGCGATGATAGAAGTCGAAGATCTGCACAAGCATTTCGGAAGTAAGGTCGCCGTGGACGGCGTTTCCTTTACGGTGAAGAAAGGAGAAGTCCTCGGATTTCTCGGCCCTAATGGAGCCGGCAAGTCAACTACCATGAGAATGGTTACGGGCTACATACCGCCAACCCTCGGTAAAGTCAGCATCGACGGAGCTGATATTGAAGACAGTGAGATTGCCGCGAAGGCCAAGATCGGATATCTTCCCGAAGCTGCCCCACTCTACTCGGATATGACTGTGGAGGGTTTCCTTCGCTTCGCCGGCGAAATGAGAGGCATACCTGCCGGAGAACTCGACGCTGCTGTCGATAGGGCCATCGAAACTACTTTCCTGGAGCCGGTTCGCCACCAGAGCGTGGATACCCTTTCCAAAGGTTACCGTCACCGAACCTGTTTTGCTCAGTCCATCATCCACGACCCGGAAATTCTCATCCTTGACGAACCGACCGACGGTCTCGATCCAAACCAGAAACACGAAGTCCGCCAGCTCATCAGCCGCATGGGTGAGGACAAGGCCATTCTCTTCTCCACCCACAT